>NZ_JARDJH010000031.1:0-60947 GCF_039907755.1 Pseudarthrobacter sp. CC12 | reverse complement strand
TCACACGGTGACCGCCTTCACGTCAGCAACGACGCAGACAACCACCGTGGCGTTACACCACTATGCGGGACTCCACTTGCGCCAATTCCAAAGCGGTGTCATATCGGCCGTTGTGATAGGCCACCCGTGACAGGACGATCAGGGCGCTGACCCGGGTCCGGTAACCTCTTCCGGGCGTGGTAAGTGCTTCCAAAGCCAGCCGTTCAGCCAGGACGAGGTCTTCGCTCTGCGCTGCCTGGACCGAAAGGCACATAAGGGACCAGGCGACGCCCTGCTGGTTTCCTGCCTCGCGAAACGTCTCGGCTGCCCGGTGATGTAAAGTTGCCGCCTGGTCGTACCGGCCCACAATCCAGGACAGAGTGGCGGCCCCGCTTAGTGCCGGCGCAAGCACAGCCGGAGGTACGTCCGGTGCGCGCTCCACCAGTTTCACTGCTTCTCGATACTGTTCCAACACGTTCCCCGTGAGCTCCCAGTAATGCCACAGGTGTCCTATCAGGCCCAGCGCCACCTCGTCAGATCCCCGTTGGCCGGTAGCCCACAGCAAGGCTGAGCGGAACTCCGCCGTATCAGCCTGCAGTTCGCGGAACGCGCTTATCTGGCCGTACCCCCAGAGCGCTGGAGCCAGTGTCTCCGCCAGTTGCAGGTAGTAGCTGGCATGGCGGCGGTAGACAGCATCTGCGTCCGCGCGCGCCAGCAGGCGCTGCCGGGCAAACTCACGGATGGAATGAAGGACACCGACACGTTCGTTGCCTTCCGTGTCTGTGTAACAGCGGACCAGGCTATGGCTAAGGAGGACACCAAGGGCGGCATCCTCTGCCTGTCCCGAATCAGCCGCACAACAACAGATGCTGCGGACGGCAGTCGTGGTCGGGTTGGCAGCAAAGACCCCAAGGTGGTCGAAGAGCTCCTGTTCGGCTTTGCCCAGCAAGCGGTAGCTCCAAGCGATGGTCGCTGTTATTGTCTGTTGCCTTCCGGGAAGGTCCCGGAAGGCCCCGGGAAGCGATGTGAGCCCTTGTTCGAGCTCGCCGAGCAACTCCTCCAGGCTGTGATGGCGGAGTTGTGCGGCTGCCAGCTCAATGGCAAGCGGCAGGCCGTCTACCCGGTGGCAGACTCTGGTGAGTAATGAGGCGTTGCTTTCGTCAACCCCGAAGTGCCGGACAGCGCGGCCGCGTGCAAGGAACAGCTTGACGGCAGGAACCTCGCGAAGCACGTCAGGCGGGAGGATGTGGTCAAACGGAGGCAATGCGAGCGGCGGCAGCTCGAATTCATATTCGGCGCGCAGTCCCAGGCGCCTCCTGCTGGTAGCCAGAATGCGCAGCTCCGGAGCCCCGGTCAACAGGTCCAGCACAACCGGCCATGCCTTCTCCAGGTGCTCGAAGTTGTCGAGCACCAGCAGGAGCCGTCGTTGCCGCAGGAACCGGGAAGCCATCTTGAGCGGTCCGTCCGCGCCAAAATCCCCAAGGCCCAGGCTGGAGGCAATGGCTGCAGGGACCTGCTCCGGGTGGGTCAACGGTGCCATGCTCACCCAGCCCACGCCGTCGTCCATCGTTTCGCCGATATGGGAGGCGACGGCCAAGGCAAGCCGTGTCTTTCCTGTTCCACCGGGTCCTGTGACCGTCACCAATCTGCAGCCCTCTTGTTTATAGAGCGAACAGACCTCCTCAAACTCCGAGTCCCGTCCGAGCATCGGCGTGACAGCAGGAGGCACACTGTTGACCTTCTCTGCCTGCCGCAGGAAACCGACGGCCGGGGCGTCCAAGGACTGGTCCTGCTGCAGGACCAGGATTTCAAGCTCCTTCAGCCGCTCTGACGGATCGATACCCAGATCCTGAACCATCACCTTCCTGGCGGACCTGCACGCTGCGAGCGCATCCCCCTGCCTGCCGTCGCGGTAAAGGGCCAGGGCCAAAGATTCCCACAGCTTTTCACGGTAGGGATGGTTGGTTACCAGCCGCTGCAGGTCTCCCGTCAGCAAGGAGTGGCGGCCGCGGGCAAGCTCGATGTCTGCCAGGTTTTGGTAGGTGTCCAGCTTCATTTCCTCGAGCTGGTCCAGTTCGGCTCTGAAGGCCTGGATGTCGGCAAGGTCCGGGAACGGGCTCCCTCTGAACAGTCGGACAGCCTGGCGGAAGCACGTGGCAGCGCCGGGCAGGTTTCCTTCCAGGGCTGCGTTCTGGCCGAGAGCTACCAACGAGCGGAACTGGAGCAGGTCAAGTTCGTCTTCCCCGACCACCAGGCTGTAGCCACCGGGACGGCTGAGCAAATGGCGTGCTCCCACGCCGGGCGGCCTGCCCGGTTCCAGCAGTCCCCGCAGATTCGCCAAGTACACCTGCATCTGCGGCCCCGGACGCGCCGGCGGGTGATCGCCCCAAAGAACATCTGCCAGGAAGTCGGCAGTCACCACGGAGTTCGCCCTGAGGGCAAGGCATGCCAGGACGGTCCGCTGCTTGCCGCCTTTGACCACAACGGGCGATCCGCCGGCAATGACATCCAGCGGCCCGAGGGCCCCTATCCGCAGTGCACCCATCGCACAGCCCCTCACGAGCAGCCGTCCGGACCGGATACGAATTCGTCCAGCCCCGGCGGACCAACCGACCAGCGGCCCCAGCGCCTGCCCGTGGCGACGCGGATGACGCGCGCCACATCAACCCCAATCATGCTCCCGGTGCTGGCCCCGGTCCAGAGCCCGCAAGCCAATTAAGGATCGCTTAAGTCCCACGCGGGATGGTTGCAGTGCCCATCCGCAAAAAATGAAAGGAACTCCGATGAAATCGACGATGATGCGCACGCTGGTCCCGGCCACCCTTGCCGCGGCGGCAGTTGTGATCCCCGCCCAGGCAGCTAACGCAGACACCCGTATGGATTTTCCAGCCGGAACAGGGTGTGCGTTTCCCTTGAGATGGGATGCTACGGGAGGAAACCTCATCGAGAGGGACTTTTACGACAGGTCGGGCAATCCCGTACGCGTACTGAGCGCAGGGAAAGGGACGCTGAATACGTACACCAACTTGAACAACGGAAAATCCATCAGCATCAGGACGGATGGCTCCGTCACTAGTACCGAGTTCAACCCTGACGGGACCATAACGGTGACGGCCACTGGGCACAACGGGCTGATCATGTTCCCCACCGATGTTCCCGCAGGCCCGACCACAACCCAGTACACCGGGAAGATCGTGTACACGATCGACACAATGGGCACCTTCAAATTGGTGAGCACAACGGGCAGGGCACTTGACGTTTGCGACGCCCTTAAGTGATGGCACAACGGACGACGCCGGCACTTCCCCAAGTGCCGTCGTCGCACCTTCCCGTCCTGGCCGGGAAGGCGACCGGGTAAACTTGTGCAGTCATGCGCTGTTCCTACTTTGATGCCGGCACCTGCCGCTCCTGCACCCACATGGGCAGGCCGTACGGCGAACAGCTGGCCGGCAAGCAGCTGCACTGCCAGGCCCTCCTCGCCGGACACACGGAACTGGAGTGGCTGGAGCCCGTGGCCAGCCAGGAGTCCGGCTTCCGCAACAAAGCCAAGATGGTGATCGGCGGGACGGCACAAAACCCCACCATCGGAATCCTCGACGCTGACGGGCACGGCGTGGACCTGCGCAAATGCGGCGTTTGCTCCCCCGGCCTGCGCGCCGTCTTCCCGGTGCTGGCCACCTACATCCGCCGCCTCCGCCTGACCCCCTACGACGTTCCGAAACGCACCGGGGAACTCAAGCACGTCATCATCACCGAGTCCCCCGCCGGTGAGGTGATGCTCCGCCTGGTCCTCCGCTCCGAGCAGACCCTGCCACGGATCCGGAAGCACCTCCCCGAACTCCTGGCCGACCTGCCGCAGGTCAAGGTGGTCTCCGTCAACCTGCTCCCGGAGCACAAAGCGGTGCTCGAAGGCGACCGCGAGATCCTGCTGACGGAGCAGTCCACCCTGGAGATGCGGGTCAATGACATCAACCTGCACCTGCGGCCGCAGAGCTTCTTCCAGACCAACACCGGCATGGCCGCGGCCCTGTACCGGCAGGGGCGGGAGTGGGTCAACGAGCTGGCGCCGGCCTCGGTGTGGGACCTGTACTGCGGCGTGGGCGGTTTCGCGCTGCACAGCGCTGCCCCGTCCCGTACAGTCACCGGCATCGAGACCAGCAGCGAGGCGATCGCCTCGGCCCGGCTCAGCAGTGACGAGGCTGGCCTGGCAGGCATGGAGTTCCAGGCCGGCGACGCCACCGCGTTCGCCCTCGCGGCGGAGCGGTCACCGGACCTGGTGATCGTGAACCCGCCGCGGCGCGGCATCGGCAAGGAGTTGTGCGGCTGGCTGGAGTCCTCGGACGTGCAGCACGTGGTGTACTCCAGCTGCAACGCCCAGTCGCTGGCCCGTGACCTGGCCGCGCTCCCTTCCTTTACCGCCCGGCGTGCCCGTGTCCTGGACATGTTCCCGCAGACCACGCACTACGAGGTCATGGTGCTGCTGGAACGGACGGCCTAGCGCCGTCCGGTAGCCCCGGGCTCAGGTGCGGACGCGTTCGACGGCGGCCGCACCGGCTTCGCGCCCGATCGACCGGAGGCCCGCCGCCACCCCCGCGGCGTCGGCTGCGGAGCGGTTCTGGCTCAGTTTCTCCTTCGCCTCGATCCGGCTGACCACCAGCTCCACGCCCACGATCGCGCGCAGCTGCCCGGCGACGAATTTCCCCGGAGCGTCGTCAACGGCCCACGGATCCTGCCGGCCGCCCTCATGCAAGGCCGTCAGGTGCCGGACGTGCCATGCCAGCCAGCCGGCATCGTCATGGACCACCAGCTCCCCGTAGACATGCGCCGTGCTGTAGTTCCAGGTGGGGACCACCCGGCCGTGTTCGGCTTTGGAGGCATACCACGACGGAGAAACGTAGTCGTCCGGGCCCTGGATGATGGCCAGCGCTTCACCTGTAGGCGCAGTGGACCACTGCGGGTTGTTCCGGGCCATGTGCGCCTGGAGGGCACCGTGCTCCCCCACCTGCGGATTGAACGCGAAGGGCAGCAGCGTTGCCAGCAGGCCGCCGTCGGTCATGGTCACCAGGTTGGCAGCGCCGGGGTGCGCCAACAGGTTCCGGACGGCGTCGGGTTCGGCGGCGAAATGGGAAGGAATGTACATGGGAGTCCTTTCAGGTGGTCAGGCGGTTGCCTTGAGCCGGACGCGGACGGCCGCCGCGGCACAGAGGATGACGGCAAGGGCGCCGATGGCGGTGGTCCACGTCAGTGCCTCCCCCAGCAGGAGCGCGGCCCAGCAGATACTCAGGATGGGCTGAAGCAGCTGGATCTGGCTCACCTGTGCCATAGGGCCGATCGCCAGGCCGCGGTACCAGGCGAAGAAGCCAAGGAACATGCTCACCACGGCCAGGTAGCCGAACGCCGCCCACTGGATTGGACTGGCCGACGGCGGCTGGCCCTGGACGGAGGCCGCGGCCAGGACCAGCATGGCCGGCGCGGCGAGGACCAGCGCCCAGGCGATGGTCTGCCACGAGCCGACTTCCCTGGCCAGCAGGCCACCCTCCGCATATCCGACGGCGGCGCAGGCCACGGCCCCGAGCAGCAGGAGGTCCGCCCAGTGCAGGTGGCCGATACCGCCCGCCTGCAGGAAGGCGAAGGCAACCGCTGCCAACGAGCCGAGTACAGTCACGGCCCAGAAGGCCGCCGTTGGCCGCTCCCCCGTCCTCAGCACCGCGGCAGTGGCCGTGGCGGCGGGCAGGAGCGCAATGACCACGGCACTGTGCCCGGCCGGCACCGCGGTAAGCGCGTAGGACGTAAGCAAAGGAAAGCCTGCGACGACGCCGCCGGCCACGAGCGAAAGGCGCAGCCAGGTGCGTGGGCGCGGCAGCCGCTGCCGGGTGATCGCGAGTGCTGCGGCGGCAAGGACGGCGGCCGCCACTGCACGGCCGGAACCGATGAACAACGGCGGCAGGCCGGCGACGGCCACCTTGGTGAAGGGAACCGTGAAGGAGAAGGCCGCGACACCCATCAGGCCCCACCAGATCCCGGAGGACCGCCGGGACAGTATCACTGGGCTCTCCAGCACAGTAGCGCTACTATGTTCTCTCATGAACAACGATAGCAGTTCAAGGATCGTGGCGGCACTCCGGCAGTGGGTTGCGGAAGCGGCCCCGGGAGCGAAACTGCCCTCCACCCGGCAACTGGTGGCCGAGTACCACGCGAGCCCGGTGACGGTCCAGAAAGCCCTGCAGGCACTGGCTTCGCAGGGCCTGATCGACAGCCGGCCCGGCGTCGGGACGTTCGTCCGCGCCGTACGCACCGCCCGCCCGTCGGACTACGGCTGGCAGACCGCGGCGCTGCGTTCTCCCTCATCGCCGCTTCCGCCGTCGTCGGGCACCATGCGGACGGTCCCCGCCGAGGCCATCTGGTTCCACTCCGGCTACCCGGACCGGGAGCTGTTGCCGGAGCGGCTGGTCCGGTCCGCACTGGCCCGCGCTGCCCGCGGCGACGCCGCGCTGTCCCGGCCACCTGCCGCCGGCATGCCCGAACTGCAGCAGTGGTTCGCCCAGGAGCTCGGCTCGGCAACCCCGTCCGGGACCACGCCACCAACGCCCAGTGACGTGATCGTGCTGCCGGGCAGCCAAAGCGGACTCAGCTCCATCTTCCGGGCCCTGGTGGGCGCCGGGCAGCCGCTGCTCATCGAATCGCCGTCGTACTGGGGCGCCATACTCGCCGCCGCCCAGACCGGGGTGCGGCTGGTCCCGGTGCCCACCGGGCCGGACGGCCCGGACCCCGCCGACGTTGACCGCGCCTTTACGGAGACTGGAGCGCGGGCGTTCTACGTGCAGCCCAACTATTCCAACCCCACGGGCGGGCAGTGGGCGCCGGGCCGTGGCGACGAGATCCTGGACGTTGCCCACCGGCACGGCGCGTTCCTGGTGGAGGACGACTGGGCCCACGACTTCGGCATCACTTCAAACCCCCTTCCGTTGGCCACGCGCGATGATTCCGGCCACGTGGTCTACATCAGATCCTTGACCAAGAGCGTGTCAACGGCCATCCGCATTGCCGCCGTGATCGTGCGCGGGCCGGCGCGCGAACGCATCCTGGGCCACCGCGCCGCCGAGTCCATGTATGTCAGCGGACTCCTGCAGGCTGCGGCACTGGACGTGGTCACGCAACCAGGATGGCAGACCCACCTGCGGAGCCTCCGCCAGCAGCTCCATTCCCGCCGCGACCTGCTGGCCACCAGCATCCGGGAACACGTCCCGCAGGCACACATCGACAACCTGCCCAAAGGCGGGCTCAACCTGTGGGTGCGCCTCCCGGACACCACCGACCTTCCCAGGCTGGCGCGCGACTGCGAGGACGCCGGAGTGATCATCGCCGCCGGCACCGAGTGGTTCCCGGCCGAGTCCGCCGGAGCGTTCATCCGCCTTAACTATTCCGGCCCGAACCCGGGCGCCTATCCCGAAGGCGCCCGGATCATTGGCGAGGCCATGGCCCGGAACAGCGGCTAGGCACCGGCCCCGCGCGCCAACCCGTTAGCCCGGCGCCAGCCGTCGTTCACCGGGCCGCCACTCCCGGTTCATTACCCATTAGTAACTTGAGAGCTCCTGTTGAGACCCCAACCTTAAGAGGCCCCCTCCATGAGCTCCACACCAAACCGGCGCGCCCTGACCCTGGCCGCGTCGCTGATAGTTGCCGCCTGCGCGGCTGCCGGCGCTGCCGCGGCGCAGGCCAATGTCCCGGAGCAGGGCACCAGCCCAGCCGCCGGAACCCACCATGAAACCTCCACGGAACTGGCCAACGCGTTCGACGCCGTCAACCGCAACACCGCCTGGCAGCAGACGTCCAAGCTGAAACTGAACTTCCCCACCTACCACACAGAGGGAATCGCCTACAGCCAGGACCACATCTTCCTCTCGGCCGTGCAGATTTTCGAACCCACCGCCAAGTACCCCACTCCGCAGGGCGGCTACGACCGCACGCCCGGCAAGGGCATCGGACATCTGTTCGTCATGGACAAGGCCGGCAACCTGCAAAAGGACATCACCCTTGGCGAGGGCGACATGTACCACCCCGGTGGCATCGACTTTGACGGCACCAACGTGTGGGTGCCGGTGGCCCAGTACCGGCCGGACAGCAGCGCCATCATCTACAAGGTTGATGCGCAGACCCTGGACGTGCACAAGCAGTTCGAAGTCAAGGACCACTTCGGCGGCATTGTCCTGGACAAGCAGACCGGACACTTGGTGGGCAACACCTGGGGCTCCCGGCGGTTCGCGGAGTGGGACCTGCAGGGCAAGCAATTGTCCACGTGGGAAAACCCGAACTACTTCATCGATTACCAGGACTGCCAGTACGTACCCAATGCGAAGATGCTCTGCGCCGGAGTGACCAACCTCCCGCAGACTCCCTCCGCCGGGGGCACAGCAGCTACCTATGAACTGGGTGGCATGGCGATGATCGACCTGAAGTCCCATGAGGTGACCCGCGAGGTCCCGTTCCAGCAGTGGTCCACCGCCGGGCACGTGGCCACCCGCAACCCGTTCAAAATGACCGCCGACGGCAACCACCTCAGCATGACGGTGGCCCCGGACAACGGTGAAGAAGGCAACGGCACGGAAATCCTCACCTACGAAGCCGACGTCACCCCGGCCAAATAGCCCCAGACCCGCCGCTCCCCGCGGCGCCCGCATCACCTGAAACGATTGGATACCCCATGCCATCCATGGCACCCCCCACCCGAAAAAGAATTGCAGCCGCCACCGGCGCGGCAGCACTCGCCGCTTCAGCCCTGACGGCCGGACTCGTCGGCTTCAGCGCCGCACCCGCGACTGCCGTTACGGCTCAGGGCAACACCGCCACGCCGATCAAGCATGTGGTGGTGCTCTTCCAGGAAAATGTCTCCTTTGACCACTACTTCGCCACCTACCCCAACGCGGCCAACGCTCCTGGCGAAACCCAACAGGGTACCGGCACCGCAGCGGCTGCCTTCAAGGCATCCGAGGACACCCCCAAGGACATCAACACCCTCGCCAGCGCTGGCCTGCTGGCCCCGAACAACCCCAACTCCGTCCAGCCGGCGCGGCTGTCCCCAATGCAGGCTGTCACCTGCGACCAGGACCATGAGTACACGGCCGAGCAGAAGGCGTACAACGGCGGCCTGATGGATAAATTCGTGGAGTTCACCAGCAAGGACGCCTGTGCACCGAACCAGTACGGGCGCCCCGGGCTGACGATGGACTATTACGACGGCAACACGGTCAGCGGGATCTGGAACTACGCCCAGAACTATGCCATGAGCGACAACCACTTCAGCACCGTTTTCGGCCCCTCAACCCCTGGCGCGCTGAACCTGGTCTCCGGCCAGACCCACGGCGTGAAGGAATTCACCGCCGCCGGCCAGCCGGTGAAGCCCACCGCCAGCGACTACACGGTCCGCGTCCCGGACGCCAACGGCGTCGGCACCATGATCAATGACCCGGACCCGGTCTACGACGACTGCTCCAACAACAGCCACGCCAAGGCCAACAACCTGGCCGGCATGACCGGCAAGAACATCGGCGACCTGCTCAACGACCAGGGCGTGTCCTGGGGCTGGTTCCAGGGCGGCTTCGCGCCCACCACAGCGGCAACTGCCACTACCCCGGCGGCCTGCAAGGGCACCCACAACAACGTAGCCGGCGTCTCCAGCACGGACTACAACCCGCACCACCAGCCCTTCCAGTACTACGCCTCCACCGCCAACCCCCACCATCTCGCCCCGGCGAACGACGCAGAAATCGGCCACAACGGCCAGGCCAACCACCAGTACGACCTGACCGACTTCAGCAAGGTGGTCAACAGCGACAATATGCCTGCCGTGTCCTTCCTGAAGGCCTCCAACTTCCAGGACGGCCACGCCGCCTACTCGGACCCGGTCGATGAGCAGAACTTCGTCACCAAGACAGTCAACGAGATCCAGCAGTCCAAGAACTGGGAGGACACCGCCATCGTCCTCGCCTACGACGATTCCGATGGCTGGTACGACCACGTCGCCGCCAAGGTGAAGAACGCCTCCAACAGCCCCGACGACGCCGCATGGTGCCAGAACGCCGCAGCGAACGGCGTCCCCGTGGCCGGCGGCTACGCCGACCGCTGCGGACCCGGCCCCCGCCAGCCGCTGGTGGTCATCTCCCCCTTCGCGAAGAAGAACTTCGTGGACCACACTGAAACAGATCAGGCCTCGATCCTGAAGTTCATTGAGGACAACTGGCACACCGGACAGGTCGGCGACTCCTCGGCCGATGCGACCGCCGGGTCAATGGAGGCAATGTTCAACTTCCACCACGAGCGCAACGACAAGGTCCTGCTCAACGAGCAGACAGGCGCGGTCGCCTCGATCACCCACAACGGGCACCCCGCGGGCCAATGACATAACCCTCTTCACAGCATGAACGGCGGAAGCGCTGCCCGGCAGGAGCCGGGCAGCGCTTCCTCCGTTAATGGCTCAAGATTTGCGCTTAATCCGTTCTCCGCCAGAAGGCGAAGCTACGCTGGCCGTGCCATCCGCATCCAGCACACGCCATTGGGGGACGCATGCCTGCCTTCCGGAACTGTCCGTTGCCTTTCCGCCCGTACCGAAGGGACAAGGCGCCTGCCACGGCAGGGCCCCGGCAGGTGACTTTGCGCGTCGGGGCCGGGGCTGCCGTCGTCCTCATGCTGGCCGGCTGCTCAACCCAGGCTTCGCTGTCCCTTGCTGGCAGCCCCGCCAGTGAAGCCGCCACGGCAACTCCTGCCGCGAAAGCGGCCGCCGACCAGGCAGCAGCCGAACAGGCAGCGAAAACAGCGGCAGAAAAGGCAGCTGCTGCCAAAGCTGCGGCGGACAAGGATGCCGCAGACAAAGCCGCTGGAGAGGCTGCAGCCCGGCAAGCCGCCGAAACCAAGGCAGCCCAGGACGCGGCCGCCGCAAAGGCCGCAGCGGAAGCGGCCGCCAAGGCCGCCGCGCCTCCCGCGCCGGCGGCTCAGCCCGTGCCGGGGACGAATCCAGGCTGCGACCCCAACTACTCAGGGTGCGTGCCCATCGCTTCAGATGTGGACTGCGCCGGCGGTAGCGGCAACGGGCCGGCGTACGTGCGCGGGCCCGTCCAGGTCATTGGCCGCGATATCTACGGCTTGGACGCGGACCACGACGGAGTGGGCTGCGAGCGGTAGGACCCGCAGCGACTCAGGCGCGGACCTTGACCAGTTCTTCGCTCTTCTCCCACAACCCGCGCGCCAGTTCAGCGTCGTAGGCCTGGGCGGAAGCCTTGGCCAGGGCCCGCTTGGCGTAGTAGGCGCCGGAGATCCAGTCCGTTCCTGCGGTGCCGTTAATGAGCCAGAGCATGGTGTCGGCCCCCTGGTCCGGGCTCAGCATGAAGCGGTTCAGCAAGGTGGTGTAGGCGTGCCGCCACGGACTCCCGGACTCCGCTGCGAAGTTGGTGCGGACCACGCCCGGGTGGAATGCCGCCGTCGTGATTCCCTGGTCATGGAAGCGGCGGTGCAGTTCGGAAGTGAAGAGGATGTTGGCGAGCTTGCCCGTGCCGTAGGCGCGGTTGGTGCTGTATCCGTATTCGGCATTGAGGTCGAAGAGGTCCAGTTTGCCGAAGTTGTTCGCGGCGCTGGAGGTGTTGATCACCTTGGCGCTGCTGGCAGTGAGGGTGTCCATGAGAAGGGTGGTCAGGAGGAACGGCGCCAGGTGGTTGACCTGGAACGTCGACTCGTTGCCGTCCACGGTGAGCGTCCGCTTGCCCATGATCCCGCCGGCGTTATTCGCCAGGACATCGATGCGCGGGTACTTGTCCTTGATTTTCGCAGCAAGGTCCCGGACCTGTGACAGCTGGGCGAAATCGGCCAGGTAGTAGTCGGCGCCGATGTCCCCGGCCAGGGCGCGGGTCTTCTCGGCGGAACGGCCTACCACGACCACCTGCTCCCCCGCCCTGGCCAGCGTCCGCGCGGCTGCGGCTCCGATGCCGTCGCTGGCGCCGGTAATCACAATGGTGCGTGGAGCAGTCACGGGGTGTCCTTTGGTTGGCCGGCGGCGCGCCGGCATGGCACGCCAAGGGGGATAACGACGGCGGGACGGCAGGTGTTCCCGGGCGCTGGCCTCCCCGCCGCCCCGCGGCGGCATCGCGGCACGTTGGGAGGCAGTCCGGCGCACCTGCAGGCAGGAGTAAATGTCCTACTTATTCACTTTTGGGGTGTCATACGTCATACTTATTGCGGCAGCCACCAGTTTCGTTGGCCGCCCTACCCCATATCGAGGAAGCAACATGCAATCCCTTCTCCTTCCCGCCGCCACAGAGCCGTGGAACGGACACGACACCCAACTGGTCGTAGTCGCCGCCATCGGCATTGCGCTGATCGTATTCCTGATCGTAAAACTCAAGCTCCATCCCTTCCTGTCGCTGGTCCTCGGATCGGCGTTCGTCGGCCTCGCCTCCGGGGTTGAACTAGGGAAGGTCATCAGCAACTTCGAAGACGGCGTGGGGGGCACGCTGAAAGAAGTTGGCCTGCTGATCGCGCTCGGCGCCATGCTGGGCAAGCTCCTGGCAGATTCCGGCGGCGCCAACCGCGTCGTGGACACCCTGCTCGGCAAAGTGTCCCCGAAGGTCCTCCCCTGGGCCATGGCCCTGGTCGCCGTCATCATCGGTTTGCCGATGTTCTTCGAAATCGGCCTCGTGCTGCTGCTGCCCGTCATCGTCCTGGTGGCCCAGCGGTCGGGCCGGAAGCTGATGCGCGTAGCCATCCCGGCCCTCGCCGGCCTCTCCGTCCTGCACGGCCTTGTCCCGCCGCACCCGGGCCCCCTCGTGGCCATCTCCAGCCTGAACGCCCCGTTGGGCATCACCCTGGCCCTAGGGCTCCTGATCGCCATTCCCACGGTCATCATCTGCGGCCCGCTGTTCGCCATTTACGCTGCGCGCTGGGTCCCGGTGGATGCCCCGAAGGTGGCCGGCGGCATCGATACCGAGCACACCCAGGCCGACCCCGACGTCAAGCGCCAGCCCACATTCCTCATCACCCTGCTGACCATCGTCTTCCCTGTGGTGCTGATGCTCCTTAAGGCCGTGGTGGACATTGTTGACCCCAACGCCAAGAACCCAAGCGCGGCCCGCGTCTTCTTCGACTTCATCGGTGAACCGTTGGTTGCCATGACCCTGGCGGTCCTGCTGGCCCTGGTGACGTTCGGCTACGCCGTCGGCTTCACCGGCACCAAAATCGGAGCCAAGATCGGCGCCTCCGTCGGGCCCATCGCAGCCGTGATCCTGATCGTGGGCGCAGGTGGCGGTTTCAAGCAGACCCTCATCGGCGCCGGAGTGGGCGATGCGGTTGCCAAATGGGCCACCGGAGCCAATATCTCCGTCCTGGTCCTGGGCTTTCTTATCGCAGTGGCTATCCGGCTCGCAACCGGTTCAGCCACGGTGGCAACGGTGACGGCGGCAGGCATCGTAGCGCCCCTCGCAGCAAGCCTCTCCCCCGGGCACGCAGGCCTGCTGGTCCTCGCTGTGGGCGCCGGTTCCTTGTTCCTCTCCCACGTGAACGATGCCGGCTTCTGGCTGGTCAAGGAACTCTTCGGCCTGACCGTTGGCCAGACCTTCAAAACCTGGTCCGTCATGGAAACCCTCATCTCCGTGGTCGGGTTCGCGCTGGTCATGATCCTGTCCGTGGTGATCCCTTGATGGACGCCGCGATCACTCCCGGCTCCGTCCAGCAGCCGGTCCTGGTCATCATGGGCGTATCCGGGTCCGGCAAGTCGACGGTGGCGGGTATCCTGGCCGGCCAGCTCGGCTGGGACCTGGAGGAAGGAGATGACCTGCACCCGGCCGAAAACGTGGCGAAGATGGCTTCCGGGATCCCGCTGACCGACGAGGACCGCTGGCCCTGGCTGGACACGATTGCCTCGTGGATCATCGAGCACACGATGGCCGGCATCCCCGGCATCATCACCTGCTCAGCTTTGAAAAAGATCTATCGGGACCGGCTCCGCGAGAAAAACGTCGTCTTCGTGCACCTGTCCGGTTCCAAGGAACAGATCGGCCGCCGGCTGACGGCGCGGATGGACCACTACATGCCCCCGTCCCTGCTGGATTCGCAGATCGCCACGCTTGAGCCGCCGGGGCCGGACGAGAACACCATCGTGGTGGATGTCGGGCGCACTCCCGCCGAAGAAGCCGCAGAAGTCGTCAGGCGCCTGGGCCTCTCACCGGCGTCCGGTTCAACCGCACTGGGCCACCCCCACCCCGGCCGGTCATCCGCGGCGGGGCAGCCCGGGGACACCGCCGGCGCGTAGGCCTGCCCGCGCCGGCAGGCGGCAGCACCGGCGTGCCCGGCTGGAACAGATGCTCCAGCCGGGCACGTAACCAGATTTCATCAGTCGACGACAATCACCTTGCCCACCATGCCCATGTAGTCATGGAGTGCGCAGATGTACTTGAAGGTGCCCTCCGTTTGGAACTTCACCTTAAAAACCGCGCCCGGCAGCAGGATTCCCGAACTGAGGTCGCCGCCCGAGAAATCCGTCGGGTCGCCGGACGGGGCGAAAATGTTCGCCGGCTCGTTGCCAAAAGTGACGGTATGGGGAGCGCCCATGCCAGTGTTCGCGAAAGTCACCCAGTCACCACGGTGCACCGTCACTGTTGGCTGGACGAAGCGCATGACCATCGCCACGCCGTCGTCACCGCCCGCCATGACCTTGTGGTTGCTTGCTTGCTCGGCCAGCGACTCGTCGAGCTGTTCGCCGTCACGAATGATGGACTGCGCCTGTACCCTGGATGCCCTGTTGTAGTCACCCTGGTTGTAGGGGTAATCGGTGCCACGGTCGCGCACGTGGACGGTACCCTTCATCATCTTTCCGTGGACCAGGCAATAGTAGGTGAAGTTACCCTCGCGCGGGAACGTCAGGCTGTAGTCCTTGACGGCCGGGAAGCCCGGTACGTCCACGTTGGCCATGATGCCCGAGTTGTAATAGTGCGTCCCGTCGTAGGAAGCCCCACCGACTGGTCCCAGTTCATTGGGATCGAATGGATTGAAGTCCGTCAGCGGCTGGCCCGCCGCCAGGAAGGTCACCGTGTGGATCTCCGCAGCGTTTGCGTGCCACATGACGGTGTCCCGCTCGTTGATGAAGATCTCCGAGGGAAGGAACGCCATCCCCTGGATTTCCTGGTCGCTGGACTCGGAGCCCACTTGCACGTGCCAGGTCCGGTGGCCCCCGTCGCCGGCCGAGGCCGGTCCCGCGACGGCCATGGAGGCCAGCAGTGAAACAGCGAATGCAACGATGAACGACAATATCTTGAATCTTGGATTGATTCCCCGATTATTCTTCATAGGAATGCTTTCTCGAACTGCCATCGGCCAGAGGCGATGAACAGCTGCAGCCGGTCCAACGCAGTGGACAACTGGCCGGACGGGCCGCTGTTTTCGGAGTGAAGGTGCCAGCTGCCGATGCCGGGGAGCGCGGGCAGCTGGTGCCGGCCGACTTACGTGCCGGACATGCACCACCCCATCTGGTGCCGCGTCATTGGAGTTTTCCAAACGCCGCCGTAGGCGTGGGATTGGCACGCTGCGTACGTACGCACCTAATAGATTGCTCCTTCAACAGTCCTTTGTCGAGGAGGAAATATTAGCCGGATGCCATTGCCGGTTTAACAAAAAGCAGGGCCTGCCGATGAATGAACTGGTCCCCGAAAGTTGGACTCTCAATATACGAGATCTCGAACGGGGGCCTATGAGCGGCTCGTCACGAAAGGCTTCGTCCCACTTGGGACGGAGCCTTTCGTGTGTCGAAGTTCTGTTGCGGGTACGTCTCCAGAACTGTTGAGTGAGACTATCGGGAGCTTTTCAATCCGTTTGTGATCTGTGTTTGCGCTTCCTGGACCGACCTAGCATGACGAGATTTGCCACTGTCAGGACAAGGGAGAGCGCAACCAGGACTACGTACCAGACGCGCATTTCACCCTCTGTTCGAGTAGCAAGAAACAACCAGATCAGAGCTGACACGAACCAGCCGACGACCTGGAACAAAAGGGCTCGTGGCCCGGGCAACTCCGGCTTTTTCCCGGGCTCGGTCAAGCCCATCCAGTCCGTCATACGCAACCCATAGTTGCGGCGCCCGCTGCGCGTCATGGCCCAACCCTAACCGACACCACGACAGTTGGAAACGGGGCTGCTATCGCCCCAGCGGTAACTGGATGGCCTAGGCCGCAAGCCTTTGAGCGCGGTACTGTACCGGGCTTAATCCCTTGAGTCTGGTGGAAATTCTTTCGGTGTTGTACCAATGCATGTACTCGTGCAGTGCAGTTTCTAGCGCTTCTATGCTGAGGAACCGGACACGGTGGAAGAGTTCTTCCTTCAGGTGTCCGAAGAAGTTCTCCATGACGGCGTTGTCGTAGCAGTTGGCTTTGCGGGACATCGATTGGACCGCGGCGGCGTCTGCCAAGAGTGTGCGCCAAGAATTGTGCTGATACTGGAACCCTTGGTCGGAGTGCACGAGGGGTTTCTGTCCGTCCTCCAGCGTGGCCAAGGCGGCGCGCAACGAGGTATTGACCAGCTCCAGGTTGGGCGACGTTCCGATCGTGTAGGAGATGATCTGCCGGTCAAACAGATCCATGATCGGTGAGAGGTATAGCTTCCGGTCACCAACACTGAATTCGGTCACGTCGGTAACCCATTTCTGGTTTGGAGCATCCGCTTCAAACTGCCGCTTCAGCAGGTTCGGGGCAAGGATGCCCTGCTCGCCCTGGTAGGAGTTGTACCGCTTCCTGCTCCGGACCTTGCAGACCAGACGGAGCGAACGCATCACCTTCAGCACAGTCTTCTTGGCGACCCTCCACCCTTGCTTGACCAGCTCAATGTGCACCCGGCGGTGCCCGTACCGGCCATGGTTCTTCTTGAAAATCTCCGTAATAGCGGCCTTCAAGGAGGCTCGTGGATCCGGGCCACTAAGCCGGGACTGGTGGTAAAAGAACGTGGACCGGGCCAACCCCGCCACATCCAGAAGAACCTCTAACCGGTGCTCAGCCTTGAGAGCGATGACAGCGCGAACCTTCAGCGCCGTTCCTCGTCCCTCAAGGCGTTTACTTTTCCCAGAAAGGCAACCTCCGCACGCAGCCTTTCGTTCTCACGCCGCAGCCGCTGCAGCTCAGGTTCCGGCTGCGCCGGCGTATCTGGATTCTTCCTTGGGCGGCCCTTAGGTTTCGGACGAAGGCCTTCCTCGCCCTGAGCACGATACTGCCCCGCCCACACGGCTATCAGATGTGGCGAGGACAGTTCGAGCTCTTTGGCCAGGGCGACCCTGGTCTCGCCAGCGATATACCGCTGCACAGCGTTGAGCTTGAACTCGAAGGAATACACTCGGCTGCTTGGCTTGGTCACAAGAGCAGTATCTCCACGAACGCGCCATCTGTCGTGCAAGCGGAGGACAGCTTTCCGACCCACACCGAGCCTTGTGGCCACAGCTCTCGAGCCCCAACCGATCTCAAACAACGCCACCGCGGCATCCCGCTGCTCCTCAGACAGCGAACTGCTCTTAAACATGAAACTGCTCCCCGTAAGTCAGAACTGAATTTTCAGTCCAACTTTCGGGGAGCAGTTCATGAACGGCAAGCCCTGCTTGGAAACCTAACGGTCCCGGATCCCTAGGAAATTAGAGAGCCTGGATGTTGGTGGCCTGGGGACCCTTGGGGCCCTGCTCGGTGTCGAAGGAAACCTTCTGGTTCTCTTCGAGGGAGCGGAAGCCGGAGGAGTTGATCGCGGAGTAGTGCGCGAACACGTCCTGCGAGGAGTCGTCCGGGGAGATGAAGCCGAAGCCCTTTTCAGCGTTAAACCATTTGACGGTACCAGTAGCCATTAATTTTGTCCTTCGTGAAGGTGGAGGGAACGTCCCGACTTTCGGGCCCTCCGGCGTGGGGTGTTCAAAAACCGCTACTTCAGAAGAACACGGACTTTCGACCGCGCGTACTGCCTGAACTACCAACTGCATAAACACAACAACAGGATCTACACTACAGGAGATTTGACGCATACCTAATTGCATGCCTGCCGGGTCCGGATCACGCCTCCGCCGCATCCTGCAGTGCCGTGCTGTAGCGGGTGTACCCGGGACGGAGCCGGACGGAGCCTGCGCCTACCACCGCTATGTCCTCCCAAAGCACCAGGAACGCGCCGCGGTGCCGCCACCGGAGCATTCGAGCCAGCAGCCACGGCCGGGTGAGTCCGTTCCGTTCATAGCCCAGGAAAGATGCCGCGCTGTGCGGGCTGATGACCAGGCCCAGCAGCCGCGGCTCGGCCATCAGCTGGTGCGCGGTGCCGTCCAACGCAAACCGGACGTCGGCCACGCGGCCCAGCCACCCGCCGTCGGCATCCTGGACGGTATTGCCCAGCAGGTCACCGAGGATCATGGCGGCCTCCCGGGATGCGCGCAATGATCTTGTCCCGTACCCAACGTTCCACCCAGCCTGCATCCAGCGACTCTCCGCTGACGCCCAGCCGAACCACTACGCCCACCTCCGCCACGTCTTTCCAGGGAATGCGGATCAGCCGGGACGACGGCGGCCTGCCGCCGAAGACGCGCGTCCCCAGGACCGGCCCGGTCAGCAGCGCACTAAGGACAGGCGCGGGTGTTCCGGGCTCAATGGCATCATCCACGGCAGGGCCTGCCAGTTCGAGGTCGTCGACGGTGGTGACCGGAACGCCGTCGTGGTCCAAAACCTGCCGGTCCAGCAGGTGCAGCTGCGCATCCAGGATCCGCCCGGCCACTTTCGGCGCGGGACGCAGCGGGCCAGGCTGGGCTGTCATGCGCCAGCTCCTGTCACGATCATGAGGGGGATGGCGGCTATGGAGGCCACCAGGATGATCACCAGGTATACCATGCCCAGCGCGTTGACCACCCGTCCGTTCACATGCTCGCGCATGTACTGCGGATCGTTGGCCACGATGAGGATGGGCAGGTAGGTCAAGGGCAGCGCAATGGCGGAAAACACCACCGAGTACTCGGTGACCAGCACGGGGTCTACCCCGGTGGCCAGCACCGCGATGCCCGCCAGCAGGCACACAATCATGGACAGGTGGAAGCGGGCGGCCTCCGCCGGGCGGCGGAACTTGCCCCAGGACCAGCCAAAGAACTGGGCCAGGGTGTAGCCGCTGGAAAGCGTGGTTTCCAGGGCTGCGCCGAAAGTCGCCGCCACGATCCCCAGCAGGACCAGCGCCAGGCCGATCTTTCCTGCGCCCTCCGCCACAGGCAGGATCACCTGGGACAGCGACGTCACCGATATGCCGGCGGGCAACAGGACGACGGCGGCGCACGCGGCTATGGACACGGACAACAAGCCGCCAAGCGGGAATCCGACCAGGACGTTGATCCGCTCCTGGAGCAGGTCCTTCACCGTCCACCCCTCCTCCACAGCGCCTGAGGAGAAGAAGAACACCTCGTACGGGGTCATCGCGGCGCCGAACAGGGCGATGGCGTAGTAGCTGTAGGTCCACACCGTTTCCTGCTCCGGCACCGCGGGAGTGAGTTGCCCGGCCAGCGAGCCCCAGTCCGGCTTGAGCAGGAACAGTGCCACCGCAAAGATGACCAAGGTCAGCCCCAGCAGGCCTGTGACGTTCTCCATGATGGAGAACCGGACGCGCCATACCACCAGCCACACGGCCAGCGCCGCCACCGGAATCCAGAGCAGGTAGTAGACGCTGCTGGCCAGCTGGAGCGCCAGGGCAACGCCGCCGATCTCCGCCGTCACGGTCATGAGGTTGATCAGGAAGGACGCCGCCAGGTTGGCCAGCCCGGCCCGGGCGCCGAGCCGTTCGCGGATCACCTCAAACGTGGCCCGGCCGGACGCGGCAGCCACCCGGCCGGACATGTTGGCGAAAAGGCAGATCCCCAGCACGCCGAGGGCCACCACCCACACCAGGGACAGGCCGAAGCGGGAGCCCACGACGGCGTTGGTTACCAGGTCTCCGATGTCCACGAACCCGCCAATCGCGGTGAGGATCCCGAGTGCGACGCGGAGGAGCCGTTTCATGGGTGGGCCTTCACGGGGACGCCACCGTGCTTTCGAGCTGCTTCAGGACGTCCTGGGCATCCGCGAGCGCTTTGTCACCGTCCGCGAGGGAGGGGGTGCCGCCGTCGCCCGCTGCCAACGCCGCACGCGCCGTGGCGAAGCCGGCGGCGCACTGGTCAAGCGCATCCAATGCCTGCCTCTGGGTGCCGCGGTCCACCGTGGTGGCCGGGGAGAGCTTCAGGACGGTGCTGCGGCTGGACTGGAGTTCCTTGAGACCGTCGTCAAGCGTGGTGGAGGTGGCGGCACGCGTCAGCTTGCCGGCCATGTCCTGGCGGAGGGCGATCCGGGCGGTGGCGACGGCGGAGGAGCTGTCCTTGACGGCCGTGGACACCGACTCGGTGATGCCGCTGCTGCAGCCGGTGAGGAGGGCCACGCCGAGGAGGGCGGACGCGGCGGGGGCCAGCGCGCCCACGTTCGTCCGGCCCGGGTGCGTGCTGCGCCCGGCCGGCCCCGGAGCTGGATTTGCCAGCACCGTTGCCTCCAACCTTCCGGGAAAGACCGGGTCCTCGGAATCCGCCCTTCGCCAGGCAGCTCCAATTAGTTGCCTATGGTCAGGTATAGCACCGGCCCGGGAAGTTTGACCTGTTCAGAGCAGGATTTGTTGCCTGCCGGGGACCTCCGTGAACGGCCCCTCGACCCCACCGCCAAACGGGCATATCCTGCATCCAGATCCTGCGGACAAACCCCGCCGACGGGAGGCAAAGCCATGGAGATGCCCAAGGCAACCGAGGAAGAAAAAGCGCGGTTCCGCCGCGTGGTCCCCGACCATCCCGGAGTGGTGGTCAAGCCGATGTTCGGCAACCTGGGAGCGTTCGTCAACGGCAACATGTTCGCCGGGCTGTTCGGATCCACCATTGGCGTGAAGCTCTCCCGGGAGGACAAGGAAGTGCTGGAGTCCTCCGAACGGACCGTGCCGTTTGGGCCCGCAGAGCGACCGATGGGCGGGTACACCGGCCTGCCCGAAGTGTGGAATGAAGAGGGCGACGGCGACGAAACCCGGGCGCGGGCATGGGCCGAAAAGGCGCTGGCTTACGTCGGCTCCCTGCCGGCCAAGGAGCCCAAGGCCCGCGCTACCCGGCCGCCCCGGACGGGCGGGTAGCCGTGTCCACCCCGGCAACACCCCGGGAGGAAACCAGCACATCTGGCAGCGCGCGGCTGACGGGCCGCCTGAAGGAGCCATTGTCGTGGAACCGTACCGCGTGATCCTGCTTCCCGGCAGTGTCCTGCCCGCCGGTCCTGCCTATGGCGCGCTGCTGGGAGCCCTGGGAGAAAGCGTTGATGCCGTGGCCAAGGACTTGGAGCTCTACCGAGATGACGCGCCACCGCCTGGCTGGAGCCTGGACACAGAGGGAGACGGCGTGCTCCGCGAGGCGGACGCCCGCGGCTGGGATGCCTTCCACCTGCTGGGCTATTCGGGTGGCGGTGCAGCGGCCCTGGCGCTCACAGCCCGGCACCCGGAACGGCTGCTGAGCCTGGCCCTGCTGGAGCCGGCCTGGGCGGGCGCCTGGGACTGGAGCCCCGAGCACACGCGGCTGTGGCACCGGTACGGTGAACTGGCGGCCCTTCCGCCGGAGCAATTCATGGCATCCTTCATGCGGCTGCAGGTGAAGCCCGACGCCGTCCTGCCGCCTCCGCCGCCCGGCCCACCCCCGCCATGGATGGCCAAGCGGCCGGCGGGCATCAGCGCGTTCCTGCACGCGTTCGAAACATATGACCTGGACCGCAGCCGGCTGGCTGCCTTCGAAAAGCCGGTGCTCTTTGTCCTCGGCGGCATGAGCAGCCCGGATGAGCAGGGGGACAACGCCGCCCGCTTGTCCCGCGTCTTCGCCGATTACCGGCTGGAGGTATTTCCCGGACGGCACCACTTCGATCCCCCGCACCGTGCGGAACCCGAACGGGTCGCGGCGCTGCTGCGAGCGCACTGGGACCGGGCAGGGGCGCAGGCACTTTCCTAGCCCGCACTGACCCGCGAGATGGCATTTGGCGGCAATGCGCTTGCCGTGACCTGCCATCTGGCGGGGCGGGTCCTCTAGCCTGCGCGCGGTCCCGGGCGGTGCGCCTTCTGCCGCCCGTCGCGGTGAGCCAGGTACGCGTACACCATGAGGGCGAGGCCGGCGAGGATCATCACCGCAGGGAAGGCAACGTCCACCGGAATGAGCAGCGCCGTTGCCTGGAGAACGAAGATCAGCCCCATGACGGCGAGGATGCCGGCCGGGATCAATGGCCACCTCATCCGCTCCGCATGGCTGCCGGCGGTGTCCGTGGTGTGGACCGGGACTGCTGACAGCAGCCCGAAAGTTGCGGCCAGGCCGAGGAAGAGGATGGCTGCGGTAGGCGTTCCCTGCAGTTGCGGCGGGAGGCCCACGATGAGCGCCAGCGTGAACATGACGCCGGAAGGTATCAGTGCCCACCAGTTGGTACGCTCGCGCACGAAAACGGCCGCGAATCCGGCACCCATGAAAAGGAACAGGAAAGCAGCCCCCAGGCACCCCCTGTGAGCTGGGTGGCGGCGACAACCGCTGCCAGGCCTAGGAACACGGACCCGGGGATGGCCGCCCACCAGTTCTCCCGGCGGCGGATGAACAGGGACAGGAACAGAACCCCCACGGCCGTGAAGATCAGCGGCGCCGTGAATGCCGCGGTGTCCATGACGCCCAGCCGGTCAAGGAGCAACAGCACGCCCAGGGCAATGAGGATCACGCCCGCGATGACGCTGGTGTTTGCAGATTTCACCGTGCACCTCCCGGTTCCGGCATGCGGCCGTGCACCGCGCTGCCTATCTCAGGCTAGGGCGGCCCCAAAGCCCACAACAGGGCATTAAGCCCCCGTCCGCCCTGATCGGTGGCGGGACTCCCTGCGATGACAGGACCTTCAGCCCTATAGCCGGACTGCGGTCGCTTGGCATTCTGGTGGGGGCAGCATCCAAGTCCCCTCAGTGCGGGGCAAGAGCAGCCCGTCGTACCCCCAGTGACTTTCCGCCGGAGGCATCCGCTGGGATGCCCGCCGGTGCGCAGCCGCATCCGGCCGCCTGGATTTTGAAAGGACCGGCATGTCCGCTCACATCCTCACGTTCCGTCCCGCCCGATTGCCGCAGGCAGAAGCAGCGCACCGGCGCGCAATGCTGCTCCACCCTTCCAACTTCATCTCCGAATCAGCCCCTGCCGGTGGGTCCGGGAAGGAAGCCGAAGAGCTGGCCGTCCGGTTCGATTCCCTCTATCAGGAGTTCCTGGACCAGGGGCTGCCGGCGAACCAGGCCCGGACAGAGGTGGCACGGACGGCAGCGCGGGACATTTGGGACGCATTTGCCTCCCGGCTGCGCGGCCACCGCGCAGCCGGGCAGCAGCTCGACGCGAACGTCCTGGCCGTTGCCCTTGCGTCGATCCAGTGCATGAACATCGCCCCTGCCACGGCGCCCGGAAGACCTCGACCTCGCCGTCCGTGCCGTCCGCACCGCGCGGCGCCGCCTCCAGCACAACGGCGGCCTGCTGGACCGCCTGCACCCGCACCAAAACCCGGCGTTCCATGATGCCGTGGCCACGCTCCAGGCGCTGGAGGTATTCCTCGCACCGCAAAAGAAGGCCGCCTGATCCGGGACGGGGTGGTGAGTACATGGCAACCGAGGACGAATACAGGGCGGTGTATGGCGGTGACTAGCCGGCAGGCCTGGGCGCCGCGGCCCGGCTGGGCGACGGCGGGTGTAACGCCATTTCCAGGGATGACGGCGGGCTAGTGGGCTTCTGGAGTTCATGGGAAAATGCCAGCGTGGCGCTGAACCGGCTCCAGGAGCTCGGCGGACGGTATGAATACCGTCTGGAGGAGTCCCACCAATGGGTGACTGGTCCGGAACACAACACCATCTGCGTTGTCTGCAGCATCCCCCGGGAGGCTCCGGAATCCACCGTCACAGCGCCGGGCATGGAGTGGCGGCCACAAGTGCTGGATGAATAAATGTGGTTCCTTCCAGAGGGGCGGCTGCAGGGAGAGGGCAGCCGGGGAGGGCGTCGAACCGATGAGAGCGTCTTAATGAACACACCTGCAGACCCCACTGGAGGGGCCGCGTTCCCGGCCCTGCCCGTCCGGGTGTTCGTCCTCAATGACCACGAGATGGTCCGCCGTGGCCTGGCGGACCTGCTCGAGCACGCCGGATTCGATGTTGTTGGCGAAAGCGGATCGGCTGCGGAGGCGGGCCGCTTGATCCACATCCTGCAGCCTGACATCGTGGTGCTCGACGACAGGCTGCCGGACGGCACGGGCATCGAGGTGTGCCGGAATTTGCGCTCCACCGACCCGGACGTGAAGTGCCTGATCCTTACCGGCTGGGACGAACAGCATGCGGTGCGCGCAGCGGTCCTGGCGGGCGCGTCAGGGTATGTGCTCAAGCGGATCGGAGACCATGACGCTTTGATCAACTGCCTCCGCGTCACCGCCGCCGGCATACCGCCCATGGGTCCTGGGGTCAGGGAGCGGGTGGCCGAAAGCCTCTACGCCACCGCTTCCGCGCCGTGGCTCACAGCCATGACACGGACGGAGCGGAGCGTGCTCGCCCTCATGGCACGCGGGCTGACCAACCACCAGATCGGGCAGGAGCTGGTCATGACCGAGGCCGTCGTCGGCGCCAGCGTTTCCGCCGTGCTCCAGAAGCTCGGCTTCCGGCGGCGGGTCCACCTGATACCCGCGCCCATCCCCCGGGCGTGGGAACTGCTGCACTGACCAACTACGGCGGTCAGCCGGCAGCGGGCGCTCTCCACGTCACACTGGTGCCTTTGCCGGGGACGCTGTCGATGATGCACTCACCCCCCAGGCGGGTGGCCCGGTTCCTCATGTTGGTCAGGCCGCTGACCCGCTGCGGATCCTTGAACCCGCGCCCGGTATCGCGGACCGTGAGGACCACGTCGTTGTCCTGGACGGCGAGCAGGATGGCGATGTCCTCTGATCCCGAATGCCTGACCGCATTGCTGACGCTTTCGTGGAGTACCGGGAGCAACTGTGCGGCGACCTCGTCGCCAACGGCGTCGTCCACCGGCCCGGAGAACTGGATCCTGGGGAGGAAACCGGAAGCGTTAGCTGCTTCCTGGACGGCACGCAGCACGCGCCCGCTCAGGAGTTCCTTGTCGGGTTCACGGGCCTGCAGGGAGTAGATGGTGTCCCGGAGCTGGTGGATGCAGTCATCCAGTTCTGCGGTGATCCCGGCGATGCGCCGTTCATGGGCAGGCGGGTCCGCGGTGTAGCGGCGCAGTCCCTGGATACTCAGCCCGGCAGCGAAGAGCCGCTGGATCACCAGGTCGTGAAGGTCCGCTGCGATCCGTTCCCGGTCGATGAACAGGGCGTGCTCTTCGCGCAACTGGTTCGCCTTGAGCAGGTCCAGCGTCAGCCCGATCCGGGAGGCAAACACTGCGCTTTGCTCAGCATCGACGTCCGTATACCGGACGCCCCCAACGCCCCGGGCCAGGACCAGGACGCTGTCGCGGTGGCCGTCACTGTTGCTGCCCAGCGCGGCCACCAGGACCGGGCCCAGCTTCTCGGCCGACGTCGGATCGAACACCAGGAGCGGGTCCGTCAGGACCTTGGACTCCCCCGTCTCCAGCACTTCGGACAGGATGGCGGCGGCGGGCAGTTCCTGGCCGCCGGGCATCGACTGGGCACCCACGGAGGTCCGGCACCTGATGGTTCCGTCGGGCCCCACCGATGCGATCAGGGACAGGACCGAGGAAGAGGCGTTCAGGGCGCGTTCGGCGATCATGTCCAGGTTCTCGGTGTCCGATCGCGGCTGGTCCTTCAGGCGGTCGCTGACTTCCATGCCCGCCTCCAGCCAGCGCTGGCGGCGCCTGCTGTCATCAAACAGCTTTGCGTTCTGGATGGCCACGCCGGCGGCGGCCGCCAGGGCAACCGCCAGGTCCTCGTCCTCCCCCGTGAAATCCTGCCCACCGATTTTTTCGGTCAAGTAGAGGTTCCCGAAGACCTCGTTCCGGACCCGGACCGGGACGCCCAGGAAGGTGCCCATGGGCGGGTGGTTGGGGGGAAAGCCCACCGCCATGGGGTGGTCGCCCAGGTCATGGAGCCGCAACGGCTTGGGTTCGCGGATCAGCTGGCCCAACACGCCATGCCCGGTGGGCAGGTCGCCGATCACGCGGGCACCTTCGTCATCGATGCCTACGGTGATGAAGTGGCTCAGCTGCTGGTCGTCGCCGATGACGCCCAGGGCCCCGTACCGCGCCCCCACCAGTTCGCAGGCAGACTGCACCAGGCGGTCCAGGACTGCCTCCAGGCTCAGGTCCTCCGTCATGGAGACCACTGCGCCGAGCAGCCCCTCGACGTGTTCCTGTGCCCGGACAAGATCATCAGCCCGCTCTACGAACTCCCGCAGGAGTTCCCGGGTTCGTCGCCTTATAGGTTCACGCCACATGAAAAACGCTCCGAAATCGGTCGCATCCACGGCGGGCTGCATCACCCCGGATCCGATATTTGAAAGCCCCCAGCGTCTCTTTTCCCATGCTAACAACGCCCGGCACTGCGCGCGCTAAAGGTTACGGAAGGGCCCCACCCGCCGTGCCCTTCTGCCCCCCGGCAGGTTTTTCCGGGATGCAGGGACCGAAAGCGGGGGTACCTTGACGGGGATGCTGAACCGGAAGGCCCGCCGGGCAATGTGGTGCGTATCCTTGCGGCGCCGGACGGGCGGGGGCGGGGCGGCCAGCTGCTGGGCGTCACGTGCGAAGAACCATTGCTTGGCCACCTCCACCAGCACCAGGTACACCACCACCATGCCCAGCAGGGCCAGGAAGAACGGCACCGGCAAGGGGTCGAAGCCCAGCACTGCGGCCACCGGTGACAGCGGCAGGAAGATGCCCACGGCCACCACTCCCAGCGAGGCGGCGATCAGGCCTGCTGAGGGCCGGCTCCGCAGGAAGGGGACCCGCCGGGTCCGGATGGCGAAGATGATCAGCGTCTGGGTGGCGATGGATTCAATGAACCAGCCGGCGCGGAACTCCCCCGGCGCGGCGGTGAACACGAACAGCATCAGCGCGAACGTAGCGAAGTCGAAAAGGGAACTGATCGGCCCGAAGAGCAGCATGAACCGCCGGATGAAGGCAATGTCCCAGTGCGATGGCGCCCGCAACTGCTCCTTGTCCACCCGGTCCCCCGGAATGGCCAGCTGCCCGGAGTCGTAGAGCAGGTTGTTCAGCAGGATCTGGCCCGGCAGCATGGGCAGGAAACTCAGCACCACCGAGGCCACGGCCGCGCTGAACATATTGCCGAAGTTGCTGGAGGTGCCCATCAGTACATATTTGATGGTGTTGGCGAAGATCCGCCGGCCCTCCATCACGCCCTCCGCCAGGACCCCCAGGTCCTTGTCCAGGAGGACGACGTCGGCCGCGTCCTTGGCAACGTCAGTCGCGGTATCGACGGAGATGCCGATGTCCGCCTTGTGGAGTGCCAGCGCGTCGTTGACGCCGTCGCCCATGAAGCCCACGGACCCGCCGCTGAGGCGCAGCAGGGTGATGATGCGTGCTTTTTGTTCGGGCGACACGCGCGCGAAGATCGTTGCCGTCCTGGCGGCGGCGGCGAGGTCGGCGTCGGACATGGCTTCAACCTGGGCCCCGGTGAGGGTGCCGCCGGAGACCACGTCCAGGTCGGCGCAGACCTTCTCCGCCACCTTGGCGTTGTCCCCGGTGGCGATCTTCACCGAGATGCCCAGTGCCTCCAGGAGGTCCAGGGACTGCCGGGCATTGGCTTTGGGGCGGTCAAGGAAGACGAGGAAACCGGCCAGGGCCAGGTTGCGCTCGTCCGCCGGGGTCAGCCTGTCCAGCCCCGGGGCCGGGCGGGTGGCCACGGCAACCACACGGGAGCCGGCGTCGAACTGCTCGTCCAGCAGGGCCTGCACGGCAGGCGGGGTGGGTCCGCAGAGGGCCAGGATGTCCTCCGGGGCGCCCTTGGTGACCAGCTGCGCGGGGCCGCCGTTCTCCCGGACCAGCACTGTGGTGCGGCGGCGTTGGTGGTCAAAGCCGATGAGGTCCACCCGCTCGAAGCGTCCGGGGTCGAAACCGGACGCCCCGGGGCTGCCCCACAGGGCGGCGTCCAGCGGGTTCTGCCCGGCCGGGGAATTTTTGGCATCCCTGTAGTCGGTCTCGGTGGCCAGCAGGCCCAGGGTGAGCAGCCCGTCGTCGGACGTCTCCGGGGAAGCCGGCAGCGCACCGGTGAAGCTGATCCTGCCCTCCGTCAGGGTGCCGGTCTTGTCGGTGACCAGGATGTCCATGTCCCCCAGGTCCTCGATGCACACCAGGCGTTTGACCAGCACCTTCCGCTTGGCCAGCTGCCGGGTGCCGGTGGCCAGGGAGGTACTGACCACGGCTGGGAGCAACTGCGGGGTGATGCCGACCGCAATGGCCAGCGAGAACAGCAGGGATTCGATGAGCGGACGTTGCAGCAGCAGGTTGGCCACGAAGATCAGCGAGGTGAGCACCATTGCCACCTGCAGCAGCAGGAAGGAGAACCGTTTGAGTCCCAGCTGGAACTCGGTCTGCGGCTGCCTCTCGCCAAGGCCCAGTGCGATGCGCCCGAATTCGGCACGGCCGCCGGTGGCAACCACCACCCCGGTGCAGCCGCCTGACTGAACCACCGTGCCCATGAACACGCAGGAGGTGAGGTCTCCCAGTGCTGAACCGGCAGCGACAGGAGCAGCTTCCTTGGCCGCAGGCTGGGACTCCCCGGTGAGGATGCTTTCATCACAGAGAAGGTTGTTGGTGGTCAGAAGCCGGATGTCCGCCGGGATGATGGCACCCAGGGAGAGATGCACGACGTCGCCCGGTACCAGGGCGGTAACGTCCACTTCCCTGGTGCTTCCCCCGCGGAGCGCCACGGCACGGTGGGTGACGCGGTCGTGCAGGGCTTCGGAGGCGCGTTCCGCGCGGTATTCGTTGGTGAAGCCGAGGCCGACGCTGGCCAGCAGGATCACACCGATGACGATGGAATTGGTGGCGTCGCCCAGGAACAGGGACAGGCCGGCGGTCACGATCAGGAGGATGAGGATGGGGCTGGCGAACTGCCGTCCCAGCACTGCCCAGGCGTTGGCGCGGTGGGTGCGGACGGCGTTGGGGCCAAGCTGTTCCAGGCGGGCGGCCGCCTCTTCCCCGGTGAGGCCGCCGGGCGCGGATCCAAGGCGTTCCAGCGTTTGCTCCGCCGTCAGGCTTGCGGCATCAGTGATGGCCAGTTGGAGGGAGCTGCGCTCCCGGACGTTCACGTCTGTCATGCCGATCCGTTCGGACGCTTGGGCTTCGTGGCTTTAACCTAAGGCAAGGGTACGACGGCGGCGGCAGTCCGCCTTTCCGGTTACTTCAGGCTGAGCACCTCGTCGATGGGGCGGCCGTTGACGAACACCTGGGCGCTGGTGGCCCCGGAGGCGGCCATGGCCGTGTACTCAAGCTGCGCTTTTGCCCGTGGAACGTCGCAGACCCCGCCCAGCATGAACTGCCCGGTGAGCCAGATAGTGATGGTGCTGCCGTCCAGCTCGCCGGCCACATAGGACAGGTTCGACTGGTACAGGACATTGACCAGCCCGGACATGCCCACGTCCCGACTCTTGTTGGCCAGCAGGGTCCCGACGCTGGGGCCCACCTGATCGGTGAAGCGGACGGGTGCCGTCGTGGTGGCCACCAGGCTGTCACCGCAGCCGATCCTGGGCCCCGAGACGCCGTTGTCGCCCACCGCAACGTAGTAGATGGTCAGCGGGGCAACTTGCTCGGGGAGTCCGGTGGTGGGGGCAGGTTCCTGCGTTGGCTCCTGCGTGGGCGGCGGGCTTGCCGGGGCGGACGACGGCGGCGCGGAAGCCGGGGCGGTGGGCGCGGCTGAGGTGGCGGCCGGCGAAGTCGGGGCCGCCGTGGTGGTGGGGCTCGCCGTCGTGCCTGGACTGGTGCTGCCGGCCGTGGGGCCCGGGGCCGCGGAACTGGTGGCGGGCCCCGGCGCCGGTGGGCCAAAGCAGCCGGTGAGGACCAGCAAGCCGGTGAGCCCGAGAACGCTGAATGCCGAAAGCCTGGGCTTGGTCATGATGCCCCCTTGGATGTGGGTCCCGCGGCCGTGGGACCCACATTCAAGCTACGCCCGGGGGTTACTCCAGAACAGGGACTAAAGTCCGAGCCGTCGAAGGATGCACCAGCACTTTCACCGTCGCCTCCTGAATTCCGGAGTTGTACCATGGGTCGGGAAACAGCTTCCTCTGCCCAGGCCCCATGCCTGCGCTGGAGAACCGGCCCCGGGCTCAGCCGGGGCTCCGGGGCAGGAACGGGCTGTGGACCAGGGAACGGTTCCCCCGTTTCCGCCGAAAGCTGGGGAGCTCAAGCATGTCATTTTCCAAGCGAATCCGCCGGCCCGCCGGTGCGGTGCTGGCCGCTGCTGCCGTGATGCTGGCGCCGCCGCCGGCCCGCCGGTGCGGTGCTGGCCGCTGCTGCCGTGATGCTGGCGCCGCCGCCGGCCACGGCGCTCACCCCAGCGGTGACCGTCGCTCCACCGCCCTCGCCGGCGGTCAGCGGTAACGCGCAGGCAGCCAATCCCCTGGCCAGCGACGAGGGCCGCTACCTGGTCAGGTTCACCAAGGGCTCGGACGTGGCCACGGAAGCCCGGTCCCTGCAGGTCCAGGGAGTGCGCATTGGCAGGACCTTCTCCGCAGCAGTCCGGGGCGCGGCCATCACCGCCACCAAGGCGCAGGCGGCTGCCTTGGCCCGTTCGCCCCGTGTCGCCCTGATTGAGCCGGACCTGCCCGTGACGGTTGCCGATACCCAGCAGTCACCGCCCTGGGGCCTGGACAGGATCGACCAGCGCGCGCTCCCGCTCTCAAACACGTTCACGCCCACGGCCAGCGGCGCCGGCGTCAGCACCTACGTCATCGACACCGGGGTCCTGGCGGAAAACAGCGACTTTGGCGGCCGGGTGGCCCCGGGCTGGACCGCCATCGCCGACGGCAAGGGCAGCAGCGACTGCAACGGCCACGGAACGCATGTCGCCGGCATCATCGCCGGGAAAACCTATGGGGTGGCCAAGTCAGCGAGCGTGGTTCCGGTGCGGGTGCTCGGCTGCGACGGTTCCGGCTATGACTCGGACGTTATCGCCGGCCTGGACTGGATCGCCTCCCAGCATGCCGCCGGCACCCCCGCGGTGGCCAACCTCAGCATTGGTGGCCCCACCAGCACCACGCTGGATGACGCACTCAGGGGAATCATTAATGACGGCGTCACAGCCGTGGTGGCAGCCGGCAACGCCGCGGTGGATGCCTGTACCACTTCCCCGGCACGGGTGCCCGAGGCCTTGACCGTGGCCGCCACCGATTCCTCGGACCGGCAGGCAGGGTTCTCGAATTACGGAAGCTGCGTTGACCTGTACGCCCCGGGGGTGGGCATCCAGTCCGACTGGGACACCTCCACCACCTCGGTCGCTACGCTGAGCGGCACGTCCATGGCGTCTCCCCACGTTGCCGGTGCTGCGGCGCTTTCCTTGTCGCGGAACCCGCAGCAGACGCCGGCTGCGGTGGCAGCGGACCTGACGGCTGCGGCCACCCAGGGCACTGTCACCAACGTGTCAGCGGGAACCCCCAACCGCCTGCTCTTCACCGGCCCGGCTGCGGCTCCGGTGGCGAGGGACTTCACCAGTGACGGCAAGGCCGACCTGCTGGCACAGGACGGCAACGGGAGCCTATGGACCTATCCGGGCCAGGGGAATGGCCTGTTCGGCTGGCGCATCAAGGTCGGCGACGGCTGGAACGTCATGACCGCGGTCAGCGCAGCAGGAGACCTCACCGGAGACGGCAAACCCGACCTGATTGCCCGCGACACCAACGGCACCCTCTGGACCTACCCGGGCCAAGGCAACGGCCTCTTCGGCTGGCGCATCAAGGTCGGCGACGGCTGGAACGTCATGACCGCCATCAGCGCAGCAGGAGACCTCACCGGAGACGGCAAACCCGACCTCATCGCCCGTGACACCGACGGCACCCTCTGGACCTACCCGGGCCAAGGCAACGGCCTCTTCGGCTGGCGCATCAACGTGGGCCCGGGCTGGAACGTCATGACCGCCATCAGCTAGGGGCCGGTCCCTCCATCACCAGACGGAGTCGCCGCGCAGGACAGCGTCGCTGCCGCCGTCCACGTAGACAATCTGCCCGCACAGGTGGGTGTTTTCGGCGCTGTTGAGCCACGCCAGCAGGCGTGCGACGACGATGGGTTCGGCGATGCCGTTCAGTGGCATCGGGACCACTTTCAGCAGCGACTCCCGCTCCTGTTCAGTGTCGATCAGGTCTGCGGTCATGGGCGTGGCGATCACACCGGGTGCCACGGCGTTCAGCGGGATCCCGGCACCGGCCCACTCTGCAGTGGCAGCCTTCCGGCGGACCCACCGGGACAGCGCCACCTTGGTGGACGCGTAAATAAGTTGCCCTGTGGTGGACGGTTCCTTGGCCAAAACCTGGGCGCGGTCCATGGCTGCCGGTTCGTCCCCGTCAGTCAGCAGCGCTACGAGCTCATCGTCGCTGGCCATGAGGGCCGCCATGGAGGACACCACAACGGCGCGCGGTGCCTCCGAGCCGGCCAGCAACGGCCTGAGCCCTTCGATCGAGGCGACGGTACCGAAAAAGTTCACGGCCACCGTGGCCGGAGCCGGCACGGCGAGGCCGGCCACTGCATAGACGGCATCAATCCTGCCGCTGACCTCCCGTACCGCGTCCACCAAGGCACCGCGGCCCTCTACGGTGGAGAGGTCGGCCACTACTTCGGCGTCGTGGAGATCCACGCCGATCACTCGTTCGCCCCGTTGTTCGAGCAGTTCCTTCGTTGCCTTGCCGATCCCGGAGGCGGCGCCGGTGATGACGGAAGTACGGGGCATGGTGTCTTCTTTCGCTGGCTGGGCGGGGTCGGTGCCAACGATGCCCGGCGGCCCCCAGTGGAACCAGAGTCCAAAGGCCCGAAAGCACCCAGCCGCAAACTAACAACCCTTGTCACACCGTTAACCACTCATTCATATCCTCCTCAAAACCTGTACAACGGCTGGAAATACCGTGGGAGCCATGGACAACATCTCCCGCAGAACCCTCATCTCCACCGGCCTCGGGGCCGGGTTGATCGCAGCCCTGCCTGGTACCGCCGTCGCGGTTTCCACCGCGGACGACGCCGGCCTCCGCGCCGATCCCTTCATGCTCGGCATCGCCTCGGGCGAGCCGTGGCCGGACGGCTTCGTGCTCTGGACGCGCCTGGCGCTCAACCCCGTGGCGGAGGACGGGCTGGGCGGTATGCCGTCCCGCCCGGTCTCCGTGCAGTGGGAAGTGGCCGAGGACCAGGGCATGCGCAACGTGGTGGCCCGCGGCGTCGAGCAGGCCCGGATCGAAACCGCGCACTCGGTGCACGTGGAGCTGCGCGGGTTGAAAGCGGGCCGCGAGTACTTCTACCGGTTCCGCGCCGGCAGGCACCTGAGCCAGGTGGGACGCACCCTGACCAGCCCGGCGCTGCATGAGACGCCCGCCGCACTGGCCATGGCGTTCGCCAGCTGCGCCCAATACGAGCACGGCTACTTCACCGCCTACCGCCGCCTCGCGGAGGACCACCCGGACCTGGTGCTGCACCTTGGCGACTACCTCTACGAATACAAGAAGGGCGGCTACGTGATTGGCGGCGGCAACCCGCGCGACCACGAGGGCCCGGAGACCGTCACACTGGAGACTTACCGGCAGCGGCACGCCCAGTACAAGGCCGACGCCGACCTGCAGGCCGCGCACGCCATCGCACCCTGGGCAGTGGTCTGGGATGACCACGAGGTGGACAACAACTGGGCGGACGACGTGCCGGAGAACAGTGACGCCGGCCAGCTCAATGACAGCGTGGAGCATTTCCGCCAGCGCCGCGCCGCCGCGTTCCAGGCCTACTACGAGAACATGCCGCTGCGTCCGTCGTCGCTGCCGGCAGGCCCGGACATGAAGATCTACCGCAGGATCCAGTGGGGCCAGCTGGCCAACTTCCACATGATGGATACGCGGCAGTACCGCGACGATCAGCTGGCCGGTGACGGCTGGAAGAAGAACGTGGCCGAACGGCTGGCGGAGGACCGGACCATCACCGGCGCCGAGCAGGAGAGGTGGCTGCTGGACGGATTCAGGAACTCCACCCAGCGCTGGGACATCCTGGGCCAGCAGGTCTTCTTCGCCGAGCGCGACCGGAACAAGGCGCCGGAGATCGACGACGTGTCCATGGACGGGTGGGATGGGTATGTCTCTTCCCGCCGCCGCATCACCCAGGGGTGGGTGGACGCGAACGTCCGGAACGCCGTCGTACTCACCGGCGACGTGCACCGCAACTGGGCCAATGACGTCAAAGTGGACTACAAGGACCCGGCTTCCCCGGTGGTGGGGTCGGAGCTGGTGTGCACCTCCATCACGTCCACCGGCGACGGCAACGGCTCCACTGCCGACCCCGTCATGGCCTGGAACCCGCACCTGAAGTTCTACAACGACAACCGCGGTTACGTGAACACGCGCATCACCAGGGAAGCCATGACCGCGGACTTCAGGGTGCTGGACCATGTCACGACGCCTGGTGCGCCGGCGTCCACCAAGGCCTCCTTCGAGATCCGCGACGGCGTCCCGGGGCTGCAGCCGCGGGCCTGACCTTCGCCGGGGGTGAACGCGGCCAGGCCTACTTCACGGCGTTGGCCGCGGTCACCCGGCCGCGCCCAGTAGGAGGACCTGCTCGTGTACCCGCATCTGAAGGAGCGGGCGCCGGCGAGCGCCCTGCATGTGGGGCAGATGCTCGAGCAGCACAGGCACGACACGCGCGGCTCGAAGCAATTGAGCCAGCACCGTCGCGCTTGATGGAGAGGGCGGATGAGGAGCTACACCAACGGCCTTTGGCCCGGGCGCCCGGCCCTATTTGACTCCCATCTCGTAAACAGCCCCTAGCACGCAAAGGATCCGAATTCGATTAGGGCGCGCCGCATCCAGTAAAATCTTTAGGTGGCTTTCCTCAAACCCTTAAAACGCCCCGCTGCCCTGCGCCCAGCCGCACTTCTGTCGGTTTGGACGGCATGCTGATCGGGCGGCGCAGTTTTCTGCAGTGGATAGGGTTGGGCGCGTTGACGGCTGGCGTGCCGGGCGTCCTCACCCCCGTAAGCGACGCCACTCCCGTGGCAGCTGACCCCTTCCTCGCCTACCGGAATGTACGTTTCGTGGCCAGCGGAGGCAACGACGCAGGCCCCGGCACGGAAGCGGCGCCCTGGCAAACCCTGGCGAGAGCCAGGGCTGCCCTCGAAACCGGCGAGGTTGGTCGAGGCGACGCGGTGCTCCTTCGCCGCGGCGACGTATTTGGGGGCTCGATCCAAATTCCGGCACCGCAGGGAACCGCCGGCAGTTTCACCCTCGGCTCCTACGGCAGCGGGCCCCTGCCACAGATCAACGGCTACAAGACAAGCACCAACGCCTGGACGCTGCACAGCCCCAACGTGTGGAAGCTCAACCTCACAGCCGGATCCGGACAATTCACCGGGAACACCGGCGGAACATCAACGGACGTGGGCTTTCTGAAGGCCGGCGGCACCATCCACGGCTGGAAACGCTGGAGCCTGGCCGACCTTGCACAGGACTGGGACTTCTATAGCGACGACACCTACGTCTACGTGAAGGGTGCGGCCTCCCCCGGCGCCGGTGTGGAGGTCGCCGTGAAGCAGGACGGCATCAGGCCTGCCTCCAACACCAACGTCTCGGACCTGCACGTGGTGGGCCACGGAGCGCACGGCGTCAACATCACCGCCACCCAAAACGCGCAGGTCACCGGCTGCCTGATCGAGGAGATCGGCGGGTCGCGGCTCTCAAAGACCGTCAGGTACGGGAACGGCGTTGAAATCTGGATTGGTTGTGCGAATGTTTTGGTCCAGGGCAACACCATCCGGCAGACCTATGACACCGCCACCACGATGCAGGGCAGCGCCCAGGGAAGCCACGTGGCGTGGACAGACTGCCGGTTCATCGGCAACACCATCCAGAACTGCAACCAAAGCCTTGAAATCTGGTCCAAGGGATCACCCGCACCCGGGACCGGACACATTCGGTGCGCCTTCACGGACAACGAATGCCACGACGCCGGCTTCTCCTGGGCCGCCAACATCCGGCCGGACCAGGCAGGCATGGGCACACACCTGCTGACCTATGACGTCCAGTTGCCCTGTGACGTGGAGATCACGCGCAACCGCTTCATCGGAGCAAAGGACAACTTTGTACGCTCCAGCGGCACTGCCAGGCAGCTTCCTGCAGGTATCAAGACCCACGGGAACACCATTTCGCTCAATAGCGGCCAAAAGATCGCCTTCATGAATCCGGAGACCATCGAGCAACTTGACGCATGGCGTTCGCGTACGGGCAACGAACGGGGATAGCCCCCATACGCCTCGGTTACGCCACTTGGGCCGCACCCTGAGGAGGACCGGAGGCCCGGTCGCGCTCGGCATACCGGGGCACCCACTGCGTTCGTGATTATGACAACCGCGGGCATATCTCTTTGCGCAGTCCCCATAAAGTTCGCTATTCGAACATTTGTACGTTTAATGAACTTCTTGGTAGCCTCCCATCAGTAAGCATGCCGTGGATCACTCCCCCTGGTGATAGGGCTCTCAGCCCGCATGCATCCCGGCTTCCCTGATCAATGAGGATTTCATGACCACTTTCCCCTCCACCCGCGCGTCCCGGTGGCCGGTCTGGCTTTGCTGGCTGGCCATGGTTTTGGACGGCTTTGACCTGGTGGTGCTTGGCACCGTCATCCCTACGCTCATCAAGACCGGCGAGCTTGGCTTCGACGCGGTCGGCGCCACTTTGGCTGCCACCATCTCCCTGGTCGGCGTGGGTCTGGGCGCCCTGTTCATCGCCCCGTTGTCGGACCGGTTCGGGCACCGCAAGCTGCTGGTTGCCTGTGTCCTGTGGTTCTCCATCTTCACGATCGCGGTCATCTGGGCCCCCAACGTGGCAGTGTTCAGCACTTTCCGGCTTCTGGCCGGTCTGGGGCTGGGCGCCTGCCTTCCGGTCGCCCTGGCCTACATGAACGATTACGCACCTGCCGGCTCCGCCGGCAAGTCCACCACCCGGACCATGACCGGCTACCACGCAGGCGCTGTGGCCACGGCTTTCCTGGCACTGATGGTCATCCCGGACTGGCGCACCATGTTCGTGGTGGGCGGCATTGCCGGCCTGGCGCTGGTGCCGCTCCTCTGGTTCAAACTCCCCGAGACCCTGCCGGCAGAACGGGACGCCAAGAGGCAGGAGCAGGGCAGTGTCCGGGACCTGGCGAAGAAGCCGTACCCGCTGGTGGCGCTGGCCATCGCTGCGGCCTCGTTCATGGGGCTCCTGCTGGTCTACGGCCTGAACACCTGGCTCCCGCAGCTCATGGCTTCCGCGGGCTATCCCGTCAGCGCCGGCATATCACTGCTCCTGGTCCTGAATCTCGGCGCCGTCGCCGGCCTCATCATCGCCGGCATCCTGGCGGACAAGCACGGAACCAAGCGGATCGTGCTGCTCTGGTTTGGCCTGTCGGCCGCGTGCCTTGCCCTCCTCAGCGTCAAGGTTGACAACGCCATCCTGCTGAACGCGCTCGTCTTCATCACAGGGGTGTTCGTCTTCAGTTCCCAGGTGCTGGTGTACGCCTGGGTCAGCCAACTCTTCCCGGCGCGGCTGCGCGCCACGGCCCTCGGCTTCGCCGCCGGCGTGGGCCGCGTGGGCGCCATCGCCGGACCTGCCGTGACCGGCGGCCTGGTTGCCGCCGGCATCGCCTACCCGTGGGGCTTCTACGCGTTCGCCGCCGCGGGCGCCCTGGCCGTCGTCGCGCTCGTGATGGTACCGCAGGTCATTTCCGCGCGGAACCCGGTGCAGGAGCACGCCGGCTAAACAAACGCAGCCCGGGGCTTCAGACACCAACGACGGCGGGTGGCCGGTTTTTCGAAGCCGGCCACCCGTCGTCGTACTGCTGGTTGTTGTGCGCCTGGTGCGCTAGAGGCAGACGGGCTGGAATGCCGGGTCTGCCGGACCGGTCGGCTGGGCCAGGGCGTTGCCTACCAACTGGTGGACCACAGGATCATTGGGCGTTTGGTCGTGTTCAATGACGTCCGCCGGGCACTTGTCCTGGATGGTGATGTTGGTGACCTGCCGGGCGGAGCCGCTGAGGTACTGGCTGTTGTACGGGATGACAACCTCGTCATGGGTGGTGGAAATGATCGTGTAGGCGGGGCCGGCGACAGTATCGCCGATGGAGTTGAGCTCCTGCATGAAGGGCGATCCCGCCTGCTGGTCCGCGCAGGCCGCACAGCCGGCTGCGGTGTAATCGGGCGTGGGCACCATGTCCGGCGGCGGAAGGATCACGCCTTCCGTGCCGTGGTTGGACGGCGCGATGCCGACAAGCTGGTGGACGTACTTGGCGCCACCCAGGAAGCCCATGTAGTACCGGGGCATCATGCCGCCCTGGCTGTGGCCCACCAGGTCCACCTGCTTGGCGCCCGTAGCGGAGCGTACGGCGTCAACGAACGGTGCGAGTTCCTTTGCGGAATCCTTGACCGGAGCCGTGGCATAAATACCGTTGGTTGCGCCGTAGTTCAGGGCGAAGACGCAGTACCCCTGGCTCTTGAGGTAGGGCGACATGGTGGACCAGTTCTTCTCCATGCTCTCGAAGGTTCCCGGAACCAGGACCACCGGATACGGATGTGCCGCTGACGGTTTGCAGGTCCAGTCGTTGGCCCCGGGCGGGGAGACGTCGACCGCCTGGGCGGGAGCGGCCACCAGGGATGAGGCCAGGAGTGCCGCGGCGGCAACTGACAGGGCTCGGCTTAGGAATGACATGGAAACCTCTTCGTTTGTCTGTCTCTGATGCGGCCGCTGCTGATGGTCTTGGGGGTGCCCATCAGTTCCGGCCGTGGTTTTCCATGCTGGCAGCAGCTGGCACTCCTTCGCAGCGAAAGTGCACGAACGTGCGGGGAAAAGGCGGGATCACCAGCACTGGAGGTCACTCTAAATGTGACCTGAAGCACTCGTGTTGTTACTGGTGGGTAGCACTTTTTGGCTCTTCAGGCCCGTGGACGCCCGCTCAGCAGCGGCTGCACAAACGTGCATTTGGGGGCGCGGGCCGAGAACGCCGGAACGGTGCCAGCCCGCCGTTCAGTTCCGGCGGGCTGGCACCATTCCGGCGACGTCGGCAGAGCCCGCGCCCATCAATCGCAGCGCTCCCACCCCGCGTGCCGCCGTCGTTGGTCCTCCTCGGCTGCCGCGTCCTGTGGGGCAAAGCCTTGAGCTTTTCCTGCATTGTTTGCGGCTGGGCGCGGGGATACCATGCTCGCGGGGAGGGGCCTGGTCTCGCACGACGAAAGGGGCCATCCCCATGACCGATTTCTTCACGATGCAGCCCGGTGAGACCGCCGCTCCCCTGCCGCCCGGGCCGGTCCTCTGCACCGGGACCGCGGCCATGCGCCGCATTCACCGGTTCTTCCTGTGGGCCTACGCCGAGGCCCCGGGCCTGGTGCGGTCCGTCGCTGCGGGGGATGCGGCCCGCGCCGCGTACGTTGGGGAAGTTTTGGGAAACTTCGACATGGTGCTGCACGTCCATCACGAGGGTGAGGACCTGCTGATGTATCCGCCGCTGGAGCAGCGCGCCCCCGGCTGCGTCCTGCACATCGCGCAGATGCTCGAGCACCACCGGCAGGTCACCCAGCGACTGGAGCGGATCGAGCCGGTGCGGCTGCGGTGGATGCGGACAGTGGACGCCGCCGACGCATCAGAGCTTGCCGCGCTGTACGAGGACCTGAAGGCGGTCCTGGACGTGCACCTGCGCCGCGAGGTCACCGAGGTCATGCCTGTGGTGGACCGGGTGATGACCGAAAAGGAAGCCGCGGCGGTGGGACAGCACGGGATCGACAAGTTCGACAAGAAGTTCATGGTGGCCTACCTTGGCATGGTGCTGGCCACGAACCCGCCGACGGACCGCGTAGAGCTGTTCAAGGAAATCCCGCCGCCTGTCCGCCTCGCGTACAAGCTGGTGGGGCGGCGGATGTACCGAAAACAGTACGCCAAGCTGTTCCCGGGCCGGCCCATCCCGGAGACACTGTAACGCCGGTCCAGGGCTGGGGGGACCGGCGCGGCACGCCTTGGCCACGCCCAGGCGGACCCCGGAAGCGATCGTCGAGGGAGATAGGGCTGCCACGAGGTCGGGCGGCAGGCAAGGGCCGATGCTACGATTGCTACGGAGGTTTGCCATGACAACGATCCCCCATCGTGAGCTGCGCAACCAAAGCAGCAAGATCCTGGAGCGGGTGAAAAACGGTGAAATCATCGACGTCACGAACAACGGTGAAGTTGCCGCTACGCTGATACCGCCCGCAGCTTCACCCTTTGAGCGTTTACTCCGATCGGGTGGTGTCCGGGCGTCCCGGGGCCCCGTTGATTTCCGATCGATCCCCCGGGCAACGCTCGCCACCGGCACCGCCGAAATTCTCGACGATCTGCGCGGCGACCGTTGATCCTTTACGTGGACACCTCGGCTGCCCTCAAGCTCGTGGTTGAGGAAGCCGAGTCCGGCCCAACTGCGGAATTCCTGACGGCGTCGGCCGCAGAGGGCGCCCTCCTGGTTGCCTCGATGCTTCTCTTCACGGAACTCCATTGCGCGGCCAACCGCCGGGGCCTGCCGCCGGAATTGGTCAACACCGTACTGGCCGGCATCAACCTCGTGGACCTGGTTCGCTCCGACCTCACCTATGCCGCTGCACTGCCGGGTAGGTTGCGGAGTGCCGACGCGATTCATCTCGCAGCCGCGATAAGGCTTGAGGTCGATGAGTTGGTGGCCTTCGACAAGGAGCTCCTGAGTGCGGCAACCGCGGCAGGGCTAAGAAGTCACAGCCCGGGCGCCGAACCCCACTAGCTTGGGCTGGTAGGGACACCACTCCCAGCTGCGCGTCAGACCCAGGCGGATCTGGGTGCGTGAGTCCGCCTCGGCGTCATTGCCGGCTGGTGCGGCATTGACGAGCAGGCGGGCTCGCCTCGGGAGAGTTGAACCACGACGGCGGCAGCATCCGCTCACGTGCGCCGTCGCCTTGGCTGAGGTGCCAGGGTTTCCGCCCAGCACACAGCGGGTACGCTGCTTCTACAGCGAACGAAACCACTAACCAAACGGAGGGCCACCCATGCACGCCGTGCTCGAATACACCTACGCCGACAACTACCTTGAGTCCCGCGAACAGTACCGCGCAGACCACCTGAAGGCAGGGTGGGAAGCAGTGGAACGCGGCGAGCTCCTGCTCGGCGGAGCAGTTGGCGAAGACCCCTTCAAAGGGCTGCTCATCTTCACCGGCGGGAACCCGCTCGAGGCCGCCAAGGCGTTTGCCACCGCAGACCCCTACGTCATCAACGGCGTCGTGACGTCATGGACCGCGAACCCGTGGACCACAGTTTTAGGCAACGAAGCCGCCTCACCGGTCCACCCCTAGTCCTCCGGGTGCTACAGGGCCTGACCTACTCGGCGATGTCCTCGGCCCACAGCTCCGGCTTGTCGGCCTGGAACGAGCGCATCATGTCCACGCAGCGCTGATCATCCAGGACCACCACCTCAACCCCACGTGCGCGCAGGAGGTCCAGTTCGCCGTCGAACGTTCGGGCCTCCCCCACCACCACACGGGGGATCTTGAACTGGATGATGGTCCCCGTGCACATGGCACACGGGGCCAGCGTGGTGTAGAGCGTGGTGTCCCGGTAGCTCTTCTGCCGGCCAGCGGCGCGGAGGGCTGACATCTCGCCGTGCGCGATCGGATCGGCGTTCTGGACCCGTTCGTTGTGCCCGCTGGCGAAGACCTCGCCGTACCGGGCGATCGCAGCCCCGATGGGGATGCCACCCTCGGCCAGGCTCTTCCGGGCGGCCTGGTAGGCGGCCTCGAATGCGGGCAGATCGGTCCTGTCCAGCGCCGGCGCGGCGGATTCGTGCTGTTCGTGGGTCATGGCGGCTTTAGGTCCTTACTTCGTCGTGGGCGGTGATGGACTCGGCGATCCGTTTGATTGCCGCGAGTGTTGCCGGGATGCCGTCCAGCGCCTGCTGGGTGCGGTCGGCGATCTGGGCGTCAGCGTCAGCGCCGTATTTTTCCCGGAACATGGCTAGACCGTCGGGCAGGAATTCCCAGGACTCGGTCAGGACGGTTCCGGCAGCTGCCGGGGAGAGGGTGAAGCCCCAGCGGACATATTTGCCGCCCACCACCCAGGCGAACTCGCGTCCGCGGTGGGCTGCCACTACCTGCGAGCGGGTTTCCCACGTCCGGTGCGGGAGCTCGTTCCGCCCGGTGAACCATGTGCCGGGCTGGCCGGCGTCTGCCTCGTCGTCCCACCAGCACGCCTTGCAGACCGGGCTCCACTCACCGGTGCGGGTGACGTCGGAGACCAGGTCGTAGAGGGTCTCGGCGGATGCGTTGACGGTGACGGAGGCCTGGTGGTGGCGGATGCTGCTCTGGTTCATGGCTCCATCCTTGCAGACGCCCACTTCTCCTGCCGCCGTGCCACACATGCTCCCGGGCCGGGATAGAACGCGGCGCGGAAGCTGGAACGACGACGGCGTGACTACCTTCCGCCGTCGGCCTCGGTCAGCGTGGGCGAGCGTCAGCCGCTGCCCTGAGCCCCGGGCCGGAGCGGGTGCTTCCGGTCAGTCGGCTTCGGCTGAGGCGTTTGGCGCGGCTTGCGTGCCATTTTCCCCAGCCTTGGTGAGCGTGAAGATCCCGTAGCGCATGGCACCGGTGCGGTAGGCCAGGATCAGGCGGGGAATGCCGGGAAACGAGTTGCGGTTGCGGGACCGAAGGGCAAGCCGGCGCATCTCGGGATCCACAAGCAGGGCCTTCACAAGCCGGCGAGCGCAGATCGGCCAGGTGCGGGCGACGCGGCGGCTGACATCCTCATAGCCGGTGACCTCAAAGCCCGCGTCCGTTGCCATCGCCTCATACTCCTCACGCGTGCCCATCGAGGGGAGACGCCCCTCGCGGCAGATCGGCTCGAGCAGCTGGCGGACCTTCCACCCGCGCGCATCGGTCTCGGCGAGCCAGGCACAGATGACGAACCGTCCCCCGGGGGCCAGCACGCGGTGCGCCTCGGCGAAAAACCGGGACTTGTCCACCATGTGCTCGCTCGACTCGATGGCCCACGCGGCGTCGGCCGAGGCGTCGGCCAGCCCGTTGTCGAGCCAGTCGCGGACCCGGATGTCCACGCCCGGTACGGGGTGCTGGGCGGCATAGCGGGCCTGCTCGGCGGACAGCGTGACGCCGATGACACCGACCCCGCGCGTCACCGCGAGCCGCCGTGCCGTGGAGCCATAACCGCAGCCGATGTCCACGCACACCTGGCCCGGCCTGATGCCCAACCGGTCGCCAACAGTATCCACCAGCGCCTCGACGGCCTGGGCAGGTGTCTCGCGGCCCGTCGTCCACAGCCCGTGGTGGACATGCTCGCCCCACACCCGGCGGTAGATGGGATCGAGCTCGTCGTAGTGATCCGCCACGGCCACAGCGTCCTGGGAGATATCGGGGACGATCACGCCCTGACCCTACAACGGCGCATCAGAGCGAAGGAAGGGTCAACAACCTGTTGCCCCGACCGCCCTGCAGGCGTTAACCCTCCCGTGGGCCCAGTCACTTCCGATGGCGCCAACTGTGTCGGTGGTGGATTCCACCTTGGCGCGGATGTCCGAGGCGGTGCCTCCGGGGTTGGTGCTGCGGGCAAGCGCGGCGACTGCAGCAACAATCGGTGAGGCCATCGAGGTTCCGCTGCCGATGTCGTATCCCTGGGAACGGTTGTACTCCCTGGCGAGGACGAACTTGTGGTTGGGGAAGGTGGAGTAGACGCTGACCCCGGGCGCTGCCACGTCCACCCACGCGCCATAGGTGGAGAACGACGCCTTCGTGTCGTTGTTGTCCGTTGCCCCCACGGCAATGACGTTCGGGTAGGCTCCCGGGTAATTCGTGCTGGTGTTCCCGCCGTTGCCGGCCGCAGCAACCAGTACCACGCCCGCGTTCCAGGCGTTGTTCACCGCGGTTTCCAGGGTGGTTGACGCGCCCACCGCCAGGCTCATGTTGATGACCTGGGCGCCATTCTTGACGGCCCAGTTGATGCCGTTCGCAAGGCCTGAGCTGGACCCTGCTCCGGTGTCGCTGAGGATTTTGCCGGCCAGGATGCTGCATCCCGGGCACACTCCGGCCACGCCAATGCCGTTGTTGGCGGTGGCCGCGACGATCCCGGCGACGTGTGTTCCGTGCCCGTAGTTGTCGTCGTTGCTCCTGGACGTGGTGTAGTTGGCCCGTGCCACCACCTTCGGGGTGATGTCGGGGTTGTCCAGGGCGACGCCCGAATCGAGGACAGCCACCCTGATTCCCGTGCCGGTGGTGACGGTCCAGGCTTCCACGGCGTCCACATCGGCGTCAGTGGTCCCCGCGGGAACCGTCACCGTACCATCAGTGTTCGTGAATGACTGGCCCCTGTTCTGCAGTGCGTACTGCCGGGGAAAGTACGTGTCGTCCGAGGCCGGAGTGACCACATAGTCCGGTTCGGCGTATTCCACCGCGGGGTTCCGGCCCAGCGCTTCGACCAATTGCAGCTCCTTCCCTGCGGGCACGGTGATCAGGTGCGCGCCGGTGCTGCCGACGTCGGGCCCGTCGGTCAGCCCGTGCGATCTGAGGGCGCCCGCAGCGGCGGCATTGTCGCGGAACTTAACCAGGATCTGCCCTGCCGTGATCGCCGGCGTGGGTGCGGCGTTGCCCGGGACCACCGCGCCCAGCAGGCTGCCAATAACCAGGAGAAGGGTGGCGAAGCTCGCCAGCACAAGCTTTTTCATGGGGCTATCTTCCGCGCACACGGCACGGGTGGATAGGGGGAAAGGCCCTTGATAAGTTTCCGGCCCGCGCGGGGGGTGGCAGGCAGGGCAGGGCAGGACGGACGACGGCGGCACGTGCGTCCCGCCGTCGGCCTTCCACCGCCCCCCCAGTGCGTCGTTGACACGCTGGGGTGAAGGTTGTCGGGGGTGTCGCTTAGAGTAAAAGCCGACGACGTGACGCACCAAACACGGGACCCCAATGGACTTCTACTCCATCAATTCCCTGCGGGAGAACCATGCAGGCTGGTCACTGCTCCGTGCCCAGAATGCGCCGCTGGCACTGACGTTTTTCATGGCCGCGTTCACGGGTCCGAACCAGCGCAACCTGGGCCGGCAGGAGTTGATCGATGTCCTGGATGACGTGCTGTTCGGCCTCCGCGACAGCGAAGGCGAGGACAGGTTTCCCCGTCCCGCAGGCGAATACCTTGATGACTGGGCGGCCGACGACCGCCAATGGCTGAGGAAGTACTACGTCCCCGGCGAGGACGAACCCCATTACGATCTCACGGCGGCTGCGGAGGACGTGGTCCGCTGGGTGGAGAACCTGCGTGGACGGGACTTCGTCGCAACCCAATCCAGGCTCACCAGCATCTTCGCGGTCCTGAAGCAGCTGGTGCAGCAGTCCGAGACGGACCCGGAGGTGCGGCTCGCAGAGCTGCAGCGCCAGCGGGACGGGATCGATGCCGAGATGCAGCGGATCCGCGAGGGCAACATCCGCGTTATGACCGGCCCGGAGGCATTGGACCACTTCCAGCAGCTCACGGCCCTGGCCAGGGACCTGCTCTCAGATTTCCGCGAGGTGGAGCAGAACTTCCGCAAGCTGGATCGGCAAGTCCGCCAGCAGATCGCTACGTGGGACGGTACGCAGGGTGAACTGTTGGAGTCGATTTTCGACAACCAGCAGGACATCAGCAGCTCCCTCCAGGGGCGCACCTTTCAGGGGTTCTGGGACTACCTGATGTCTCCCCAGCTCCGGACCGAGCTCCAGGACCTCCTGCAACAGGCAACCCACATCGAAGCCCTGGCCAACGCGGACAGCCTGAACGCGCTGGCCAACCTCCACCAGGACTGGCTTCCCGCCGTTGAACAGACCCAGGCCACCGTCCGCCAGCTTTCCCAGCAAATGCGCCGGCTCCTGGACGACAAGGTGTTCCTGGAGAACAAACGCATCATGCAGCTGATCCGCCGCATCGAGTCCGGTGCGCTGGGCACCCGGGAGGCGCCGCCGTCGGGTGCCTTTATAGAGATTGACGCCCCATCCGTGGACGTGGTGCTTCCCTTTGAACGGCCCCTTTATGAGCCCAGCCGCAAAGTGCTGGTGGACGATGCCGTGGAAACGGCCGACGACGCCGAAGTGGACGCCTCGGCCCTGTTCGGCCAGTTCTTCGTGGACAGGGCACGCCTGCAGGCCAACATTGACACCATTCTGGCCGAGGCGGAGCAGGCCACACTCGCCGAAGTCACGGCAGCGTACCCTCTCTCCCAAGGCTTGGCGGAGGTGGTGGCGTACTACCAGCTGGCCACCGAATCGGACTGGGCCACCATCAACCCGGAGCAGTCCCAGCGCCTGTCCTGGCAGCTGCCGGACGGCTCCATCCGCGAAGCCACCATCGAACAGATCATTTTCGGAAGGCCGGCATGAACGTCCCAGCCCCAGCTGACAGTGAAGCCCGCACGCCGGAGGAGCTTCCGGCCGTCGTCACCCGGCTCTTCAAGGGCGTGCTGTACGCGGAGAACGACGAGAAGCTGTGGCAGTCCCTGCTCGGGCTGACCTCGCACGTGCGCGACTACGTGGCGGTGCTGGGCCTGGACCTGTTGCTGGACGAGTCTGAGGGTTACGCGTTCCTGCGGTCCAAGGATGATCCGGACGGCACGCTCCCCCGGCTCATCGCCCGCCGCTCCCTGACCTTCAACGTCAGCCTGCTGCTGGCCCTGCTCCGCCGGCGCATGATGGAGTTCGACATCAACAGCAGCGAGGTCCGGCTCATCATGAGCGAGCAGGAAATCGCGGACATGGTCTCGGTGTTCCTGCCCGAATCCAGCAACGAGGCCCGTGTCCTGGACCGGCTGGGGGCTGACATCAAGAAAGTGGCGGAGCTCGGCTTCCTGCGCAAGCTCAGGGGGCAGACGGACACGTACGAGGTGGCACGGATCCTGAAGGCGTACGTGAATGCGCAGTGGCTGGAAGAGTTCGACGCACGGCTGGCTGACTACCGCCGGACCCTCGCCGGCGAGCCGCCCGCCTCTACGGAGCAGGCCAAGGCAACCGAAGCCGCACGCACAATTGGGGAGGACCAGTGACCACGGATTTGGGCACGGACCTGCAGGAGAGCCTGTTCAGTCTGGATGAAACAGCTGCCGACGGCGGCACTCCCCCGGGCTTCCGGCTGCACCGCCTGGAGTTACTCAACTGGGGCACCTTCCATCAGGGGGTGCGCACGTTCCGACTGGACGGGGCGAACAGCCTGCTCACCGGCGACATCGGTTCGGGGAAGTCCACGGTGGTGGATGCGATCACCACACTGCTGCTTCCGGCGCACAAAATCGAGTACAACAAGGCCGCAGGGGCGCAGAAGAAGGAACGCTCCCTCATGTCGTACGTCCGGGGGTTCCACAAGAGCGCCCGGAGCGCCGGTGGAGAGTACTCCAAGCCGGTACCTTTGCGCGCCACCGGCCAGCTGACGGTGGTGCTGGGCATCTTCCACAACGCCGTGCTCGGCAAGTGGGTCACGCTGGGCATCACGTTGTGGGCCACCCAGGAGGCGGGGCAGCCTACCCGGTTCTACTCGATCGCGGAAGCGGACCAGACGATTGCGGCGGACTTCAGCAATTTCGGCCAGGACCCGCTGAAACTGAAGAAGAAGCTGCGTGCGGCCGGGGCGTCGGTCCATGATTCGTTCGAGCCGTACTCGGCCGCCTTCAAGCGCCAGTTCGGGATCAGCGGCAACCAGGCCATGGAGCTGTTCCACCGCACGGTGTCCATGAAGCAAGTGGAGAACATCACCTCGTTCGTCCGCGGCAACATGCTGGAGGAGGACGACGTCGCCGCCCGGATCACTAACCTGATCCACCACTTCGACGACCTGAAGAAAGCCCACGACGCCGTCCTCCGGGCCAAGGACCAGATCGCCCTGCTGACACCCATCAAGGAAGGCGCCGCACTCCATGCCGGGCTGACCGCCGACGACGAGCTGGCCCGGAAACAGCGTGACCAGCTGCATCCGTGGTTCACGGAGCGGAAACTGCAGCTGAGCCTGGAGCACCAGGCCGAGCTGGAGCGCACCGGTGTGCGGCTACAGGAAGACTGGACTCGGCTGAACGGCGAAGTCAAGCAGCTGCGCCGGGACCTGACCGGAGTGGAGGAGGACATCCGCACCAACGGCGGCGGACGGCTCGCCGCGATCGATGCCGAGCTTGCTGCTTTGGCCGCCAAGTCCGCCGAGCAGAAACAGCGGTTCAACGCCTACTCGGCCGCGGCAGCGGACCTTGGCCTGCAGGCGCCCGAGGACCGTGTGCTGTTCGACGCGAACCGTGCTGGGCTCGCCGGGGTGGAACAGGACCTGACTGTCCAATCCGAGGCGCTGCACGAAGAGCGCACCACGCTGTCCATCCAGCAGGCAGGGCTCAATACCAGGTCCGGGGAGATCAAAGCAGAGCTCACCAGCCTGCAGGCCCGGCGCAACCTGATTCCGCTCCCCCAGCTGGATATCCGCCGCCGGCTCTGCGAAGGCACCGGGATCACGGACATCGACCTGCCCTATGCGGGCGAGCTGCTCAAGGTCCGCGACGGCGAGGCCGGCTGGGAGGGCGCCGCCGAGCGGACCCTCCACGGGTTCGCACTCTCGCTCCTGGTCCCGGCGGAGCACTACGCCGCGGTCAGCAGCTGGGTGGACGCAAACAACCTGCGCGGCCGGCTTGTGTACCTGAGAATCGGGGAGTCCTACTCGCCCAAGGCCGCCGAGCCGGGCACGCTGGCGGCGAAGATCGCCATCAAACAGGGCACCCCGTTCCGGGACTTCCTGCAGGACGAGCTCAGCAGCCGGTTCGATTACTTCTGCTGCGAGAACCTGGCCGATTTCCGCCGCTACCCTAAGGCGCTGACGGCCAACGGCCAGCTCAAGGGAGGGCGGGGCCGGCATGAGAAGGACGACCGCAAGGACCTGGCGGACCGGCGAAACTACGTGCTGGGCTGGGACAACCATGACAAGGTCGCCGGGTTCCGCGCCGACCTGGACGAGGTCCAGGGCCAGCTGAAGGTTGTGGCCGGGCAGCTTGACCGGGTCAATGGGCAGCTGGGGGCGGTGGGCCGGCACTACCAGCAATTGGGCACCGTCCGTTCCGTCACGGAGTTCGGCGAGATCAGCTGGCAGGTTACGGCCCGCGGTATCGAGGACCTGAAAGCGGAGAAGCGGGCCCTGGAAACCACCAGCGACGTCCTGCAGCAGCTGATGGCCAAGCAACAACAGGTCACGAAGGAACTGGACCGGCTGGAAGAGAAAGCGGGGAAGCTGCGCGAGCGGCTCGGCGCGAACGAGAAGGAGGCAAGGGACATCGCCGAGGCAATCGAGGAGTGCCGGGCCATCCTGGTTGACACGCCGGTGACGGACGACGCCGAGGTGCTGGCCGCCGTCGAACGCCTCACCGAAACAACGCTGGGGGACAAACCGCTCACCTACAAGAACACCGCCGCCGTGGAAAGCACTGTGCGGAACGGGCTGACGGACACCATCGACGCGCTGTCGAAGAGGATTGCCCGCGCAGCGGAGAGCACCGTCACCAAGATGGCGGACTTCCGCCACAAGTACCCGAACGAAACCACCGACGTCGACGCCTCGCTGGAAGCCGCGGCGGACTACAACCGGCTGCTGGAGCAGCTGGTGGGCAACGACCTGCCCCGGTTCGAGAACCAGTTCAAGGACCTGCTGAACCAGAACACTATCCGCGAGGTGGTGGCGTTCAATGCGTTCATGGACAGCCGGCGGCAGAACATCATTGACCGGATCGGCGAGATCAACCAGTCCCTGTCAGGTATTCCGTACAACACGGGGCGGCACATCCAGCTGGAGCATCAGGCCACATCGGACCAGGACGTGCGGGAGTTCGGCAGCGACCTGCGGGCGTGCTCGGAGGGGACCATCGGTGGGATGGACCAGTACTCCGAGCAGAAGTACCTGCAGGTGGAGCGGCTGATCGACCGGTTCCGTGGCCGGGAAGGCCTGACGGACCTGGACCGGAAATGGACGGCGAAAGTGACCGACGTGCGGAACTGGTTCACGTTCTCGGCGTCGGAGAAGTGGACGGAGACCGGCGAGGAATACGAGCACTTCACGGATTCGGGCGGCAAGTCCGGCGGCCAGAAGGAGAAGCTGGCGTACACCATCTTGGCGGCGGCCCTGGCGTTCCAGTTCGGGCTGGGGTCCGGCAAAGGCGCGGGCAGGAACGCCGGCAGCGGCAGGAGCTTCCGGTTCGTGGTGATTGACGAGGCGTTCGGCCGCGGCTCGGACGAGTCCGCCCGCTATGGGTTGGAGCTGTTCCAGCGGATGCAGCTGCAGCTGCTGATCGTCACTCCCCTGCAGAAGATCCACGTCATCGAGCCCTTCGTCTCGCACGTGGGCTTCGTGGCGAACATCAACGGTGACGATTCCCAGCTGCGCAACATGACCATCCAGGAGTACCGCGAGGAGAAGGGCCGGCGTGGCCACTAAGGCGTGGACCACGCTGGCGGACCTGAGGGCCCTGTCGCTGAAGGCGTGGAACAGCGGTTCACTCCTCCGGGAGCTGCTGGAGCCCAGCGGACTGTACCCGCGCCGTCGTCCGTTGAAGCGTCCGACGGCGGCAGAACTGCTCAGCGACTACGCGGCGGTCCGCGCGTGGGCAGGTGAGCTTTTTTCCGGGGCAGGTGCCTATTCATTGGAAACGGTAGAGACCGGGCGGCGGACTGTGGGGGCCAATTCCCTTCCCGGCGCGGCTGTATTTGCCACAGTTGAGGACGAGATCGGCTTTGTTGGGAAGGCGCGGGAGGTCGGCGTCTTCCGGTCTCTGGCCGAGGGGCTGGCCGGACTGGATCCCCAGCTGGTGGACTGGGCAGCAAGGCGGCCGATGAAGCTCCTCGAACTAGGTCCGGCGGCCGTGACTGCGGCGCGCGTAGCATTGTGGCTGCGGGACAACCCGGCGCCCGGTTTCTACGTCCGCCAGTTGGGCCTGCCCGGGGTGCACACGAAGTTCATCGAGCGGCACCGGCAGGTTATTGACCAAATGCTGGCAACCGTCGAGCCTTCTTCCCGCGATCATGAAATGTCCGCAGCTGACGACGAGCTGGAGTCCTCGAATCATGATGCAGGACTCGAAGACAGCGCGGGAAGGACACCTGCGGCGAGATTCGCACGACGGCACGGGTTCCTGCACCCTCCGGAGTTTGTGAGATTTCGTCTGCTGGATCCTGAAATTGACCAGTTCGGTGGGGCGCGGGACATCACATTGACGGCCGAAGCGTTCGGCGGGTTGCGGCTGCCGGTGGATACCGTCATCGCAACGGAAAACCAGGTCAATTTCCTGGCGCTTCCCGACCGTCCAGGGACGCTGGCACTTTTTGGGGGCGGGTACGGATTCTCTTCCCTGCGGGACGCCGCCTGGCTCCGTTACTGCCGGGTTCTCTACTGGGGCGACATTGACACCCACGGCTTCCGGATCCTCGACCAGCTCCGGGCAGTCCATCCGCACGTGGAGAGTGTACTGATGGATGAGCGCACCCTACTTGCACACAGGGATGCTTGGGGTAAAGAGGAGACGCCCTCGAGGGCGGCGCTTGCGAGGCTGACGGCGGCAGAAGCGGCGCTCTACGAATCCCTGGGGAACAGCACCTATGGCTCGAATATCCGTCTGGAGCAGGAACTGATCAGCTGGTCCTGGGCGCTCAAAGAGCTGAGGGCCTGAGTCCTTATCCCGATTACCGGGCCACGCCGAGAAAAGACAGCGAGCGACTGCTCCACAGCCACCATCGTTTCCGAATTCGTAGCGGCTCACGCCGGCCAGTCTTCTGAATCTGCTCGACGAAATCCTGGTCGTCTGTAATGCGGTCGGTGGCTGCGACGGCGCGCGCCTGGCGCTGGGTTGGAGCACGGGGCCTTCCACCAGAGCGAAGGGGAAGGGCGACGGCACCACGTGCGTTCCGCCGTCGTCCTTCCTTCCATGCCAAGTGGCTGCCTACCGGAACCTACGGGTGCACCAGCACCTTCACCGCCGTGTCCTTGTGGTTGATCAGGGTGTCGAAGCCCTGCTCCACCAGGTCCTCCAGCGCGATCCGGCCGGTGATGAACGGCTTGAGGTCCACCTTGCCCTCCTGCACCATCTTGATGACGGCGGGGTGGTCGCGGACGTAGGCGATGGTGCCGCGCAGGTCGATCTCCTTGAGCACCAGCTTCTGCATGTCGACGGTGGCGGGCGCGCCCCAGATGGACACGTTGACCACCACGGCGCCGGGCCGGACGGCGTCGAGCATGGTGTCCAGCACCGCGTTCACGCCGGCGCATTCAAACGCGACGTCGGCCCCCGTCCCGCCGGTGAGCTCCCGCACCCGCTCCGGCACGTTTTCCTGACTGGGGTCCAGGACGTGGTCCGCCACCCCGCTGGAGGTGGCCTTCTCCTTGCGCGCCTGGGTGAGTTCGCTGATGATCGTGGTCACCCCCATGCCCTTCAGGACGGCGGCGGTGAGCAGGCCAATGGGCCCGGAGCCGCCGACCAGCGCCGTGTCGCCCGCCTTCACGCCGCTGCGCGCCACCGCGTGGTGCGCCACGGACAGCGGCTCGATCAGAGCAGCCTCGTCCAGCGGAATGTCCCCGATGGGGTGCACCCACCGCTGGTCCACCACGATCTTCTCGCTCAGCCCTCCCCCGCCGCCGGACAGCCCGATGAAGCCCATCTGCCGGCACAGGTGGTAACTGCCCGCCTGGCACATGTCGCAGTCTCCGTCCACAAAATACGGTTCGACGACGACGTTGTCCCCCTTCGCCAGGCCCGTCACCCCTTCGCCCACATCGGAGACAGTCCCGGAGAATTCGTGCCCCAGGGTCACCGGTGATTCCTCGTGGGACAGCGGGTGCGGGTGCCCGGGTGCCGGGCAGAAGATGGGCCCTTCCAGGTACTCGTGCAGGTCGGTGCCGCAGATGCCGCACCACGCCACGTCGATCTTCACCGCCCCGGGCCGGAGTTCCGGCTCCGGGATGTCCTCGATGCGGATGTCCTTTTGTGCGTGGAAACGTGCTGCCTTCATGATGGGTTCTTCCTTTAGCGGGTGTGGTGGCTTGGCTGCAGTTCGTACACCGGCGTCTCCAGCCCCTCCATCCGGGCCTTGAGCTGCAGCGCCAGGTAGGACGAGTAGTGCCGGCTCTGGTGCAGGTTGCCGCCGTGGATCCAGAGGTTGGGGACGTTGGTTGGTTTCCACATATTGCGCAGCTCCCCCTCCCACGGACCAGGGTCTTTAGGCGTGTCCGAGCCGTATCCCCAGCACTTGCCCACGCGGTCGGCGATTTCGGGCGAGACCAGATCCGCCAGCCAGCCATTCATGGACCCGTAGCCGGTGGCATAGACAATGAGGTCCGCCTCCAGCTCGGTGCCGTCGTCCATCACCACGGCGTTGCCGGTGATCTTGGCGACCTGCCCGTTCTTCAGCTTCACACGGCCGTCGATGATCAGCTGGGAGGCGCCGACGTCGATATAGTAGCCGGAGCCGCGCCGCAGGTACTTCAGGAACAGGCCGGACCCGTCCACGCCGAAGTCCAGCTCGAACCCGGCAGCCTCCAGCTGGGAGTAGAACTCCGCGTCCCGCTTCGCCATCTCCTGGTACACGGGCACCTGAGCCTCCGGCAGAATCCGCATGGGCAGCGACGCGAACAGCAGGTCCGCCTTCTCGGTGGTCACGCCGTTGGCAAGTGCCTTCTCCGAGTACAGGTCCCCCAGCGCCAGGTCCATCAGGGATTCGCTGCGGGCGATGTGGGTGGAGGAGCGCTGCACCATGGTCACGTCGGCGCCGTGCTCCCAGAGGTCGGCGCAGATATCGTGCGCTGAGTTGTTGGAGCCGATCACCACGGCCTTCTTACCGGCCCAGTCCCCGCCGCCTGGGTGCTGGGAGGAGTGCCGCTGCTCCCCCAAGAAGCTCTCGGCGCCGTCGAACGCGGGGATGTTCGGGTAGCCGGAGACGCCCAGGGCGAAGACCAGCTGCTTGGGCCGCAACGTCACAGGCGACCCGTTGCGAAGGACGCTGACCGCCCATTCCTGCGTGCCGTCGTCGTACTCCGCGCCCACGCACTCGGTGCCGGACCAGTAGTTCAGCTCCATGATGCGGGTGTAGTGCTCCAGCCAGTCGCCGATCTTGTCCTTGGCGGCGAAGACCGGCCAGTCGTCCGGGAACTTCAGGTACGGCAGGTGGTCGTACCAGACGGGGTCGTGCAGGTGCAGGGACTTGTAGCGGTTGCGCCAGGAGTCACCCGGGTTCTGGTTCTTCTCGATCACGATGGTGGGCACGCCCAGCCGCTTGAGCCGCGCCGCGAGGCCGATGCCGCCCTGCCCGCCGCCGACGATCACGCAGTAGGGCTGCTCCTCGTAGCCCAGCCGGGCTTCCTGCTCCTCCTTGAGTTCCTTCCAGGAGCGGCGGCCACGGATGATCTGGTGGGCCACGCCCTGCTCGCGTCGGGGGCCCTTCTTCTCTTCGAAGCCCTTCAGCTCCTGCATGGTGGTGAGCAGCGTCCAGCATTTGCCGTTGCGCAGCCGGAGGTGGCCGTAGCCGCGGGCGGCGCCGGTTTCGAACGTGATCCAGGCTTCCACGGTGCCGTCCGGGCCGGCGCTGCCTGTGGCGTCCTCGGCGAGCGCCCAGTTGGCGGGCTGGACGTGGTCCAGCGTGGCCTGGAGCATGCGGCGGATGTCCGTCTTGCCTTCCAGGGTTTTCAGGTTCCAGGTGAACGCCACGAAGTCGCGCCAGTAGCTCTCGTCCTCGAAGAGGTCCAGCGCGGCGTCCACGTCGCGGCGCTGCAGCGCGCCGTCCAGGCTGGCCAGCCAGGCCTGCGCGGCGGCGGTGGGTGTTTCGGTCATCTCCACTCCTTTGTGTGCGGTCCCTCAGGTGGTCCGGGCGGCCCCCTCCCGCCGGTGTCCCTGCGGTATGCTGGGGCGGGCGTGAGCTGCATCACTATTGGAACGCGGCGGGGGTTACAAGCGCGTTACACGGGCACTGCCGGCAAGGACGCCGGCGGTGAGGAGGAGACGGTGGACTACGGCTTGAGGTTTTCGGACCCGGCGAAGTACGCGCGTGCCCTGCGCCGGGCGCACGAGCTGGTCATTGCCGGTGTCCCGCGCCCGGAGATCCCCGTGCCGCTGGCGGAGTCGTGGCGGCGGTCCATGGCGCTGGGCATCAGCCCGGACCAGCACAGCCCGCGGCACCTGCACGATCCGTCCGAGGTGGTTCAGCTGCGGCGGGAGCACCGGCTGCAGCAGGTGATGCCTGCGCTGCAGGACCTGCTGGCCGACGATTCCAGTTCCGGCCGGCACCTGCTGGTGCTCACCGACGCCGGTGGCGAGATCCTGTGGCGGGTGGGCAGCCGGGAGGCGCTGCGGCGGGCGGACCGGCTGGAGTTCTCCGAAGGGGCGGACTGGTCCGAGGCGGGGATCGGCACTAACGCCATCAGCGAGGCGCTAGTCACCGGCGGTCCGGTGCAGCTGTTCTCCGCCGAGCACCTGGTCCGCACCCACCACGAGTGGGCCTGCACGGCGGCCCCCATCAGAGACCCTTTGACGGGCGCGTTGCTGGGCGTGCTGGACGTCTCCGGTCCGCTGGACACGATCAGCGCCGATACGCTGCGGATGGTGCGGTGCGCGGTCCGGGTGGCGGAGTCGCTGCTGGGAACGTCCGACGGCGGTGCCTCCCAGGATACTTCGTCTTCCGCGGGTGCGTCCCGGCCGAGTCCGCGGCCAGATATTGCGGTGGCTTCGTTGGAACTGCTGGGCGACAAGCCTGCCGCGGTGCTTGCCGACGGCAGCCGGGTGCCACTGACGCTGCGCCGGGCGGAGATCCTGGCGCTGCTGGATTCGAGGTCGCAGGGCTGGAGCGCCGAGGAGCTGGCGTACGAGCTGCACGGGGATGCGGGCACGCCGCAAGCCATCCGGACCGAGATGTTCCGGGTGCGGTCCATGCTGGGTGGTGCGGTGGAGTCGAACCCGTACCGGCTGGCCGCCGGGCTTGTTGGTTGTTCGGATTCGGGGCGGGTGCTGCGGCTCTTGCGCGCCGGGCGGGTGGCCGAGGCGCTGGAGGCGTACACCGCTCCGCTGCTCAGCCGGTCCGGCGTCCTGGCGGTGCAGCTGCTGCGGGACCAACTGGATTTTGCTGTTGGTTCGGCCGTGCGGGCCAATGGGGATGCCGGGCTGCTGATGCGGTGGTTGTCCATGGACATGGGTGCTAGGGATTTCGAGGCAGTGGAAGCGCTGGGACGGCGGACGGGTCGCGGAGATGCGCGGTACTTATCGTTCCTCGCTTCGCCCGCTCTCGGCCGTTGATCTAGCCTGCTGTATCCCTCTCAAAGGAGACCTCGTACCCGAGCGACCCGAACAGACCAGTCAGCATGCTCTTGGTATTTTCACCCGCTCGCTGCCGCAGCTCAGACTTCTCGGCAGCGTTAGCCATATCCGATTCGGCGAGGAGATAGAGCTCTGCCTGCTGAGGTGCCGTGAACGCATCTACAACCCGGTCAGCGATGCCACGGTCCTGGCTGTAGACATAGGACCGTTCGTGGTCGATGTTGGGCTTATCGAGCTGCGGCTCGGGTAGTCGCAGCGTCACCGACTTGCCATCGGCAGACACCGTGAGGTCCTCTTTGGTGAGACCTGATAAGTCGACATAGGCATTGACAGTGCCAGCGGCCACAAAGAGCGTACGTCGTCCTGCGATAAAACCAGGCAGTCCGCCAGTGTCTTCCCTCTCGTCCAATAAGAGCTGAAAATCGCCGACCGCCGCGTGGTATTGGCTTACGTTTCTAACGGACTTCAGAAGAACGCTTCGCTCGCTCTTGCTCGCTAACGGACCGAATCCAAGCATGGTTGCCACGAGCAGCGCAGCGAGAAGCAAAGCTACCGCAGATGCAACGACCGCGACCGGTTTGAATGATCTGGCTTTGGACATTGGACCCCTTTTGCCGTGAAACGGCCTAGGTTCCGTTCCTCTTGGTTGCCTTCCAGATTGCTGTCTGGCTTATTCAGCCTCAGTGTAGTGGGACTCACCCATCAGGACGGTGGCGACACTTTCAGGAAACCCGCTCTCAATGTGGGACGATAACGACCGATGACATTTGAGCAAGGACCACGTTCTCGGATCCTCGGCACCGATGCTATCGCCGTCCAGGGCGGCTTCACTTTCAGGAGGGGACAAAAAGTGACTACTGACTGCAAAACACTCGTGCCGGTATGGACACTCGCTACAGAAGCAGTGGGCGTTTCTGACGTGCTGGGCAATGAAGGCCTAACGCCGGCTCGTCTGGCCGAGCTGAGAACGGTTCTGGCAACCCTGGCGAATTCCCCCATCGCAACGCTCGAGATGCATGCAATGCCGGAGACCCGCGACCGCAAGGGCGGCCTACCGCTTGACGTTGCAAGTCCGCTCGCAAAGCAACTGGCGCAGCTCGTAACGCAAACCGCAAAATCCGCTCCCCCCAAGGTGAACGTGGCCGAAACGGGAGAGGTACTTTACCGGTTGGTGGTGCCCGCCAAGCTTGCCGCCCAGGCCGGGCAAGGACTCGTTCGTCCTATGGCCGCCAAAGGAGTTGCAGGGGCTATTCATGGTTCCCTCGTGAACTCGACCGGAATCGTGGGTGCCGCTACATTCGTCCCTGTCGCAAGCGGAGCCGCAGCTGCAGGCACCGCCGGTGCGGCAACTGGTGCGGCAGCTACAGCCGGCGTGGCGGTTGCCAGTGCTGGAGCCCTGACGGTAGCCGCGCCACTTGTGCTGATGGCCGTAGCCGTTAGCGTCAGCGCACATGCCGAGCACCAGCGCCAGGAAGCGATTGAGCGAATCACTGTCCTCTTGGAGCAGTTGCACGAGGACAACCTCGATAAGGAGCGCAACGAGTTGGACGGTTGCCGTGAAGCGATCGACAAAGCGACCTCGATCCTCCTTGACCAGGGCCGGATCGGTTTTTCGCTCGGTCTAGATTCTTCCGTGCATGGTATCAACACCGCTATTGCGGCTACCCGTAGGCGGCTAAAGAAGTGGGAAGCTGCACTGGATGCCCTGCCCGGCGGCGCAGTCGAAGTTGGCGAACTAAAGAAGTCATTTCCCGGCATCACCGAGGAAGGCGGCACCTTCCGGGCGCAGTTGGAAATTGCCCGGCTAGCCGTCGCTCTTAAACGCCGGGTGCTTGTGCTTCAAGCAGTCGAACACGCCCAGCAGGACAAAGGCAATTCGTTCAAAAATTTCATCGGGGCGCTTCATGCCGACGGACGCAGCACCGACGAGTTGGAGTCGGGCATCAACCAGCTTCTGCTTCGACTGTCTGCCCTCGAGGTGAAGCGGGACGGCGGTTTCCGGCTTCCCGCATTTACGCCCGGCGAGGTAGACCAGCTGCTGCAGGCCGCATATCGACTTCGTGCTTTGGGAGACGGTCTCCAGGTAAATGACCACCGGGACGACGTCGCAATTGAGATTGAGCGGAACAGCGACGGGTCGCTCGTAGTTTTCCCTGCGGTCCCCGCCTAAGGTGTCGGTGCGCAGAGCGCTCATCGGTTTTGTGCACGTTTACCTGATAAGAACAGCCATCGCAGATATGGAGCAGACCATGGCCGGCAAGCAGACAAAGCCGCAGCCGCGATGAAGGACGTCGGACAAAAGGCTAAAGCCGCCACTACCAGACTTTACGTTCTCGCCAAGGACCCGGAGATGCAGGCCAAGGCCGAGAAGCTGCTTGTGGACGGGAAGAGAATTTATCGTGCAGCAACAAGCCCTGAAGCCAAAGAGACCTACCGCAAGGTAGCGGCAGTAATAGACAAGATGCGGAAGGAGTAGCAACGGGCACGAGCCCTGCTAGTTCATGATCAACCTTCCGGGGACTGTTGCGCCAGGTCCGGTTCCCACTCCAAGACGAGTTGCTCTTCCCCGACCCCTTGCAGGTCTCGGTTTTGCAGGTACTTTGCCAATACCTGTGCAAACTTGTCGGCCCTCGTCACGAGCCATTCCACAAGCTCCTGAGACTGTGCTTCATCAAGGAAATCACCGGGCCGCCTGCTGACAAGCTTGGAGGCCTTGCGGTCGGGCTTGTCGTCCCACTCCACCTCAAACCCTAGAGCGGCTTCGATAGCGGTGCGCTGGGCAAGTAACTCCCCGTAAAGACCCTTGTCGTTATTGATCCAGAATTGCGCGGTTACGAGCTTGCTCTGCGAGTTAACCGAAAGCGAGATGACAGCACGGGAATCCCCCAGGCTCACGTCGTACCAGTTTTGTGGTGATGGTTTACGCCACGTCCTGATGTTGATTGCATTAGCGAGCCCGAAGTTTCGTACTCGCTCGAAGAAGTCCAGCTGTGCGTTCTTCAGCGCCACGTTGTTTCCCGCGCGAGCCTGACCGGTCACCCTATTGCGTCGTGCAGAAATCACATTCTCGTCGACGTCTAGACCTGCCGCGTTAGCAAGCTCCTCTGCACCCATAAATTGGTCGCGATCCGCGCGTCCTTCAGCATCGAATCGAATTCCTTCCTCCTCGAGAACCGCCCGTGGGTCATCATTGCGGCCGGGCTCGAGCCAGCGGAAACCAGGCGAGATGGTTCCGCCACTTTGCAGGACTCGCCAGGCGTTCGCTATCGGATAGCTCGCAAGTATTCCGGCCAGTGGTTGTGGCCAGGTGTTCGCCACGATGGCGACATCCCCATAGGAGCTCCATCGGCCGGCCGGGATCTCCGCTACGACCGCAGCAATTTGGCTCCGCAGAGCTGACGGCTCCTCGCCCACAGCAATAATGCTTTCGTCAGGGCCTGGCCATAAATCGATGATCTTCTCTGCCAATTCGGAGCTGCGCGCGTTGATCTCCTTGGCACCCCATGTTGCGTGCGTGGCAATCGCTTGATTCATCGAAACGCCGCTCTTAGCCAGCAACTCCCGCTTCTCGTGGAACGGCTTGTTGCTGAGCTCGCTATTGTACCCACTGAGAGTCAGGTTGCCAAGGGTGTGTACGACGCGCTCATGCTCGTAATCAATGTCTGCGTCTGCGTCGAAACCCTCTGCGAACGCTTCCCGTACGGGCTCAGTCATAGTCTGGGGCAAGACATGCTCGATGGTCAGGTGCCTTGGGTCAAGGTCGACGATCTCCTTCGGGCGGTAGGCTTCTTCAAGCCACTGCAGGATCAGCTTTTTCTGTGTCCCACGGCCCTGCCAGTAGAAGGCGACAGCCCGGGCAGCCTCTCGGACCTGCTGATCGGTTGCAAAGTATTTTCGACCCTGGGACAGGTAGTCGCGTAGTGCCTTGTCGATGTCCTCGGCACCACTGATCGCACCAACAGCTTGGAGCAGTGTCCGGTTCAGGTTGGCGGTAGCGCGTCCGATGATGATCCGCCGCACGAAGTAGGACTCGAGATAAGTCAACGCGCGAACCACTTGGTCATTGGCAGCGGTGCCGGCGGCGCGTCGGGCGAGGATCTGCATGACCACGGGATACGCAGTGGTCGAACCCCACGCCTTGATTCTGGTGAGGCGCCTGCGAATCTCGGTATGTCTCTCCTCCGCAGGGTTGAGAATCGTAGCGAGCACGTCGCCCAATCGGGCTATACGAACTACCTCAGCCTCTACCTCGTCGATGGTCTTGAGTTTCTCGAGCCGCTTTTGCTGTCCTACGTATGTATCAGACTGTTTTGCCCGTTCGTCGCGTTGAGCGAGATCGAGCCAAAACAACAACTCGAGGTTTTCAGAGTCAAGCTTTTTCTCTAGTGGAAGCCAAATATTGGCAGATAGCTTTTGTTGGAACTGCTGGTCTGGGTAGTTGGTACTGGGGTTCCGGGAAATTGGTACCGGCCCTTCG
>NZ_JARDJH010000030.1:0-61774 GCF_039907755.1 Pseudarthrobacter sp. CC12 | reverse complement strand
CCACGACAGTACCAACTCACCGGAACAGCAATACCAACAACCCGGAACACGAGTACCAACTCACGCTATCTGCCAGCTTGCCGGTAACCGGTCAGAAACCGTCGTTTTGTTTCCCGATCCCTCGTTCGATCTGAAGGCCGACTTCTGAAAAGCATCGCTGCCCGCATGAGGCGGGGCGGCGTCGTCGTGGGTAGATGCGCTCTGAACTACGTCTGCGCGGTCGTAGCAGCCGAGCTTCTCGACCGCATAGTCGAGCAGGGCCGAGGCTCGTCGCGTGAGGGTCATGTCCTCGGGCCAGATCCCCACGACGTTGGAGAGGGTTACGGGCGGGTCGAATGGGCGGATGGCGACAGGCCGCCCCTCGACGCTCATGGGGAGCACGTTGGGCCGGGACATGAGCAGGCCGTACCCCATGCCGCGGCCCACGAGCGCCTCGACGAGGATGATCTGGGTGACCCGGGCCGCGATCCTGGGCTCGAGCCCGCGCGCGGCGAACGCCTCGACTATATTGATGGTGCTCGGGCTCACGTCGTAGAGGATGAGTGGCTCGCCGGCGAGATCAGCGAGATCCACCGTGCGGCCCGCCGTGAGCGGGTGGTCCGGATGCAGGTGGGCCTCAAGCTCGGTCGCGTAGACCTTGCGGTGACGGTAGCCGGCAGGCAGGAACCTTTCGTATGTGATGGCTACGTCGAGGCGGCCCGACTGCAGGGCGGGGAACAGGTCCTCGTTGGTGCCCACCGTGGTCTCGAGGTCCACCCCGGGATGCCTCCGCGGGAAGCCTTCGAGGAGCTCCGGCACCACGCTCGCGGCGAAGCTCGCGTAGCAGCCAAACTTGACACTGCCCCGCAGCTCTTCTCCCCGGCGGTCGCCCTGGACGAGCTCCCGCGTGTCCGCCAGGATCCGGCGCGCCTGCATTGCGAAGTGCTGGCCCGCGGGAGTCAGCGCGAGGCCCCGCGCCTTGCGGCGCACGCAAAGCTGCTCCCCCACAGTCCTCTCGAGCCCCGTGATGGCCTGAGACAGCGCCGACTCTGAGATGTGAAGATGGGCTGCCGCTGCACTGGATGTGGTGAAGTCCGGCAGGGCAGCGAACAGCTCGAGTTGCCGCAGGCTCACATCGGCCATGTCCACCTCATCGTAGATCGGGCTTCTTAAGTACAATAGAACTTTATCTGCAAATCTCTGTGATTTACATGCAGATGTGAGTTCGCTCACCATGGAGGAACAGCATCGTCCGCACACTTCACAAGGACAGCAATGACCTCTTCCAATTCCGTTAGCAATCCCGCCACGCAACGTCGCGTCGCGTTCGCGACGATCATCGGCACCACGATCGAGTGGTACGACTTCTTCATCTACGCGCTGGGCGCTGGGCTCGTGTTCAGCCAGCTTTTCTTCAAGCCTGCCGGGGAGGAAATCGGGCTCTTGCTCTCCTTCGCTACCGTCGGCATCTCCTTCCTCTTCCGCCCGCTCGGTGCGTTCCTCGCGGGGCACTACGGCGATAGAATCGGCCGCCGTGCCATGCTTGTCATCACGCTCATCCTCATGGGTGTAGCGACGACACTCATCGGCGTCCTGCCCACCTTCGCCCAGATCGGCATCGCGGCGCCGATCCTCCTGCTCCTCCTCCGCATTCTCCAAGGCGTCTCCGCCGGCGGCGAGTGGGGCGGCGCAGTCCTCATGGTCGTCGAGCACGCTCCTGCCGACCGCCGCGGTCGCGCTGGCGCCTTGCCGCAGGTCGGCGTCCCGCTGGGCTTTCTTCTCGCTTCGGGCTTGATGGCCCTCATGACCGGTGTCGTCTCCCCCGGCCAGGCCTTCCTCGAGTGGGGCTGGCGCGTGCCGTTCCTGCTGAGCATCGTGCTCATCGTCGTCGGCTACTTTGTCCGCCGCTCCGTTGAGGAGAGCCCCGTGTTCACCGAGATCGCCGAGCGCGGCCAGCAGACCAAGGCCCCGGTTGTGGTCCTCTTCAAGCGGCACTGGCACCTTGTGATCCTCGCCGCGCTAGTGTTCGTGGGCAATAACGCCGTGGGCTACATGACCACCGGCGGCTTCCTCCAGAGCTACGCCACCGGCAAGCTTAAGATAGACACCACGGCGATGCTCATCGCGTCCACGGTCGCCTCGGCGGTGTGGTTCTTCGCGACGCTCATTGCAGGGCGCCTCGCCGATTCGATCGGCCGGCGAAACACCCACCTCATCGGCTTCGCCGTACAGGCACTGATGGCCTTCCCGCTATTCTGGCTCGTCAACACCGCGACGCTACCCGGCCTCTACGCCGGCCTGGTCCTGCTCTCGATCGGCCTCGGCCTCACATACGGGCCTCTGGCAGCCTGGTACGCCGAGATCTTCCCGGCATCCGTTCGTTTCTCTGGAGTGGCCATCCCCTACGCCATTGGGTCAATCCTCGGCGGGGCGTTCGCTCCCACCATCGCCCAAGCACTGCTGCAGGCCACCGGCACCACGACTGCGGTCTCCTGGTATATCCTCGTGGCCACCCTCGTCGGGGCCGCGGCGACGCTGTGCCTGCGCGACCGGCGCGGCATCCCGCTCGGCCCGGACCACGAGGCCGAGCAGGCCAGCGGCGCAACGATGTTCGCCCCCAACGTGGCCCACAGGGAGCTTGCGGCGAAGCCGTAGCGACCCCGTTCCCCTTCCACCGTGGCGTCCACGGAACTATTCACCATGCCGTCGTGGCCCCTTATGGTCGGCAAATTCAAGGATTACGTAATGCAGTCGAGGAGAACCGATGGTAAATCACACCACCAGAGTCGCGGTTATTGGAGGAGGGCTGGGCGGGCTTACCGCTGCGATTGCCCTCACGCGGATCGCCGGTGCCCACGTCACGGTGTTCGAGCAGGCAAGAGGGCTGGGCGACGTGGGCGCAGGCGTCACTGTCGCTCCGAATGGCCAGCGCGTTCTCGACAAACTCGGTGTCCTTGAACAGGTCAAGCGCGCAGGCGCCACTCCGGATGGCCACGGCGTCTACCAGGACGCCATGGGCAACGTTGTAGCCGAAGCAGCTTGGGAAGATTCAGCAAAGCGGTATCAAAATGTCGGCATGTACAGGCCCGACCTGGTAGACGTTTTGTCTCGAGAGGTCGCGCCCGACACGATCCGTCTCGGCCATCGTCTGACGTCGATTCAGACGCTAGACACAGGCGTCCGCCTCGAATTCGAGAACGGCGTACACGATGAGTTTGATGCAGTGGTGGGCGCGGACGGCATCCACTCGGTGGTGCGGGATTCTCTGATGCAAACCCCCGACCCCGTCTACTCCGGATTCATCGCGTTTCGCGGAGTACTTGACGCGGCCCTCCTTCCCGACGACTGGCCCATGATCAGCCAGGTATGGATGGGTGAGGGAAAGCACTTCATGTGCTACCCGCTGCAGCAGCGCAAGTTGTTCAACTACGTCGGGTTCGTACCCAGTGACAGGCCGCTCAAGGAGACCTGGTCGGCCCCGGGGGACGTGAGCGAACTCGCCGCCGAGTTTGCGGGTGAGAAATGGGACCCGAAGCTTCGCCACTTCATCCAGCTCATCGACCAGACCTTCTGGTGGGGCCTCTACGACCACGAGCCACTCACTAATTGGTCGCGAGGGCGCGTCACGTTGCTTGGGGACGCAGCACACACCATGCTGCCGCACGCGGGCCAGGGAGTGAACCAGGCAATCGAGGACAGCATTACTCTTGCCTTCTTCCTCAGGGAGGCCGAAGACGCCGATGAGATTGCCGAAGCCTTCAAGCGCTACACCGCCGTTCGAATGCAACGCACGGCGATCCTGCAGAACAGCTCTCGCAGAAGCGGCTCACAATTCGACGCGCAGAATGAATTTGAGGACATCAAGAAGCGTGACGCTGACTTGCGCGCAGGACGCGATTTTCGCCGAAGTGTGCTCTTCGACTTCGACGCGGTGGCAGCCGCCGAAAAAGCACTCAAACGATTCAGGAGGATCTAGTTCGCATGACATCGATCAGCATCATTGGCACTGGCAAGATGGGCTCAGCAATTGCCGAAGTATCAGCGCGAGCCGGAGCGAGTATCCAAATCATCCGGCGCAGGGCGGGGGCTGGCTCGTCCGCCGAGCGTCCGGATGCGGATTATGGGCTTATCGGCGATGAACTCACAGGTGACCTCGTCGTCCTCGCAGTTCCGTATGAAGCGTACCCGAACATACTTGAGCACTATCGGGATCGACTCAGCGGCAAGGTCGTCATCGACATCAGCAACCCCATTGATTTCACCACGTACGATGAGTTGCTGGTCCCATCAGACTCCTCGACTGCGGTTGAACTTTCCAAGGCCCTCCCGGTGGGCGTTACAGTCGTGAAAGCGTTCAACGTCAATCTCGGCGACACGCTCAGCACCGGCACCAATGGCACAACGCGCACGACTGTCCTGTTCGCCGGAGACGATGCAGAGGCGAAAATAGCAGTCGCGGCCCTCCTCGAAGCGGCAGGACTCCGGGCGGTCGACGCTGGTCCTCTTTCGCGTGCGAGGGAACTTGAGGCAATGGGCTTTCTCCAGATCGTATTGGCAGCAATCGGGAAGACACGCTACGAGTCCGGATTCGCGCTGCTGCCGTGAGGATTCCTGAGCGGCAGGCCACTTAAACCTCCGCCACCGGCGCTGCGAACTGGGCCTCGTACAGCCGCGCGTAAGCCCCGCCGGCAGCCAGCAGTGAAGCGTGTGTCCCCTGCTCCACGATCTGGCCGGCCTCCATTACCAGGATGAGGTCGGCGTCGCGGATCGTGGACAGGCGGTGCGCGATGACAAAGGAGGTCCGGTCGGACCGCAGTGCACTCATCGCCTTCTGCACCAGCACCTCGGTCCGGGTGTCCACCGAAGACGTCGCCTCATCCAGGATCAGCACAGAGGGCCGCGCCAGGAACGCCCGCGCAATCGTCAGCAGCTGCTTCTCCCCCGCGGACACGTTGGCGCCCTCGTCGTCCAGCACCGTGTCGTACCCGTCAGGCAGTGACCGCACGAACCGGTCCACGTACGTCGCACGCGCGGCTTCCAGAATCTCGGCTTCGGTAGCCCCAGGCCGGCCGTAGGCAATGTTGTCCCGGATGGTCCCGCCGAACAGCCACGTATCCTGCAGCACCATCCCCAGCCGCGAGCGCAGCTCGCGCCGGGGCACCGAGGTGACGTCCACGCCGTCGAGCGTTATCCGCCCGGCATCCAGCTCGTAGAACCGCATCATCAGGTTCACCAGCGTGGTCTTACCCGCCCCGGTGGGCCCCACAATCGCCACCGTCTGCCCCGGCTCCGCCACCAAAGACAACGAAGAAATCAGCGGCTTGTCCGGCGAATACGAGAACGACACATCCTCGAACACCAGCCGCCCCCGACCAAACACCGGCCCGGCAGAAGGCGCAGGCTCCACAGACTCCTCAGATTCATCCAGCAGCTCGAACACCCGCTCCGCCGAGGCAACCCCCGACTGCAGCACGTTCGCCATGGACCCCAGCTGCGCCAGCGGCATGGTGAACTGCCGCGAGTACTGGATGAACGCCTGCACATCACCAAGCTGCATCGCCCCGGACGCCACCTGCAGCCCGCACTACGATCCCCAGATACTAAGGTGCCGGCTGCTCGCCTCCGGCGGGAGCCCACCCCAGTGCCGGCCCCAGTTTCCCCCGCAATGTCGGTCAGGATCTGCACGTAGTCCTCGTGGTCGAAGCTGAAGGGCAGGGCGAACGCCACCTCATCCACTTCCTGGAAGCCTGCGTGCGCGTACAGCTGCTCGGCGATCTCCTCGCTGCTGCCAATCAGATCAGCAGCGAACATCACGCCCCGCAGCCCCTGCGGAGCAGCGGTACGGGGAGTGCGTTCATCCACATACCGCTGGTACTTCTCCCGCCGGGCCGGAGTCGCCGAGTCCGTAGGGATCACCACCAGGCCCGGCGAGACCCGCGCCTCATCATGCCCCGAGGCCGCAGCCGCTTCGCGGAACTCACGGATCTGCGACTGCTGGACCAGGTCAAAGTCCGGCTCCTGGTCCTTGTCGGGAAGATCACGCTGCTGGACAGCAGGTTGAACCCATTCGAACCGGACCAGACAGCTGATTTCGTGCTGCCCCCAGCTCGATGATCTGGAGCGTTGACTCATGGCCCGCCGCCGGGTTCCCCGGATGAACCAGCAATCATTGACGACTGTGACGGCATTGTGGTTAGGCTCGCCAAGAGCCGGTGACGGCGCCGGCACGGGAGGAATACATGTCATTGCAGGAAATCGAGTTCACGTCCGCCAACGGCCGAGACACCATCCAGGCGTGGGTCTACGAGCCGATCGGTGAGCCCAAGGCGATTGTGCAGCTGATCCACGGGCTCGGCGAGCACTCCCGCCGCTACCTCCACCTCATTTCCACGCTGGTGGACGCCGGGTTCATCGTGGTGGCCGGTGACCACTCCGGGCACGGGCGCACGGCGATGCAGCAGGGCATCTGGGGCGACGCCGGCGAGGAGGCCGCCAGCGTGGTGGTTGCGGATGAGGTCACCCTCCAGGCCAAGGCCAGGGAGGCACTCCCCCAGCTTCCGTACGTGGTGTTCGGCCACAGCTGGGGATCCATGATCGCCCGCGGCATGGCCGTCAATCCAGGCGCACAGCTTTCGGGCCTTATCCTCTGCGGCATCGCCGCCCAGATGCGGGGCATCGAGAAAATGGTCGACCGGCCGGAACTGGCACGGCTTGCCTCCGGCGAGAGGGCAGCGGAGGCGGCACCTGAGGAATTGGTGGGCCAGTTGTTCGACGGTTTCCTGGGCCGCTTAGGCGAAGATGCCGGCCCCACAGCCTGGGTGGCGCTGGACGCCGACGTCGTTGCCGACCACGGGAGGGACCCCTTCAACAACTTCGGCGCACGGCTGAGCGCGCGGTTCCTGCAGGGCTTCGTTGACCTCTACGATCAGGTCAACTCCGATGACTGGTACAAACAGCTCCCCGCGGACCTTGCCGTGCTGATCCTTGCCGGCGACCAGGACCCAGCGACCAACTACGGCGAAGGCGCCTACCACGTGGCAAACCGTCTTGCTGATTCCGGCCACGAGGACGTCCGCACCCGCGTGTTCCCCGGCGTCCGCCACGAAGTGCACAACGAACCCACCACCCGTGCTGAAACGGAGCGCGAGACGGTCGAGTTCATCCAGCGGGTCGCGCACCAGCGGCAGGACTCCCCCACCCCGTCGGCTGCAGGCTGACGGTCCCGGAGTAAGCGGCCCCAGCGGAAGGTTCGACGGCGGCACCCACCTCACCTCCGTCGTCGCACCTTCCAGCATGGGGAGACTCAGTCCGCTGCTGATTGCTCCAGCAGTCGTCGGATGCGTTCGACCGTTGGATCGATGCCCCCTGTTGACTCGATCATCAGGCCGGATTCGTCGGTCTGCAGCTCCTCCAGGTTTCCAGCTGGGAGGTGAGAAGCGACGCCGGCATGAAGTGTCCCGGGCGTTGGGTGAGGCGGTCAGGTATAGCGTGCTTCCCAGGTCAGGCGCCCAGACATGGGCAACGACCCGGTAGTTCACGGCGTCCAGCACCTCCTGCGAACGGGCAGGGCGAGGCACAGACTCAATATCAAGCGCAAAACGAGGCCTGCGCCCTTCGGTGTTTCTGCGTTGCAGGAACACCGAAGGCGCAGTTGGGCAGCCACCAAAATGGGAAGCTGCCCGCGTCCAATGGCAGTGCGTCAGCTGTCCCCTAAAGGATGTCGCGCAGCACCTGGGGGTAGTTGGTGATGACCCCGTCGACGCCCCAGTTGATGGCGCGGCGCATGTCCTGGCCGCCGTTCACGGTCCAGGTGTACGTCTTCAGTCCGTAACGGTGGATCATTTCCACGGTGCCCTGAGTCATGTTGCCGAGGGCCGGGTTGGCGGCCTGCGCCCAGGTGGCGGCATCGGCGAGCTGCGCCTCGGATGGCGCGCCGCCGAAGAGCAGGCCCACCGGTACGTCCACCGCGAGCGCGTCGTATGCGCGCAGCCACTCGTGGTTGAAGGACTGCATCATCACCCGGCCGTGCCGCTGGGCGTAAGTGAATTCGGGAAGGGCCCGGAGTTCCCTGTCGACATCGGTCTCGATGCCCGGGTAGAGCTCGGGCGACTTGACCTCCAGCAGCATGCCGGCCTGTTGGCCCACTGCCTGCGCCCACTCTGCGAGGGTCGGCACCCGCTGGCCGGCGAACTCGGGCGCGAACCATGAGCCGGCGTCGAGCTGCTTGATCTCGGCGAGGGTGAAGTCGCGGACGTTCCACGGCGCCCGGTCGGGGAAGACCTGCTCGACGTCGGTGGTGCGGGCCAGCGTGAGGTCGTGAACGACTACCAGGGCGCCGTCCGCGGTTCGCTGGATGTCGTTCTCCACCACGTCTGTGCCCTGCTTCAGCGCGAGCTCCACGGCGGCGATGGTGTTCTCCGGGGCTGCCCCGCTCGAACCCCTGTGGGCGATGACCTGGACGCCTGAATCAGTCTTGTCCTGGAACGTGCTCTGGGCGGCCTGCGCGGCCGGTGCGATTAACGCACTCAGGGTGGCTATAACGGCCAACCCCGTGACGATGCCTAGCCCGCGTTCTTTACGGCGCATGAATAGCCTCTTTCTGTTTCCAAACCGGCCTGTGCAGGTTTCTCCACCTACGCTCTCGAAACCCCGTGGACTCAAATCGAACTGCCCCTGACCGGCAGATGAACTGTGCCGCACAGCTGAACAGGCGGAGGACACACACAAGAACACCCGCTCCGCCGACGCCACCCCGAGGTTTTACGGCAGCCCAAGAAGTAAGGCCAAGCAGACACACATGAATCGCAAACTTCTAATCTTTCATCAGCAAACCCTTGCCAGAATCGCAAACAACGACTAACTTCAGAGCATGGCAGGAAATGAGACGGGGGTCACAGAGCGGGTCCGGACTTCGATTCGGAACTCGGGGATGGCCCAGCGGGAGATCGCGCATCATATGGGGCTGGATGAGACGAAGCTGTCCAAGGCGCTGAACGGCACCCGGCGTTTCCACCCCGAGGAGTTAACTAGCTTGGCGGACATCACCGGCGTCACGGTGAACTGGCTATTGTCGGGTTCGGATGAGGCGCACGGGCCGTCAGTTCCGCCGCCGCCGATGGCACTTCCCACTCGGCACCCGGAAAACAACGAGCATGCCCAGAAGCGGCGTTCCATTATTGAGGCGGCGTGGTGGTTGTTCGCACGCCGCGGCTTTTCCGCGGTCCGCATCGCCGATATCGCTTATGCCTGCAATTTGAGCACGGCAGCAATCCACTACTACTTCTCAGGCAAGCGCGAGATATTCGCGGAGGCCCTGCGCTATTCAATCAAGCTGGCCTTCGACCGGCAGATCGCCGAGTTACATTCGATTACCGATCCTGTCCGCCGGCTCAAGCGCTTGATCGAGCTACAGCTTCCCGCCGGCGAGCGCGGCAGCGCAGAGTTCTCCATCTGGCTGCAGACCTGGGCGGACGTCGCCGTCGACAGTTCCGGCAAGGAGAACCACGCGCAGGGCTACCGGCGCTGGTTCAAAACTGTGGAGGACGCCCTCGTGCAGGGCCAGGAGGCTGGCGCATTCGTGGTGGTCCCTTCCGACGAACTTGCCATGGAACTCACTTGCCTGATCGACGGCCTGGGAATCAAGGTCCTGACCGGCATGCTGACTTCGGATCAGATGTACCGCCATATCGAAAGTTTCATCGACCGCAACATCGTTATAGAACAAGGGAGTCCTGAATGAACCGCAAGGTCATCGTCACCTGTGCCGTCACCGGCGCCGGGGACACTACCGGCAGGAGCGAGCACGTGCCCGTTACACCGGAGCAGATCGCGAACAACGCGATCGCTGCGGCACGGGCCGGCGCGTCCGTGGTCCATATCCATGTACGGGACGTCGAAACAGGCCAGGGGTCGCGCGATGTGGCGCTGTACCGCGAGGTGGTGCGGCTGGTTCGCGAGAGCGACGTTGATCCCGTCATCAACCTGACAGCCGGCATGGGCGGCGACCTCATCCTGGATCCGGGCGAGCCGACCAAGCAGCTGCCGGGCACTGATCTGGTCAGCGCTCTGGAGCGGTTGGCCCACGTGGAGGAACTGCGCCCGGAAATCTGCACCATCGACTGCGGCTCACTGAACTTCGGCGAGGGCAGCCAGGTCTACATCAGCACCCCGGACATGCTGCGCGAGGGTGCCGAGCGGATCAAGGAGCTCGGGGTCAAGCCGGAGATGGAGATTTTTGACACCGGCAACCTCTGGTTCGCCAACATCATGGTCGAGGAGGGACTCATCGCTCCCCCGCCGCTCTACCAGCTTTGCATGGGCATCCCTTACGGTGCTCCGGTGAACGCCGGCTTGCTGCAGGCCATGGTGAACATGCTGCCGCAGGGTGCGCAGTGGACGTCCTTCGCGATCGGCCGCGACCAGCTTCCGTGGGTGGCCCAGTCGGTCCTGCTCGGCGGGCACGTTCGGGTGGGCCTGGAGGACAACCTCTACCTCAGTAAAGGCGTCAAAGCGACCAACGCCCAGCTCACCGAGCGCGCCATCCAGATTGTGCACGATCTCGGATCCTCTGTTGCCACTCCGGACGAGGCGCGCGAAATCCTCCGGCTCGAGAAAAAGGCCTGATCATGACCGAAGACTTCACTCCCCTGGAAATGAACGACGTCGACACGGTCGCCTGCGTGGGCATCGGCACCATCGGCGGGGGCTGGGCCGCGTATTTCCTGGCCCGCGGCTACCGCGTCAAGGCCTGGGATCCTGCACCGGACGCCGGTCCGAAGCTCCGCAGACTGATCGACGCCGCGTGGCCCGCCCTGACCAAGCTCGGGCTGGCGCCCAACGCGTCGAAGGACAACATCACCGTCCACACCGACCTCGCCGAGGCGGTCGCCGGAGTCGGCTTCGTGCAGGAGAGCGCGCCGGAGGTCCTGGAACTCAAGCAATCGTTGCTCGCCCAGATCGACGCGGTGACGGCGCCCGACGTCGTGATTGCCTCCTCCACCTCCGGGTACGGGATGACGGAAATGGCCACTGAAGCTAAGAATCCGTCCCGCCTGGTAGTGGGCCATCCATTCAACCCCCCGTACCTCATCCCGCTGGTCGAAGTGGTTGGCGGCGAGCAGACCTCGGCAGTCGCGGTCAAATGGGCCTCAGCCTGGTACGAGTTGATCGGCAAATCTGTGATCACCATGGACCGAGAGGTTCCGGGGTTCATCGCCAACCGTCTGCAGGAGGCGCTGTGGCGCGAGGCTCTGCACATGGTGGACAATGGCGAGGCCACGGTGGAGCAGATCGACCTGGCCATCACCGACGGGCCGGGCCTGCGGTGGCCGCTGCAGGGTCCGATGCTGACGTTCCATTTGGCTGGCGGAGAAGGCGGGATGGCGCACATGCTTGACCACTTTGGTCCGTCCTTGCTGTCCCCGTGGACCCGGCTCGTAGCTCCCGAGCTCACGCCTGAACTGCGCAACGCGGTCATCGCCGGCTGCGACGAGGAGGCTGCGGGACGGTCCGTTGTCGAACTGGTGGCCGAGCGCGACGAGGCGATCATCGCGATCCGCAACGCCATCGCCGAGGTCAAAGCCGCCGGCGCATGAGTGCCCTTGCACCCGGCACCTTGCGGGAGTACTCGTGCCGGGTGCAACCGGAGTGGATTGACTACAACGGCCACATGTCTGAGGCCTTCTACGTCCTGGTGTTCGGCTACGCCACAGACCTGGTGATGGAGCAGCTTGGGCTCGATGACGAGTACCGCCGCTCCACGGGCCACTCGCTCTACACCGTTGAAGCACACATCCGCTACCTGGCCGAGACCGGTCTGGACGCCGAGCTCAGCGTAATCTCCCGCATCGTCGGCGCCGGCCCGAAAAAGCTGCACCTTGCCCATGAGATGCGTTCCGGGGAAACGCTGATCTCCACCGAGGAACTGCTGGCACTCCATGTGAACCAGCACTCCGGACGTAGCACCAATTTCGCACCCTCCGTTATGGACACCATCACCGGATTCCTGCCTGCCCCGAGCGAGCCGGCACCGGAATGGACCGGCAGGAAAGTCAGTTCCTAGCCGTCCCCTTTCAGAAAGAAGGACCAGTGGAAAAATCTTCTGTTCTTCGCGGGCAACTGCGCGAGAAACCGGCACTTCCGCCGACCCGGCGTCGCGTGCTCGGGCTCGGAATGGCCCTCGGGCTGGGCGGATTCCTGTCCGCCTGCGGCGGAGGCCAAGCCGCAGTGCTGTCAGCCCCGAATGGTCCGGCTCAGCGCGGCGGCCGGCTGCGCGTGGGCCTGGCCGGCGGTGGTTCCGCCGACAGCCTGGACGCCCACGCACCGGTCAGCACCACCGACATCGCGCGGGTGGTCAATCTCTACGAGTCCCTGCTTTACCGGGACGAAAACTACGAACTAAAGCCGCTGCTGGCGGCCAAAGTGACGCCGTCGGCCGACGCCCTGACCTGGACAGTCGATCTCCGCGACGATATCCGGTTCCACGACGGGCGCCCGGTCACCGGCAGGGATGTAGCCGCGACATTCAAACGCATCACTAATCCGGACGATCCGAAGAGCGGGGCCGCGAGCCTTGTGATCCTGGACGAGGTCGCCGTCATCAACGACCACCGGGTCGAGTTTCGGCTTAACACCCCGACGGCCACCTTTGACGACTCGCTCGGTCAATACTCGCTGGGTATCGTGCCCGAAGACTTCGACCGGGCCGCGCCTATCGGCACAGGGCCGTTCAAACTCAAGTCATTCGCACCGGGACGCAACAGCGTCTTTGTCCGGAACGATCACTATTGGCGGAACGGAGAACCCTATCTGGATGAGCTCGAGATACTGAACTTCAGCGACGACGACGCCCTGATCAACGCCCTGCTCTCCACCCAGGTCGATGCGATCGGCCAAATCCCCCTGACGCTACTGGAGGTCATCGACGCCGACCCGCGGATTAGCATCCTGTCCGCGGAAACCGGTGCCTGGATGCCGTTCACGATGCGCGTGGACCGCGCGCCCTTCGACGACAACCGCGTCCGCGAGGCTTTCCGGCTGGTCGTGGACAGGGAGCAGATGATCGAACAGGTGCTCAGTGGCAACGGTAGCCTCGGCAACGACATGTACTCTCCGTTCGACCCGGGCTATCCCTCCCATCTTCCCCAACGCAAGCAGGACATCGCGCGTGCGAAGGAGCTGCTGGCCGAGGCTGGCCATCCGGATGGGCTCACAGTGGAGCTCGTGACGGCACCCATCCAGTCCGGCGCAGTGGAAGCGGCGCAGGTCTTCGCCCAGCAGGCCGCCGCAGCGGGCATCACCGTCAAGATCCGCCAGGTGGACACCACCACGTTCTTCGGCGACAGCTACCTGAAGTGGGACTTTGCCCAGGACTTCTACTACACCCGCAACTACCTGCCGCAGGTCAACGCGAGCACCCTCCCGACGTCGCCTTTCAATGAAACGCACTGGGACCACCCTCAGTTCAAAGACGTGATCGAAAAGGCCAAAGCCACCGTCGACGACGACGAACGCAACGCCCTGATCGCCCAGGCCATGGAGATCGAATACAACGAAGGCGGGTACATCATCTGGGGCCACGCGAACCAGGCAGACGCATACCAGCACTACGTGGCAGGTCTTGTTCCCAGCCGCACGGGGCTCGCCCTGTCAGGTTTCGAATTCCGCCGCGCCTGGTTAGGGGTCGCAGCATGATGCCCATCATCCTGCGCAGGCTCGCCACGAGCGTCCTGATCCTGCTGGCCGTCTCCGTGATGGTCTTCGTCGCGACGCTGCTGCTGCCGGGCGATCCGGCACAGGCCATTCTGGGTCAGCAAGCCACGCCGGAACGGCTGGCCGCGCTGCGCGAACAGATGAACCTCAACGACCCCGTCTGGCAGCGCTACCTGGGGTGGCTAGGCGGTCTCTTCGTCGGGGACTTCGGTGTCTCCGCGGCCTCGGGCGGCCCGGTCAGCGCGCTTCTGGGGGAGCGGATCGCTGCCTCGCTGGTCCTGCTCGTGGCGGCCGGTGCCATCAGCATCCCCATCGGTCTACTGGTGGGAACTTACAGCGCGCTCCGCCGCGGCCGGGCAGGCGACCACATCGCCACCGGCACCAGCCTGGTGCTCGCCGCGCTGCCGGAATTCGTCATCGGCATCGCGCTGGTCACAATATTTTCGACGACGGTGTTCACCATCCTGCCATCGGTCACAATGGCCCCGCCCGGTGAAGCCGTGTGGAACTACCCGACGCAGCTCATCCTGCCGACGCTGACCCTGATCCTCGTGGTGACCCCCTACATCATCCGGATGATGAGGGCCACGATGCTGGAGGTCCTGGAATCCGGCTACGTGGAGATGGCCCGGCTCAAGGGAGTCCCCGAACGGCAGGTCATCTTCAAGCACGCCCTGCCGCACGCGCTCTCCCCCGTCGCCCAGGTGGTTGCCATCCAGCTGGCATGGATGGCCGGCGGCGTGGTCGTCGTCGAATTCCTCTTCCGTTATCCGGGCATCGGCCAGGCCCTCGTTGACGCGGTCACCAACCGCGACGTGCAGGTGGTCCAAGTGCTCGCCGTCCTCATCGCCGCGGTATACATCGTCGTGAACCTGCTGGCCGACGTCGTCGGCATTCTGACCAATCCGAAGCTACGCACCGGGGGTGCCTGATGACCGCAGTTGATTCGCCCCAGATCATCATTACAGAGACCAAGGCGCCACCCGGGCTGATCCGCCGGCTGGTGGCACAGCGCCAGGCGAAGATTGGGATCGGGCTGACCGCCGCCGTCGTACTTTTTGCCTTGGCAGGCCCCCTGCTGCTGCCGCTGATCACAGGTTTCACCAGCACCGAGTTCACCGGGCGGCCTTTCCGGCCGGACGGGCTGTTCGGCACCGACAACCTCGGGCGCGACGTCCTCAGCCGCTTCCTCGACGGCGGGCTGCGCCTGCTGACCTACTCAGCGCTGGCGACGCTGCTGGGCATGGCGCTCGGCGTGCTGGCCGGGATGACGGCGGCGTATCAGGGCGGCCGGGTGGACAGCCTGATCATGCGCAGCAACGATGTCCTGCTGGCGTTGCCGTCGCTGGTATTTGCGCTGCTGGCCATCACCGTCCTGGGCCCGGAGGGCTGGGTGCTGGTGGCCGTCATCGGTATTACGCACGCGCCTCGGATCGCCCGGGTGACGCGCTCTGCCACCGTTGACGTCATTACTGAGGACTTCATCCGCGCCGCCGAGATGTACGCCGTGCCGCGCTGGAAGATCCTCGTGCAGGACGTCCTGCCAAACATCACAGGCCCGCTCATGGTGGAACTGGGCTTGCGGATGACCTACTCGATTGGCGCAGTTGCATCCCTGTCCTTCCTGGGCCTGGGCATGCAGCCGCCGACCGCAGACTGGGGTCTGATGATCAACGAGAACCGGATCGCACTGGTGGTCCAGCCCTGGGGTGTCATCCTGCCGGTCCTCGCCATTGCCGTACTGACCGTCGGCATCAACCTGATTACCGATTCGCTGGCCCGTGCGGCGGCGAACTCGAACGTGGGAGCAACCAAATGAGCACTTCCCTAGAGGACCCCATCAGGACAGCCGTCCTCAGCGTCTCCGCCCTACGGATCGCAACGACCGCGGGCCAGGAGATCCTAAAAGACGTCTCCTTCGAACTGCAGCCGGGCCGTATCCTGGCACTCGTGGGCGAGTCTGGCTCCGGCAAGACCACTGCAGGGCTGGCGTGCCTGGGACATTTCAGGGCCGGATTGAAGCATACGGGCGGCGAGATTCGGATGAGCGGAACCGGTTCGTCGTCAAACATGCTGGACCTGCCTGAACCGGAACGCCGGAAGCTGCGCGGCGGAACTATTTCCTACGTCCCGCAGGATCCTGCGTTGTCGTTGAACCCGGCAATTCGGATCGGGGACCAGATCCTTGAGGTACTGCAGGTGCAAGGCTACGGGAGTTCGGACGCGGAACGCCGGGCGCGAACGGCCGAGGTGTTGGCGGAGGTGGGGCTGGACAACAGCCCTGCTTATCAGCGCCGCTACCCGCATCAGCTCTCCGGCGGGCAGCAGCAGCGAGTCGGCATTGCGATGGCCTTCGTCTGCCGGCCCAGCATCATTGTGATGGACGAGCCCACCACCGGCCTAGACGTGACCACGCAGGCATTGGTGCTGCAGACCATCGACCAGCTGACCGAGCTGCACCACGTCGCCGGGCTCTACATCACGCACGATTTGGCCGTGGTAGCTAAAATCGCCGATGAGGTAGCAGTCATGCTCTCCGGCCAGGTGGTGGAACAGGGGCGCACCGAACAGGTCCTCTACCAGCCGCAGCACGAGTACACGCGGAAGCTGCTCGACTCCGTGCCGGACTTGGCAGGGAAGCGCCGGGTTGGCCGGACGTCGGCCATTACCGGGGAACAACCGGTGGTCGACACCGCGGAACCCGCGTATGGCTCACCGGAGCAGGACTACCCCGCGGGCGCCGGACCCAACGTCCTCGGCGGCACCGTACGTTTCCGGGCGGCGGCATCCGCGGACTCGCCCGGGCCTCGCGAAGCGGCGATGCTATTGGAAGTCTCCGACCTGCGGCTGGCTTACGGCAGCAACCAGATCCTGGATGGCATCAGCTTCACCTTGGCGCCGGGCGAATCCATGATGCTTCTCGGCGAATCGGGCTCCGGCAAGACGACGCTTTCCCGCTGCATAGCCGGCCTCAACGACGACTATGCAGGCGAGGTGCGGCTCACCGGGGATGCTCTGGCACCGGGCACCCGCGCCCGCACCGCCGAGCAGCGCCAGCACATCCAGTACGTCTTCCAGAGCCCGTTCTCTTCGCTGAACCCGCGCCGGACCATCTGCGAGTCCGTGGAGGTCCCGCTGCAAATGTCCGGCCGGATGGGCCGCAAGGAACGGCGCCGCCGGGTGCTCAAAGCATTGGACCAGGTCAGGCTCGGCAGCAGCTATTTGGACCGCCGCCCCGGCGATCTCAGCGGCGGCGAGCGCCAGCGCGCCGCCATTGCCCGCGCCTTGGTCAACGCCCCGTCGCTGTTGGTCTGCGACGAGGTCACGTCCGCGCTGGACGTTTCCGTGCAGGCGTCCATCATCGACTTGCTCCGCACCCTGCAGCACGAGACCCAGATGTCGATGCTCTTTGTCACGCACAACATCGCCCTCGCCCGGCACATTTCGCAGCGCATGGCCATCCTGCAGCAGGGGCGGATCGTGGAGTCCGGGAGCACCGAAGAAGTGCTGGAACGTCCGCGGCACGAATACACGCGGGAACTGCTGGCCAACGTCCCCAAGTTTTAGACCCACGCCATTGATTGAGAAGGAGAATCGTGGATCCGAGTTTTGAAAACTATAACGACGGCGGCCTGACCCAGCGGGCGTTCGACGGCCTGGGGGAAGTCTTCGGCCGACATCTGGCGGCGGCCCAGGGCGGTATGGCCTTCTGCGTTTACCGCGCCGGCGAACCATTGGTCCGTTTCTACGGCGGCAGCACAACAAGGCGGCCAGACCCGTCCGCGGAGGTGGAAGAAGCCTGGAGCCCGAAGACCATGGCTGTCATGTTCTCAGGCACCAAGGGCGTGGTGGCCACTCTGGCGGCGATGCTGGTGGATCGCGGCCTGCTCGATGTCCGGAAGCCCGTGACCGAGTACTGGCCGGAGTTCGGCGCTGGCGGCAAGGAAGCCGTCACCGTCGCCCAACTGCTCAGCCATACAGTCGGGCTGCCCTATGTGGACCCGGAACCGGAGGGGGCCGACCCGCAGCTGGACAACGCGGCGAACGCCCGGGCCCTCGCCGCCCAGACCCCGCTATGGGGACCGGGCAGCAAGGTGGCATATCATGCATCCACCTACGGGTACCTGATGACCGAGGTCTTCCGCCGCTCCACGGGCAAGCGGGTCGGCCAGCTGATCGCAGAACTCATCCGCGAACCCCTCGGCCTGGAGATCCATCTGGGCCTGCCTGAAGAGCTCGATCCCCGCGTGGCTACGGTCTTCCGGTCCGACAGCTACGCGGTCAGCACCTTCCTGCAGGATCCGGAGCGGCGCGAGGTGGTCGAGCGCATGTATCGGAATCTGATGGACCCGGAGAAGGACCCGTTCAACAGTGTTGGCATGCGCCGCGGTGAGTTCTCGGCCGGAGGGGGCATCGGGACGGCCGACGCCATGGCCAACCTGTACTCACGTTTGGCCGACCCGGCCGGCGGCGTGGTCAGCCCAGCGGCGCTCGCCGACGCCACGACCACTTGGTCCGAGGGGGTGGACGCCATCAATGACAGGCCCCTGCGCTTCGGCCTCGGCTACGAACTCGCCGACCCTATCGGAACCTACGGCCCCGTCACTCCCGCCTTTGGCCACTCAGGCGCCGGCGGCGGGCTGCACGGAGCCTGGCCAGGCAAGAACGTCGGCTTCTCCTTCTTGACCAATGAGATGCTCGCCGAGAACCAGGACAGGCGGGCCAAGGACCTGCTCGCAGAGCTGGCAAAGCTCGTCTGACGGCACAGACAGGAGGGACGACGGAGGGACCTCCCCGCCGTCGTCCGCTTTCGTTTAATGCTTCATGCCTTTTCGACATGGAGTCATAGCTGCAAGCAGATGAGTGTCATTCAGGACAATCACATGTAGTTTGTTGCTTCATCAGCTTGGATCTTTGCTGCACTTCGTTGTGCGGCATTGACGAACTTGTAGGGGGACAAATGGAGTTCGCAGAGAAGCTTTCAGCGTTGGCAGCAAAGGTGCGCCAGCAGCGCGGTGTTATCCAGACAGAAGAGGCGACGAAGAACGCGTTCGTAATGCCGTTCATTTCGACGATTCTTGGCTACGACGTCTTCAATCCCATGGAAGTCGTTCCGGAATTCATCGCAGACGTGGGGCTCAAAAAGGGCGAGAAGATCGACTATGCGATCGTCAAGGACGGCGAAGTCCAGATCCTGATCGAGTGCAAGAAGTCCAGCGAACCCGTCAAAATCGAGCACGCGTCGCAGCTTTTCCGGTACTTCGCCGTGACCAACGCTCGGATTGCGATCCTTACCAACGGGGAGGTCTATCAATTCTTTACGGACCTTGATGCTCCAAACCGTATGGACGCGAAGCCGTTCCTCGTGCTCGATTTGAATGACATCGATCAAATGCTTATCCCCGAACTGCAAAAGCTGTCCAAGGATGTGTTTGATCTTGATTCGATCATCAGCGCAGCCGGCGAGCTGAAGTACATCGGCGAGCTGAAGCGGACCCTGGCTGCGCAGTTCAAGGAACCAGAAGACGAGTGGGTCAAGTTCCTGACTGGACGCGTGTACTCCGGCCCGTACACCCAGAAGGTGCGGGAACAGTTCACAGCCCTGGTTACGAAGGCCTCGAAACAGTTCTTGAATGACCAGGTGAACGAGCGCCTGAAGAAGGCCCTCGGCAACCCGGGCTTCCCGCAGAATGAGGAAGCTACAGTGGCGGCTAGCGTCACCAGCGCTCCAGTAGCCGAAGCAGACCTAGCCGAAGCTGATGGGCTCGAGACGACGCTGGAGGAGATCGAGGGTTACCAAATTGTGCGGGCCATCGTCTGCAGCGAGGTGAAGCCAGCCCGCGTAGTGCAAAGGGATGCCAAGTCGTACTTCGCAGTACTGCTGGACGACAACAACCGCAAGCCCATTGCTCGTCTCCACTTCAACCGCACGCAGAAGTACATCGGGATTTTTGACGACAACAAGGAAGAGACTCGAGTTCCCATTAGCTCGCTCGAGGAGATCTACGAACACACTGAAGCGCTGCGGGCGAGCGTAAAGAGCTACCTGTGACGACGCCCCCAAATGACCTGGATCTGCTTCTCATCGCGATTTCCGCGATCCCCCCGCCGTGGAAGAAGTGGCCCGGCGGCTACCCTGATCGCCTGGATCTCGCATTGGTGGATGCCGTCATGTCCATCCGATTTCGATACGGCCGAGAACGCAGAGACGGAACATGGACTGGTGCGCGTGGTGCAGTATTGCGTTACCAGAGACACTCGGAGCATGTGGCACCTTCGGAAAGGATGCGCTACCTGGCGACACAGGACCCAGTCGCCCTGGAGAAGATATTGAATCGCCAGAAGGTGCATGCAGGAAAGACCAAGGCCTTTGCCATCGTGGAGGCCGCTAAGAACTTCAGGTCCGCTGGGATTACTGAGCCTGGACATTTGAAGCCCGATGACGATGATCACCAGCAGCTCTACACCGACGTTAAGGGCCTAGGTCCGGTGACATGGGAGTACCTCACCATGCTCCTAAGCCACGACGGAGTAAAGGCAGACTCGTGGATTACAGAATTCGTCGGGCGAGCGACCGGGCGGCGAGTTTCGTTCGAAGGTGCCGGCGGGCTGGTTAAGGAAGCCGCTCAGAAACTGGACGTGGACGAAACGACGCTCGACCATGCCATATGGAGCTACGCCAGCACCACGGGACTAAGGAATATGCCTCCTTTCCCTGATTTAGCCTGAAGGGGAGCATACGACGTCGGCAGGCCCCGCCGTAGTGCGCTCACTTGGGCCGGAGAGCGAGAACCCGCTAACCAAGGATTGGTGGTGCTGGGTCCTGTGCCTACTTAGAGCTTTTGTTGGTAAGAAGCGCGTGAGGCTGTTAAAGAGAATGAGGCGACACGGCCGAGAAGTTGGACGTGGCCAAGCCGGCGTGGAAATCAACCTGACGGCCTAGCCGGGCGGGAACAGGCGTCGACCTCACCCGCCAACTGCTGGTCCATCACGACGAGCGGGAAGGATGGGCGATGAGCCCCTATGGCATGGGGGGCTAGGAATCATCCAGCGCCGCCCCTGACGGCGTCCCGGCACCCCCTCGCCGGGACGCCGCCACCGGCGGGGCTTCAACTTCAGCGGCGCAGGTACTCCATCATGCCGGGTGTAGTCAGTACTACGCGCGGGGATGAGGCTTTGGCCTGGATGACAAGGCCAGTGAGTTCCTCCCCGCCGTCCAACAATTCAGCCACCCACTTGGCGCGCTGCTTATTCACGTAACCGGCTTTCTTTCCTGGACGGCCAACGACGATCGCCACGGCGTTGGCGTCGTGCTCATTGTCCGGCTCGCGCATTGCGGTAATTTTCTGGCCGACCCGGAACTTGAACGGTTTCTCCGGGTCCTCATAAAAGCCCATGCCGACCATGCGGAATGCAAAGATGCTGAAATGCCGCAACGCCAGGGTGTTGTAGTCCACGAGCTTGCCATCCGGAAGGGCGAAGTCCAGGCCGTTACTGGAGGACACCAGTCTCAGCGGAGGTAGTCCATCCGGTCCGGCCACCAGAAGAGTCTTGGCCTCTTCCGCTGAGATGTAGCCCGCCCGGTATCCCTTAACGGTTTGACCCGCCGCCCGCGCACGTGCCTTCTCCGCTTCATAAAACCTTCTCGTGGCCTCGGATTGCCGGAATGGTTCCGCGGCCCGTGGCTCCACCGGAGCGGGAGGGGCAGGTGCAGCAGGGCGGGGCGGCTCTGCTGGCGGGGGGATAGCTGCCTGTCTGGAGAGGTTCCGCTCGTGGTGTCCACGCCGACGACTGCATTCTTCAACCGCTCCCAAATCCCCATGCCCCTGACTATATAGGCCGTCCGCTGGCGATAGTGCGGGGGGCAACACAGGGGCGACCGGGCGAGTCACCTAGCATGGCGGCATAACGATAACCGTGGACCCCAGCGGAAACCTCTACTCCAACATGGACTGCCTGCACTGTGACGACCAAGGCCCACACGCTCACTACGACGTGCGCGGCGACCAACACGTCTTCCAGTGCGGTCGCTGCTTTGGCATGTTTACGGATGCCTCGCCTGCCCCGTCTACTTGGCTACCGGGACCGCGGGGTAGGGGCGTCCTAATCCCCCCGCTGCGTGCGGTCAAGGCCCCTTTGCCGGCATTGGTCCCTCCCCCGGGACCTGACCCGGGGTCGCGCGCGAGGGGGCCTACCCGTCTACGAATTATGTACGGAGTTGCCGTCCTCGTCGCCCCGCACGCATCTAGGTCACAACAACTCCGGAACGGGCCGGTCGCGAGATCCTGGTCCAGCGCCCGCCCCAACAAGGCGAGGGGCCCCGTCGGTTAAACGGATAAGCTTCTCAGCCTCGCTTGTTGCTCAGCGTGGAAGTTGGCAAGACTTGGGGTTCCGAGGGTTTCACCGATAGTGTTTATAGTCGACTTCCACGACTGACGCAGGACCCGCTTGTCTTTCCAAGTCAGCACCGCGTCCGCGAACTCAACCTCGGCAGAGCGGTTGCCGTACAGGTTCACCGCCACGTAGATGGTCAATCCAGGGGCGATTCTCGGAATCGGGAAAGGCTCTCCTCTATACGGTTTCCAAGGTTGCTTCCCGCCCTTGACCTCCGGAAAGCCATGAGGGTGGGCAGGCCTTGCCTCAAGATCGACAATAAGGTCCAGCTTTACACCCTTGGCGCTTGCGGCACCGTGGTTCGTGACGACCAGGAGGTCCGCCTTGTACTTGTAGTCCGGGCTCTTGGCGAAACGGACGCTCAGGTCCGCCTTGCGGCCACGTGAGAACTGATTTACCAGGGCTACGAGGCTCAAGGCCAAGGCCAAGGCCAAGAACGCTATGACCGTGGGCGTGGCATCGTTGCTGAAAACGTCGTGTACCGATTTACCCAAGCCGGCCCAAAAGTCGGGCGGCGTATTTCCCTGGCTGGTACCGGCATTTGGTCGCCAGATGACCTCTGGCCAGATATGTTGCACCGCCCACTACAGTGAAGTCATGTTGCACTCAACCCGGCAAGGCTCCGGTAAGCCACTCCTCCTGATCCATGGGCTCGGTTCCAGTATTGGTAACTGGAACCCGGTAATCCCGGCGCTGGCCGCTGAACGCGATGTCATCGCCGTCGACCTCCCCGGTTGCGGCGAATCCGCGCCGCTGACCGGCGAAACCACCATTGCCACGCTGACCGATGCCGTCGAAGCCTTTATCCGCGACAGGGAACTGGGTGACCTTGATCTGGTAGGCAGCTCCATGGGCGCCCGGATGGCGATGGAAATGGCACGGCGAGGGCACGCTGGCACCACGGTCGCACTGGACCCTGGTGGATTCTGGAATGACCGCCAGGCAGCGATCTTTGGTGCAAGCATCAAGGCATCCGTCGCACTGGTGCGCCGCATCCAGCCGGCGCTCCCCTTCCTCACGGGCAACCCCGTGGGCCGCACGGCCCTGTTGGCCCAGTTCTCCGCCCACCCCTGGAAACTGCCCCAGGATCTGGTCCTGCATGAGCTTCGCGGGTTCAAGACATCAACCAGTCTGGACCCGGCCCTCAACGCACTGATTCACGGACCCCGCCAGGAAGGCGCACCGGCCGGTTCACTCAAGGGCAAAGTGGTCATTGGATGGGGGCGGAAGGACAAGGTCACCGCCCCCAGTGAGGCGGCGCGGGCCATGGAGCTGTTCCCGGATGCAACGCTCCACTGGTTCGAAAACTGCGGTCACTTCCCGCACTGGGACCAACCAACGGAAGCGGCGCGCCTGATCCTCGATAGCACCGCCTGAGCTGCGGCTGAGCGCCGGGGCGGAGCCATTTACGTTGAGTTGGCTTCAGAAAGGTGGAACCTGCGACGGCTGGGGATGATGCCCCGGTCTCGGGAGGCATCGACGTCGCCGGTCCCGAATTGGGGAACCGGCTTCACCTGGACCGCCGCCGCTAGGGCGTGTCTCCCAATAGGGTGCTCCAGATGACGACGGCGTGCAGGACGGTCGCTGAGCAGTAGGTGAGGGCCAGTTTGTCGTAGCGGGTGGCCGGGGAACGCCGATGTTTGAGGGTGTTGAAGCTGCGCTCGACGACATTGCGCCGTTTGTAGGGTCCGATACGCTTGTTTTGCCTCTGGGGACTCCGGCTCTGCAACGGTTCCTCTTGCTCCCGGCAACTGGCCCACGAAGCGGACGTGTCGCCTACCCCTGAGGGTCCTCTTCTAAGAAGATTCAAGAAAGTTGGCATAATCGGATCTTCGCAGTGCCCCTCATCGGTGCTCTAATCAGCGGACGATCAATTTGACGCCCATAGGAGCATCACGGGCACCACTATGGCGTTATCCTTTTAGATCCTGAGCCCAAGTACGAAGCACGTCTGCCAGGACTGCGCCACTCCATAGAAATGAGGGTAGCTTCTAAACCTCCGCCACAGGAGCCGCGAACTGGGCCTCGTACAACCGCGCGTACGCCCCGCCGGCAGCCAGCAGTGAAGCGTGCGTGCCCTGCTCCACGATCTGGCCGGCCTCCATCACCAGGATGAGGTCGGCGTCGCGGATGGTGGACAGGCGGTGGGCAATCACAAATGAAGTACGGTCGGACCGAAGTGCACTCATGGCCTTCTGCACCAGCACCTCGGTCCGGGTGTCCACCGAAGACGTCGCCTCATCCAAAATCAGCACCGACGGCCGGGCCAGGAACGCCCGCGCGATGGTCAGTAGCTGTTTCTCCCCCGCGGACACGTTGGCGCCCTCGTCGTCCAGGACAGTGTCGTACCCGTCAGGCAGTGACCGCACGAACCGGTCCACGTACGTCGCCCGCGCCGCCTCGAGAATTTCGGATTCGGTAGCTGAAGGCCGTCCATAAGCAATGTTGTCCCGGATGGTCCCGCCGAACAGCCACGTATCCTGCAGCACCATCCCCAGCCGTGAGCGCAGCTCGCGCCGCGGCACCGAGGTGACGTCCACGTCGTCGAGCGTTATCCGCCCCGCGTCCAGCTCGTAGAACCGCATCATCAGGTTCACCAGGGTCGTCTTCCCCGCCCCGGTGGGCCCCACGATCGCCACCGTCTGCCCCGGCTCCGCAACCAAGGACAACGAAGAAATCAGCGGCTTGTCCGGCGAATACGAGAACGACACATCCTCGAACACCAGCCGCCCCCGCCCGAACACCGGCCCGGCAGAAGGGGCAGGCTCCACAGACTCCTCAGATTCATCCAGCAGCTCGAACACCCGCTCCGCGGACGCCACCCCGGACTGCAGCACATTCGCCATGGACCCCAGCTGCGCCAGCGGCATGGTGAACTGCCTCGAGTACTGGATGAACGCCTGCACATCACCAAGCTGCATCGCCCCGGACGCCACCTGCAGCCCGCCCACCACGGCAATCCCCACGTACACCAGGTTCCCGATGAACGTCATGGCCGGCATGATCAGCCCGGAAATGAACTGCGCCCCGAAACTCGGCTCCTTGTGTTAAAGGGAGGCTGGTGGCGCCCAACCCAAGGCTGGCCCCAGCTTCCCCGCGATGTCCGTCAGGATCTGCACGTAATCCTCATGCTCAAAGCTGAAGGGGAGTGCGAAGGCCACTTCGTCCACTTCCTGGAAGCCCGCGTGGGCGTACAGCTGTTCGGCGATCTCCTCGCTGGTGCCGATCAGATCAGCCGCAAACATCATGCCCCGCGGCCCCTGGGGAGCAGCAGTGCGCAGAGTGCGTTCGTCCACGTACCGCTGGTACTTCTCCCGCTGGGCCGCAGTCGCCGAATCGGTGGGGATCACCACCAGACCCTGCGACACCCGAGCCCCAGGGTGGCCAGCAGCACCAGCCGCTTCCCGGAACGCCCGGATCTGCGCCTGCTGGACCAGCGCAAAGTCCGGCTCTTGGTCTTTGTCCGGGAAGATCACGCTGCTGGACAGCAGGTTGAACCCATTCGAACCGGCCCACACCGCTGATTTCGTGCTCCCAGCCCCGTACCACAGCCGGTCCCGAAGTCCAGGCGAATGCGGCTCCACCCGGTTCGAAAACTCCTCCACCACGCCCTGCTTACCGGAAAACTCCCGCACCGGCTCACCCGCCACCAGACGCGCGAACCGCTCCACCCGGGCGTAGCTGAAGTCCTCCACGTCCGCCGTATCGGGGTACAACTCGTGCTTCACCGTGTCGTACTGCATCGGCTCGCCCACACTCACGCCGGGGTTGATGCGTCCTCCGGCCAGCAGGTCCACCGTGGCCAGGTCCTCCGCCAGCCGCAGCGGGTTCTCCCAGCCCAGGGGCGTCACCGCAGTGCCCAGTTCAATCCGCGAGGTCCGTTGGCTCGCCGCAGCCATCACTGCCACGGGGGAAGAAATCCCGAACTGCAGGTGCCGGTGGCGCAGCCAGGCACTGTCGAACCCCAGCCGCTCCCCCAGCTCGATGATCTGCAACGTGGACTCGTGGCCCGCAGCCGGGTTTGCCGGATCAAACAAACCAATGGTCAGAAACCCCAGCTTGCGCAGGGGACGGTTGGGGTGCGGCATCGGCTTCCTTCAAAGCGGCGGACGGGGCTGGTTTCAGACTAGGCGGAAGCCCCTTAAATGAACCAGCAAGCATTGACGCACATGACGGCCTTGTGGTTAGGCTCACCACGAGCCAGCGACGGCGCCGCCACAGGAGGAATACATGTCATTGCAGGAAATCGAATTCACGTCCGCCAACGGCCGCGACAAAATCCAGGCGTGGGTCTACGAGCCCATCGGCCAACCCAAGGCCATCGTGCAGCTGATCCACGGGCTCGGCGAGCACTCCCGCCGCTACCTCCACCTCATCTCCACCCTGGTGGACGCGGGATTCATCGTGGTGGCAGGCGACCACTCCGGGCACGGACGCACGGCGATGCAGCAGGGCATCTGGGGCGACGCCGGCGAGGACGCCGCCAGCGTGGTGGTGGCGGACGAGGTCACCCTCCAGGCCAAAGCCAGGGAGGCACTCCCCCAGCTCCCGTACGTGGTGTTTGGCCACAGCTGGGGCTCCATGATCGCCCGCGGCATGGCCGTGGACCCGCGGACGCAGCTGTCCGGCCTGGTCCTCTGCGGCATCGCCGCCCAGATGCGGGGCATCGAGAAAATGGTCGACCGGCCGGAACTGGCACGGCTTGCCTCCGGCGAGCGCGCCGCGGACCCCGCGCCCGAGGAACTGGTGGGCCAGTTGTTCGACGGTTTCCTGGGCCGCCTCGGCGAAAACGCCGGCCCCACAGCCTGGGTGGCGCTGGACGCCGACGTCGTCACGGACCACGGGAGGGACCCCTTCAACAACTTCGGCGCACGGCTGAGCGCGCGGTTCCTGCAGGGCTTCGTTGACCTCTACGATCAGGTCACCTCGGACGACTGGTACAAACAGCTCCCCGCGGACCTCCCCGTGCTGATCCTCGCCGGCGACCAGGACCCCGTCACCAACTACGGCGAAGGCGCCTATCACGTGGCAAACCGCCTTGCCGATTCAGGCCACGCGGACGTCCGCACCCGCGTCTTCCCCGGCGTCCGGCATGAAGTGCACAACGAACCCACCACCCGCGCTGAAACGGAGCGCGAGACGGTGGAGTTCATCCAGCGCGTCAGCCAGCGGCAGGACTCCCCCGCACCGTCAGCGGCACGCTAACGGTCCCCGAGAAAAGCACCCCCGCCGGAAGGTTCGACGGCGGCACTCACCCGGAGCCGTCGTCGAACCTTCCAGCAAAACCAGCCGGTCACGTCAGGTGTGCGTAGCTTTCTGCTGCCAGCGGGACAGGCGTGCGAACGTGGGGCCAGCGGGCGGCGGGATTTTGGCTGGGCCGGCGCCCGGCCGCCGTCGGCGCAGTTCCAGCGCCAGCGCTTCCTGGCCGCGCGCCATCGCCCACCGGTGGTTCGCGGCGAAAGCCGGCTTGAGCAGCCAGCCCGGCCGGTAGACCGCCTACGGCCGCGCCGGCCGGGACCGGTAAACGTGCCCGGGCAGCAGCGGAACCCCCTCGAAGAGCTGGGGGACGGACACCAGCTTGTAGCCCTGCCCCTGCAGGCCCGCAATCAGTTCCTGCTGCCCGGATATTGTCGACGGCTGGACGTCATGCATGAGTACCATCGCGCCGGGCGTGACCTCCTTCAGCACCTTGGGCACGAAGGCCGCCGGATTCTTGCTCTGCCAGTCCAGCGAGTCCACTGCCCAGATCATCAATGGTTTGCCCACAGCCGCCTGGACCGCTGCATCGGCCGCACCGTAAGGCGGACGCATCATGCTGGGAGTGGAACCCGTGGCGGCCAGGATCGCGGCATCCGTCCGGTCCATCTCTTTCCTGATCGCGGGCGGTGACAGCTTGGTCAGGTAGGGGTGGCTGAAGGTGTGGTTGCCGATTGCGTACCCGGCCTCGGCAACCTGCCTGGCGGTGGCCGGGTTGGCGGTGGTGTTGGACCCGGTCATGAAGAACGTGGCCTGCGCGTCGTTGGCCTTCAGGATGTCCAGTAACTGGGGCGTGGTGCGGGGGTCCGGCCCGTCGTCGTAGGTCAAGGCGGCGCACGGGACAAGATCGCAGTTCACGTGCCGGAGGGCCGGGGCGCTTGCCGGGCGCGGTGCTGCGGCGGCGTTCAGCTGCCCCAGCACCTGGCGGCCGTAATCGCTGAGGGCAGCCGCCGTGTCCGCGGCATCCATCGTGGCCGTCACCTCCCGGCCGGGCATGCCGGGCTGCCCTGCGGAGACGGTCAGTTCGCCTTCCGGACTGAGGACAAGGTCGGTCGGGATTCCTTGAGGGGCGCGGGCGGCGATGTCGGCAGGGATGCCCGCCGCGCGTGCCTGGATGGCGGGGATGGCGTCAGGCCTCAGCAGGTCGGTGCCGCTCCGGACCGCGCCGGAGGCCAGGTCGATATAAACGGTGGCGGCCGCCATCGCACTGACTCCCTCCGGCCCGGCGTCCGACACTCTTTGACGGACCACGAGCACATTGCCCTTGGCCTGGACGGGTTTGGCCGAAATGACCATTTCCCGGCCCTGGTGCTGGCCGGCGTTCAGTGCCATCGCGGGCCGGTAGCGGCCACCCGCCGGAGCCGCCGCATCCAGGAGTCCCAGCAGCCACGAGTCGATCTGGGCGTTGAAGGCGGGCAGCCCGTCAACGTAGGTCCAGGACGCGTGGACGTGGTGGTTTCCCACCTGGGCCGTCAAGCCCATCGGGTACCCGCCCGGGACAGCGGCCGGCTGATCCAGCACGTCCGACAATGGCGGTGGCATCGGCACCACCCGCGGCTGGCTGGAAACCCGGTCATGGAGCTGCAGCAGGGAAGGGGCCACCGCACTGCCAGCACCGCTGGCCAGCACCGCCGCTGCGCAGAGCGAGGCAACGAGCAAACGCAGGCAGGCAACAGCCACGCTCCCGCGGGTGCGCCCCATACCCAGCCCCATCGATCCGCACGCTCCTCAGGTGTTGACCTCTCGATTGTCCCTTACTACCAGGCCCACATGACGAAACCGGAGGCAGTGGCCTGGAACCGGGGAGCTGCGGCAGCCTAGATGGTCACGTTGAGTCCCGCTGTGTAGCCGACAGCGGCTGAACCGCTCATTGTTGCCAGCTGGTAGATGCCGCCGTCGTCCCCAAAGACGTTGTCCGATTTCAGGGTGGTGCGGGTCATGTTGGTGATGCTCTTCTCGTATCCGGGGGTGGCGTAGACATCGTCGCAGGCCGCCTTGGGCAAGGCGATCTGGGAGACGGCCAGGACCTGCCCGGCAGCCGTTGCGTTGTTCATCGACTCGAACACCTCGAAATGGATGTGCGGCCAGCGCCCGGAGTAGGCGGCCGGGAAGATCGACGTGAAGGTGACCTGCCCGTTGGCATCGGCTTCCTGCACACCGCGCAGGTAGTTTTCGTTCTTCAGGCTCGAGTCGTACATCGAGTATTTTCCGTCCCGGTCACAGTGCCACGCGTACACCGCGGCGCCGGCCATCGGGGCGCAGCCGTTGGCGTTGTCCAGGAGGGTCAGCGTGAACGTCAGCGGAATGCCCTCGGCCTTCGCGGAAGCTGTACCGAAGCTGGAGGTTATGTCCCGGCGCACCACTCCGGACGCTTCCAGGACGTTCGGCCCGTTGGACCCATCGCCAGGATAGGGGCCAGCGGTTTCCTGCGGAATTTCCACCCCGCACTCGGCGATGGCCCGCGTCAGCGTTGGCGTGGCGGGGCCGGTGTCCGGGGCCGTGGCAGATGCGGCGGACGTGGTGGCTGCCGCCGTCGTGGTTGTTGACGGCGAGGTGGAACCCGTGTTTCCGGCCGGCGAGCACGCGGCGAGCGCGGCCACCGCACCGCCCGCGCCCAGGAACAGTCCCAGGGACCTGCGGCTCACCAGGGTCTTCAGGTCAAACTCCAGCCCCCGGTCATGGTCGGGGTGCGGCTGGTCAAGGTCGGGCTGGCGGGGTGCGCGTGAAGTGCTCATGATGCAAGGAAACCGCACGGGGCTATGCCGTTGGCCGGTTGCTGCTGTGCCGTTGCTGTGCGTTCGGGCCGAGCTTCTTGCACGGCCAGCCCCGGGGAAGGTACGACGGCGGCACCCGCCCGCCGCCGTCGTCGTCCCTTCCAGCGAAGCCGGCCCGGCGCATATACGGCGCCGGAAAAGCGAGGCGGGGCAGGCCCATTGGAGCCTGCCCCGCCTCTTTGCACCGGCCGATGCCCTGCGCCCGACTTTCGGGTTTCCTGTTGCGATGGAGTATGCAGGAACATCTGCCGGCGGGTCTGGTGCGGCCGCCCGCGGTCGCCGGCGGCCTAGAGCGTCCTGGGATCGTCGGCGTACATCTTCAGCCTGATGTTCAAGGCGTCGGACATGTGGCGGGCGGCGATCTCACCCGCGCGCTCGGAGTCGCCGTCCCCGATGGCGGCCAGCAGCTCGGCGTAGTCCGCCAGCACCACCGGCCACCTTCCCGGGTAGGTCAGGGTGGTGAGGGTGTACCGGCGCACCTGCTGGTCAAGGCGTTCCAGCAGTCCGATCAGCGACGGGCTGTGGGTGGCGTGCCACAGCTGGGCGTGGAAGGCGCGGTTGGTTTCGGCGAGCGCCCGGCCGTCGCTGGGGTCCAGCTGCTGCATCTGCGTCAGCAGCCCCGCGAGCAGCTGGCGGTCCAGGGCGGTTGCCTTGACGGCGGCCTTGGCAGCCGCGGCCTGCTCCAGGATGATCCTCGACTCGTAGATGTCGATGATCTCCTCGGCCGAATGCGTGCGGACCACCACCGCCTTGCCGCGCCGTTCCACCAGCCCGTCCTGCTCCAGCCGCTGCAGCGCCTCCCGCACCGGTGTCCGGGAAGCCCCGTAGCGCTCGGTGAGCTTGGCCTCCGTGAGGGGCTCGTCAGGCGCAAAGACGCTCGCGAGGACATCCTCGCGGAGCCGCTGGTGGATGGGACTGGCCACTTTTTCCTCTTTTCCGTTGCTGGTGGGGGCTGCTGGGTGGCCTAGGCGATGGAGCCTGCGCGGCGGCCGAAGACGGCGCCCGCCGCAAGCCCGGAGCCGCCGGGGTAGTTTCCGCTGAACAGTCCGCCCAGCGCTTCGCCGCAGGCATACAGCCCTTCGAGCGGCTCCGCGTCCTCGGTGAGCACGCGGCCCCAGGTGTCCGTCTTGAGGCCACCGAAGGTGAAGGTGATGCCGCAGGTCACCGGGAAAGCGTAATACGGGCCGGTGGCGATGCTGCGGGCCCAGTTACTCTTCGGCGGCTGGGTGTCGGCCCGGCGTCCGTCCTTGACGTTGGGGTCGAAGGGCGAGCTGCCGGTGATCGAAGCGTTGAAGTTATGCACCGTCTCCTCCAAGCCTTCGGGGCTGATGCCGGCTTTCTGCGCCAACTCGGCGAGGGTTGGAGCGGTGACCACCGAGACGCCCGGCATGTCGTACTCCTCGGCGCGCAGCATGGGGCGGGAAGAAGCGTCAAAGATCTGGAAGGCGGCCGAGCCCGGCTGGGCAAGGATGTCCCGGCCGTACTTCGCGTAGGTGTAGTTGCGGTAGTCGGCGCCCTCGTCCACGAACCGCTTCCCGTCGCTGTTCACCACGATGCCCAGCGGGTACCCGCCGCGGGTGAGCTGGTTGGTGAGTTCCAGGTTGCCCTCGTTCTCCGGATGCCAGGCGTCCCAGGCCACGCTGTGGCAGGTGGACCAGTCGCCGCCCCTGGCCGCCCCGGCGTCGAGGGCAGCGAGGATCATCTCCCCCGTGTTGCCTGGCGTGCCGCGTACCTTCGCGTTCTGCCAGCCCTCCCCCAGGTGCCGGCGGCGCAGTTCAGGTGAGGCTTCAAAACCTCCCGAGGCGAGGATGACCGACTCGGCCCGGAGCTCGCCTTCTCCAGATGAGCTGCGGTACCGGACGCCGCGCACGTGGCCGTCCTCCTGGATGAGGCCGGTGGCTGCGCAGTCGTAGATGACCTCAACGCCCACGCGCTCAGCAGCTGCGCGGTGGTCGGCCATGAGCCCCTTGCCGCCGCCCACATTGCCCACGTGCAGTCCGCCCCAGAACAGGTACCCGCCGTCCTGGGTCCGGTACGCCTGGCGTTCGTACATCAGGCGGTATTTGAGTCCCAGGCCCTGAAGCCAGCGCAGGGTCGGGTTGCTTTCGCTGACCAGGACCGCGGAAAGTTCGGGGTCGTTGCGCCCTTCGGAGACCTTGGACAGATCGGCAAGGTATTCGGCGGCCGTGTAGGCGGGGACTTCGCTGGCGGCGTGCCGCTCATCAGGTTCCACGAATTCGATCAGCTCCTGGAGCCCGTCGTGGGAGATGCGCGTGGCACCGGCGGTGTAGAAGCTGTTGCCGCCCGATGCGGCTTCCCGTGCCTTTTCGAGCAGGACCACTTTGCGTCCACGCTCGGCCGCCGCAAGTGCTGCCGCAAATCCGGCGTTGCCGCCGCCCACTACCAAAACGTCGCTCTTGATCATCGTCAATCTCCTCAGCTCCATCGCTGTACACGATTGTATACATAGGTATGCCGTCGCATGCAATAGCATCCTGGCGCAGGCTTCACGGGCTCGGCGGGAGGGTTTAATGCCGGGATTTGTGGCTATCCCAGGCGCGGGTGGCTGATTTCCTGGGCGTCGATGTACATCTGGATGCGGATGTTCTTTGCCTCGTCCATGTGGGCGCTGGCGATGCGGCCGGCCTCCTCCGCGTTCCGTGCGCGGATGGCCACCAACAGCTCCTCATGCTCCTTCAGCACGCGGTCCCAGCGCTCCTTGGTGGAGAGCGTGGTGCCGGGGTAGCGGATGAAGTGGACCAGGATCCGGTCCAGCAGGTCAAGGAGGGCGGCGCTGTGGCTGGCGGCCCAGATGCGCTCATGGAAGGTGCGGTTGGCGGCGGCCAGTTCAGCCGGAGTGGCGGCCTCGAAATCAAGGGTGACCATGGCCTGGTGGGCGCGGTCGATCAGCATCAGGTCCATGTCGGTGTGCCGGAGAGCCGCGGTTTTTGCGGCCGCCTCCTCCAGGAAGGTCCGCACCTCGTAGAGGTCCAGCATCTCCTCCGGGCGGTACTCCCGCACCTGCATCCGCGAACCGTAGCGCTCCACGAGCCCCTCCGTTTCGAGGCGCCGCAAGGCTTCCCTGATGGGCGTCCGGGAGACGTTGTACTTCTTGGCCAGGGCGCTTTCAACGAGCTGGGCACGGGGAGGCAGCTCCTGCGAGATGATGGCGTTCCTGATCATCAGGTAGGGGCTTGTCTCTGGTTGCGACGCCACGGGCGGCCTCCGGTCTTCATGCAAACAAGCGGCAGGACGCGCCGGCGCCATACCTTTAGCCGCAATTCTAACGCACTGCATACCGTTTGGGCGCGCTGTGAACACCGTGCCGATTTTCCGCACACCATCTCGCCCCGCAAGGCACCAAGGCTGCCGTGTCGGTATTCATATTCAAATGACTGTTGCTTAAGTCATATCAACGGTATACCGTTTGTGACCAACGCCATACAGCACAGCAATTACCGGATTCCGGTTTGCTCAGCTTTGAACATTTATCCGGCGACTGCACACGGCAGCGCGGGGTATTTCAGGAGAACCAATGACGCTTCTATTCAGGGAAGAGCCGCAGGCCGGCACCCTCCCGGTCACCCCGGTACCGGCCACCCTCGTCCGTGGCGGCACCAGCAAGTGCTGGATATTCCGTGACGAGGACCTTCCGGCTGACGCCCTGGAGACGGACCGTCTCCTCATCCGCACCTTCGGCTCGCCGGACCTCCGCCAGATCGACGGAGTGGGGGGCGCCTCGTCCACCACCAGCAAGGCGATCACTGTGGCGGGCACCGACCCGGACGGAACGGTCCGCTACCGGTTCGCCCAGGTGGCCATCGACAAGCCGGCCGTGGAGTGGGCCAGCAACTGCGGCAACTGCGCCACAGCGCTGGGCCTGTACGCGCTCCACGCCGGACTGGTCGCTCCCACCGGGGAAGTCACCCGGGTCCCCATCCTGAACACCGTGACCGGGCTTCGCCTCGTTTGCGAAATCCCCACACCCGAGGCGCAGGTGCCGGCCTACGGCGGGCGGCGGCTCGACGGCCAGCACTACCCCGGCGTCCCAATCGACGTCATTTTCCAGAAGGCCTCCTGGTCCAGCTACGGAGCACAGTTCCCTACAGGCAACGCCGTCGATGACATCGAGGTCGACGGGCGCAGCTTCCAGGCAACACTGATCGACGCCGGAGCCCCGGCGGCGCTCTTCGACGCACAGGACCTGGGACTGGATGCCACCGGCAGCGAGGAGGACTTGGAGGCACTGGTCCGGATCGCCCCTCAGCTGCGCGCAGCGGCGGCCCGCCTGATGGGCCTTCCGGAGAACCTCACTTCCATTCCGAAGGTGGGCATCGTGGGGCCCCCACCCGCAGGCGCAACCGGCGTCTCGGCCCGAATGATCTCAATGACCGCGCTGCACCCCGCCATCGGCCTCACCAGCGCCGTCGCCGTCGCCGCCGCTTCGGGCACAACAGGCAGCGTGGTGCAGCGCAGCGTAGTTCCGGCGTCGGAGGCCGGACTCTTTATCCACTTACTGAAAGGCAAGACGGCGCTGGCATTGGATGCAGCCGATCCCGCTGAAGTCTCCTTTCAACGCTCGGCCCGCGTCATCAGCGAAAGCACCATCCTGGTGCCCAGCGACTGAAGAAACCCCTACCGGACAAACCCAGCCAAGGAATCAGCCATGAAAATCAGCATTCAAAACCTGCAGCTGAAGTACGGAAGCTTCACTGCCATCGAAAACCTCAACCTCGACATCGAAGACGGCGAGGCCTTGGTCCTCCTGGGCCAGTCCGGCTGCGGCAAGACCAGCACGATGCGGTGCATCGCCGGCCTGGAGGAGCCCACCTCGGGGCGGATCATCATCGACGACGTCGTGGTCTTCGACTCCGAAAAGGGCATCAACCTGCCCCCGAACAAGCGCAACGTCGGCATGGTCTTCCAGTCCTACGCGGTATGGCCGCACATGACGGTGGCCCAGAACGTTGCCTACTCCCTCAAGCAGAAGAAGCTTTCCAAGAACGAAATCGATGAGCGCGTCATGGAGGCCCTCACGCTGGTGGGCCTGGAGCCCTACGCCGACCGCGGCGCCAGCCTGCTCAGCGGCGGCCAAATGCAGCGCGTCGCCCTGGCCCGCAGCCTGGTCATGCGGCCCAGCGTGCTCATGCTCGACGAACCGCTCTCCAACCTTGACGCCCGCCTGCGTGACCGGCTCCGGGTTGAACTGCGTGAAATCCAGCTCCAGCTGGGGCTCACCTGCGTGTACGTCACCCACGACCAGCACGAAGCCTTCGCCCTGGCAGACCGCATCGCCCTGCTCCAGGGCGGCCGGATTGTGCAGATGGGCGCCCCGCAGCACATGTACGAAGCCCCCGCCAGCGCTTCAATCGCCCACTTCCTCGGTGTTTCCAACATCATGGACTGCACCCCGGAGGGCACCGCCGCCGGGTCCACCACCGCACGCATCACCGACAGCGAGCTCACCATCGAGTCCGCGCAGCGGGCCAGTGACGCCGGCACTTCCCCCAAGGTCTGCATCCGGGCCGAGGACCTGCAGATCACCGCCATGCCCACTGAACACCCCAACTCATGGCCGGGAACGGTCCGCGTGGCGGGCTTCCAGGGGAACGACATCCGGTACGCCATCCAGCTGGAATCCGGGCCCGAACTGGACGCACTGGGCGGACTTCGCCGCGGCGAACAGCACAAAGTGGGAGACCGCGTGTGGGTGACCGTCAACCCCCGCGAAGTCCAGATCCTGCCGGCGGAGGTCCTCGCATGAGCCTCAAGACCACCGAGGCGGCCACCCGCGCCGACGCCCGCCTCGCACCCACGCCGGCGTCCCGGGACTACCGTGCAGCCCGGACCCTTTCGGGCCTCCGGAAGAACACGCCGGGCCTGATCGTCCTGGTCATCCTCGGCGTCCTCATCGTCCTCCCCCTTGCCCTGGTGTTGCTGGCCGCGTTCTCGGACAGCGTTCCCCGGCCCGGCAGCATCTCCCTGGGCGGCCTGACACTGTCCAACCTGGCCCTGCTGGCCACCCCGGAAGCACTCGGGGCCCTGGTCAACTCGCTCATGGTCGGTGCCGGCTCAGCGATCATCGCCCTGCTGATCGGGGCATTCCTGGCCTTCGTGTGTGCCCGTTCCGATGCGCCGTGGCGGAAGTTCATCTTCTTCATCGGCATGGCGCCGATGTTCATCCCCGCCCTGGTGGGTGCCCTGGCCTGGTCGCTGCTGTGCTCGCCCAGCGCCGGCTACATCAACATCTTCCTCCGCGACCTGGGCATTGATGCCGCCATCAACATCTACAGCCTCCCGGGCCTGGTGTTCGTGCTGGGCATCTTCTACGCCCCGTACGCCTTCCTGCTGCTGCACAGCTCACTGTCGATGATGAACGCCGACCTCGAAGAGGCAGCCACCGTCCACGGGGCGCCCCTGCGCACCATGCTGCGGACCGTCACCCTGCCCCTGGCCCTTCCCGCCATCCTGGGCTCCGCCGTCCTGGTCTTCGCCTTGACCATGGAGAACTTCCCGGTGGCCCAGGTCATCGGCAACCCCGCCGGCGTGGACACGCTGCCCACCTACATCTACCGCCTCATGAGCGCCACGCCCGCCAAGAGCAACCAGGCGGCCAGCGTCGCCGTCATCCTCACCGTTGCGCTGATGGCCGTGACCCTGATCCAGCAGCGCATCATCAACAAGCGCAAATTCACCACCATGACCGGCAAGGGCAACCGTCCCCGCCAGGTGCCGCTGCGCAAGATGCGCTGGCCGTTCACCATCCTGGCCCTGGCCTACTTCGCCGTATCGGTGGTCCTTCCGATGCTGGCCCTGCTGGCCGCTTCGATGCAGGCCACACCGTTCGTGTCCTCGATGTCGCAGCTGCTCGAAGCCAACTCCCTCAGCTTCGCGAAGCTGATCGAGGTCCTGGGCTCCAACGACTTCCAGCTCGCCCTGAAGAACAGTGTCCTGGTGGCCCTGATCGCAGCCTTCGCCGGCACCACCCTGAGCTTCATCGCCTCCTACATCCGGTACCGCACCAAGTCCAAGGTGGGGCGGCTGATCGAGCTGGTGGCCATGACCCCCCTTGCCGTCCCCGCCATCGTGATGGGCATCGGACTGCTGTGGACCTGGCTGCTGCTGCCCCTGCCCATCTACGGCACCCTGGCGATCCTCGCCGTCGCCTGCGTGGCCGTGTTCATGCCCCAGGGCTACCGCGGCGTCTCCGCATCGATGCTCCAGATGGACCAGGACCTCGAGGACAGCGCCGTGATGCTCGGCGCCGGCCGGACCAGGTCCGTCCTGGACGTCACCCTGCCCCTGATGCGCGTCGGCATCATGTCCTCGTTCCTGCTGTTCCTCATGCTCTCCATGCGTGAGCTCAGCGCCTCAATCTTCCTGTTCACCTCGAACACCCGGATCCTGTCCATCCTCGTGTTCGACAACTTCGACAACGGCCAGAGCCAGGCCGCTGCCGCCGTCAGCGTCCTGTACTGCCTCGTCATCGGAATCCTCGCCGTCATCGCCCAAAAAGTCGGCGGCGAACGCAAGACCAAGCACTGAACCTCACACCACCTTTGAAAGGGACACCCACAATGAAGTTAGCGTCCAAGCTCCCCGCCCTCACCGCCGCCGGAGTGCTGCTCGCCCTCAGCCTGACCGGCTGTGGAAGCGCCGCCCAGAGCGCCGGCGTGGTCACAGCCAGCGCGGCCGTGAACACGGACAACGGACTGGTGATCAATGGCGAGTCCATCGCGGACAAGGACACCTACGAGAAGGCCAAGACCCAGACCCTGTCCCTCTACTCCGGCTACACCGATTCCTCGGAAAGCGCGCTGGTGGACGCCTTCACCAAGGACACCGGCATCAAGGTCAACGTTGTCCGGCTCACCCCGAACAAGCTCTCCGAACGCGTACTGTCCGAGCAGGGTGCCGGCAAGCTCAGCGCCGATGTCATCCGCACGTCCGACTACCGGATTGCCAAGTCCATGGAGGACGCCAAGGTCTGGAAGGCCTATGACGTCCCCGGCGCCTCCGCCCTCAAGGACGTCTCCGTGGACGGTGGCCAGTTCACCCGCATGTTCAACTCCGTGTACACCCTGGGCTACAACACCCAGCTGGTGAAGGAAGCCGACGCCCCCAAGTCATGGGCGGATGCCGTCGGCGGCAAGTGGCAGGGCAAGCTGGGCATCGTCCAGGGCGGCTCTGGCGGCAGCACCGCGGCACTGAACCGGTTCATGGAAACCAAGATGGGCGGCGACTACTTCGCCAAGTACGCTGCGCAGAAGCCCAAGATCTACGACTCCCTGGGCGCTGAAGCCACGGCCCTGGCCCGCGGCGAAGTGGCCGTGGGCACGGTCACCATCAGCGGCACCAACATCTCCGCCGTCCAGGACAAGGCTCCGGTCAAGTTCATCGTCCCCGAGGAAGGACTCGTCTCGTACGACTACTACCTGGGCATGACGGGCACCGCCACGAACGTGGAAGCCGCGAAGGTCTTCATGAACTACAACCTTTCCAAGCAGGGCCAGCAGGTCTTCGCCCAGATCGGTGAATACCCGGTCCGCACCGACGTGGCACCGCTCACCATCATGGGCGTGACGCTCCCGGCCGTCGATTCCGGCAAGGTCTATCGCATGCAGAACAGCGACGCCACCACTTACGGCAAGGACGACCTGGCCAAGTGGAACCAGGTGTTCGGCTACACCAAGTAACCCCGAAATCCCGCGCCTGGGGACCCGGCCTCCGCCGGGTCCCCAGGCTTTTTCGTTCCACACCATCCACCAGGAGGCCCCGTGACCGCCGCCCCGGACATTTCGGTGCCCCGGAACACCACGTCCCTGCTGGTCCGCCAGGACGGCAGGACCGTCGTCGAACTCGGCGACACCACCCGCGCCAGCTACGTCGCCTCCGTCCGCAAAAGCCTGCTCTCCATCCTTTTCGGCATCCAGGTGGCAGCCGGCACGGTCAGCCTCGACGCCACACTCGATGAGCTCGGTGTTGACGATGTGGGCGGCCTGCTGCCCATCGAGCGGACGGCGCAGCTCCGTGACCTGTTGACGTCGCGTTCGGGCGTCTACCACCCGCCCTCCAGCCCGGGCAGTGACGAGGCTGCCTTCCCTTCACGCGGCACAAAAGCACCGGGGCAGTATTTCCTCTACAACAACTGGGATTTCAACGCCGCGGGCGCCATCTTCGAGAAGGCCAGCGGCCTGACCGTCTTCGAAGCGTTCCAGCAGCACCTGGCCGGTCCGCTGGGGTTCGACGACTACGACCCCACACGCCAGCGAATGCTCGGGGACGCCCGAAAGTCCGCCTTCCCTGCCTACCACTTCTTCCTCTCCGCCCGGGACCTGGCCAAGATCGGGATGCTGATGGCAGCCGGCGGCCAGTGGGAGGGACGGCAGCTTGTCCCCCGGGAGTGGGCCACGGACAGCGTGGCCACCCATGTCAGGCGCGCAGACATGGCGCCGTCCACCGGTTTTGGCACCTGCGACTACGGCTATCTGTGGTGGCTGCCCCGGGAATCCGGCCCGCAGTGGGAGGGGTCGTTCCTGGCCGCGGGCAACTTCGGCCAATTCCTGCTGGTCCTGCCGGCGATCGGGAGCGTCATTGTGCACCGGCGCTTCGTCAGCGACAGCTTCGCCGTCGCCCGGAACACCCCCACGGCAGCTGCCTCGACGGCAGGCCCCGCTCCGGTGACCCACGCCGACTTCATGGACCTTGCCCGGGCTCTGGTTGCCGGGCCCCTGGCCCGGTAGGCGTCAGGTAAGGCACCGTACGACGGCGGCACCCTCCTTTGTCAGGAAGCCGCGCCCTTGGCGATGGACCGGAACACCTTGGTGGCCTGCTGCGCGGCGGGGCTGAGCCGCCGGTTTGCCAGGTGGGCCAGGAGGATCCGGCGCTTCGGGGACCCGGCGAGCGGGACCGCTACGACGTCGGGGCGCAGGGCCGTCAGGGCCAGCCTAGGTGCCAGGGCGATCCCGATGCCGGCCGCCACCATGCCCTGTGTCTCCTGGTAATCGTTGGCGGCGAAGGCGATCCGCGGCTCGAACCCGGCATCGCGGCACACCCGGCTGAGGACGTCGGCCACAGGGTGCTCGTCGCGCACCACCCATTCCTGGTCGCTCAATGCGCCGATGCGGACCGAGCCCAGTTTCGCAATGGGGTGTTCCCGCGGTACAAGCAGCACTGTTGGATCGTTGGTCAGCCTGACCAGGGCGAGGTCGGGGTCCTCGATCTGTTGCCAGGGATAGTCCCACAGCAGGGTCAGTTCGATTTCCCGCCGCCGCAGCCGTTCCAGCAGGCCGTCCCGGCGGGCGCTGACAACCGTCACTGCCACCTCGGGGTGGCGGGCGCGGAACGCCAGCACAACGTCGGGCATCAGGGAGGCTCCGCCGGTGGGAAAGGTTCCAAGCCGGAGCTGGCCGCGCCGCAGGCCCGCGAACTCCCCCATTTCGGCGCGGGCAGCTTCTACGGTCCTGTCGATGTCGTCGGCGTAGTGCAGCAGGGCGTGCCCCGCCTCGGTCAGGACCACGCCCCGGGGATGGCGCTCGATGAGGACCACGCCCATCTCCTGCTCGAGTTTGGCTATCTGCTGCGACACCGCCGAGGTGGTGAAGGAAAGGGCGGCGGCAGCAGAGGTCAGGGAGCCGGAACGGCCCACCTCGCGGAGCACGTGGAGCCGGTGGAGGTCGAGGATTGCCATGTACTGAGTTTAGCAAAAATAGATAGTCGTCCATTTATTTGCGATTGTGCTGAAGGCTCCCATCCCGGATCGTAGAAGTACAAGGTGCTGTGAAGTAGAGCACCTGCAAGTTACGAGGGAGAAATACAGTGGGACTCAAAGGACATTGGTACCGGGGCGGCACCAGCAAGTGCTGGCTCTTCGATGCCAGGGACGTGGCCCTCCACGCCCCCACCCGCGAGGAAATCCCCGCACTGCTGTCAGCCGCTTTCGGCGCAGCGGATGCGCGGCAGCTGGATGGCGTCGGCGGCGGAACGTCCACCACGTCCAAGGCTGCAGTCATCTGGGCAACCCCTGGTGCCGAGGCAGACCTCGACTACCTTTTCGCCCAGGTGGGGATCGGTGACCCCACCGTTGAGCTGGGTTCCAACTGCGGCAACTGCGCCACCGCCATTGCCCTGTTCGCAGTCCAGACGGGCATCGTTCCCGCCCGGGACGGCATGACCAAGGTCCGCATGCGCCACGTCACTTCCGGTGCCGTGCTGAGCGGATCGGTTCCCACCCCGGGCGGACACATTCCCAAGTCCGGCCTGGCCCGGGTTCCGGGCAGCAGCGCCGCCGGTGTTCCTGTCAGCCTCTCGTTCCACGGCCCCTGGGGCCAGAACACCGGTGCACTCCTGCCTACCGGCAACACGGTGGATGAGCTCCAGGTCAACGGCCGGACCCTGGCCGCAACGATGGTGGACGCCGGCGCCCCTGCCGTGCTCCTGGCAGCCGACAAGGCCGGCGTCGATCTTTCCTCAATGACTGGCAACCTCACCGCCCAGCTGCCGGACCTCATCGCGGCACGGGCATCAGCCGGCCTCATCATGGGGCTGCGGAAGCCTGAGGATCCGCCGCAGAACGCTGTCCCGAAAGTCGGGGTTGTGGCGCCTGCCGGGGACTACACCGCCGCGGACGGAACAACCATCACCGCCGGCAGCCACGACGTGCGGGTGCGGATGCTGTCCATGCTCGCGCCCCACCCGGCCATCGGCCTGACCTCAGCCGTGGCAGTTGCCCTGGCATCCTCGCTGCAGTCATCGGTGGTAGCCAACGCAGCAGGCCAATCATCCTCCGCCGGCACCGGAGCCCCCCGCTTGCTGCGGGTCGGGACGCCCGCCGGCGTGATCACCGCCGAAATCATCACCGATGACACCGGCAACGTCAGCGAAGTGGCCCTCCACCGGGCAGCCCGCCACATCGCCACCGCAGATATCGACGTGGCCCCGGCCGCCGAGCTGTCTGCCTAACACCCCTATCTCTTTGCCCCATCATTAAGGGGCCGCACCAACCAGGAAGTTGTTCAATGAAGATCAAATCCATCCTCGGACACCTGTATGTCCAGGTACTCATCGGAGTCGCCCTCGGCGTCGTTGTAGGCGCACTGTGGCCGGACCTCGGCTCGTCCCTGAAGCCCATCGGCGACGGATTCGTGAAACTCGTGAAGTTCATGATCGCCCCCATCGTGTTCTGCACCATCGTCGGAGGCATCACCTCCCTGCGGGACACCAGGAAGGTGGGGCCCACCCTGATCCGTTCGCTGGGCCTCTTCTACGCACTGACCGCCCTCGCCCTGGCCCTGGGCCTGGCCGCGGTGACGCTGTTCCAGCCCGGCGCCGGGATGCACATCGATCCCGCGCACCTGGACTCTTCGGTGGCGCAGAAGTACACCACGCAGCTGCCCAGCAGCAACCCCGTGGACTTCATCCTCAGCATCATCCCCACCACCTTCGTGGGCGCCTTCGCCGACGGTGAGGTCCTGCCCGTGCTGGTCATTGCACTGCTGTGCGGTTTCGCCTTCAGCAAGCTCGGCGCACCGGGCCAGCTGGCGCTGAACGTAGTCAACAGCTTCAACAAGCTGCTCTTCATCATGTTCGGCTACATCATGAAGGTGGCTCCGCTGGGAGCCTTTGGGGCCATGGCCTTCACGGTGGGCAAGTACGGCGCCCACTCCATCGGAAACCTCGGCATGCTGATCCTTGCCTTCTACGCCGCCTGCATCGTCTTCGTGGTGGTGGGCCTGGGTATCCTGGCCAAGGTGACCGGCTTCAGCCTGTGGCAGATCCTGCGCTACTTCAAGGATGAGTTCCTGATCGTCCTGGCCACGTCCTCCAGCGAACCGGTCCTGCCGCGCCTGCTGTCCAAGCTTGAAAGGATCGGCTGCGACCGCAGCGTTGTGGGGCTCGTGGTCCCCACCGGCTACTCCTTCAACCTGACCGGAACGGCCATCTACCTCACCCTCGCCTCCATGTTCATCGCCCAGGCCTGCGACATCCACCTCAGCTGGGGCCAGATCCTGCTGATGCTCGGCATGATGCTGCTGACCTCCAAGGGTGCGGCCGGCGTGACGGGCAGTGGTTTCGTGGCCCTGGTGGCAACCCTGACGGTCATGCCCACCCTGCCGGTGGCCGGCGTGGCCCTCATCGTTGGCATCGACCGTTTCATGAGCGAGGCCCGTGCCCTCACCAGCACGGTTTGCAACATCGTCTCCTGCGTGGCAATCGCCAAGTGGCAGGGCGAGCTGGACATGGGCAAGCTCCGCTCCGAACTCCAGGCGGGCTTCGTGCCCACCGAGGCGGAGAAGGTCCAGCTGGCCGAACCGGCCCTGGCCCACTAACCGGCCGGCAGGCCCCCACCCCCAGTGTTTGCCCGGGATCCCAGCAGGGGTCCCGGGCAAACCCTTGCAAGGGGGACTACTTCACAACCCCTACGGAAAGGACCCGGAATGAGTGAGCGCCAAACGGAGCAGGAAACGTCAGAAGACTGCGACGCCGGCACGTGCTTCTACTGCCAGAGCCCGGAAACCGACTAGGGCCCAAGGAAAGGCGGGGCGGCCGGCCTACAGCCACTGCTCCCACACCGTCAGCTGGAGGGTGACGGTCCCGGGCGAGCCAGCCCCCACAGCCCCAGCCCCCACGGAAGGTTCGACGGCGGCACCCGCCGTGCCGCCGTCGTCGTCACCTCCGGCAAGGCCAGCCTTCCCGGCAATGCCAGCCCAAGCGGCAAAACCTGCCCGGCGCATCAGGCGCGGACCGCCTCAACAGCCCCGTCAGGCAAGCGCACCGGCGTTTCCAGCCCGAGGTGCTCGCGGAGGGTGCTGCCCCGGTATTCAGTGGGGTACACGCCGCGTTCCTGGAGTTCGGGGACCAGGTGGTTCACGATGTCGTCCAGGCCGGTGGGGATCAGCCACGGGGAAATGTTGAACCCGTCCACCGCGCCCACCCGCGCATACTCCGTCAGCTGGTCTGCCACCGCGGTATAGGAGCCGGTGAAGGTGGAATCGACCCGCGCCGTCTTCGAGGTGACGAACTGCCGGATGGACAGCCCCTTGTCCTTGGCCTCAGCCCGCCACTGGTCCGCCAGCTGCCGGGCCTTGGCGCCGTGGAAACCGCTGCCGCGGGTTTCAGACGTTTCCTCCACCACCGGATCGATCTCCGGCAGCGGGCCGTCCGGATCGTAGGAGGACAGCTCGCGGCCCCAGAACTGCTCCAGGTAGGCGATGGCCTGCTGCGGGCCGATCTGCAGGCTCCGCACCCACGCCTTCTTCTCGGCGGCTTCGGCGGCAGTGGGCGCCAGGATGAACTCACTGGCCGGCATGATTTGGACGGCATTGGCGCCACGGCCGGCGGCCACGGACCGCTCCACCAGGTCCTTCCGGAAATCCACGGCGTCGTCGAACTTGGGGTGGGCCGAGAAGATCACGTCCGCCTGCCGCGCGGCGAAGTTGCGGCCCTCCGGCGAATCCCCGGCCTGGAACAGCACCGGCCGGTACTGCGCACTGCGCGGCAGCCGGGGCGTGACGTCCACGGTGTAATGCTGCCCGTGGTGCACCACACGGCGGGCGGGACCGTCCGGCGTCTCCCAGGAATCCCAGATGCGCTTGGCCGTCTCCACGAAGGCCTCGGCGTGCTTGTACCGGTCGGCGTGGTCCAGGTATCCGCCGCGGCGGAAGTTCGCTCCGGTCCAGGCGTTGTCAGTGGTCACGATGTTCCACGCCGCGCGCCCGCCCGAGATCAGGTCGAGCGAGGCCAGCCGGTGCGCCAGGTCAGCGGGATCGTTGTAGGTTGTGTTCTGGGTGGCCACCAGGCCGATGTTCGTGGTCACCGACGCCAAGGCGGCGAGCATGGTCTGCGCATCCGGCCTCCCCACCACGTCCAGCGCGTGCGGGCGGCCCAGGTGCTCCCGCAGGCGCAGCCCCTCGCCCAGGAAGAACGCGGCGAACAGGCCCCGCTCCGCCGTCTGGGCGATGCGGCGGAACGATTCGAAGTCCGTCTGGGAGCCCGATTCGGCGGCCTTCCAGATGGTGCCGGAGTTCACGCCCTGGAAGAAGACCCCAAACTGGATCTGGCCGCTTGGCGTGAAGACCTCGGATTTGGCACGGGTGTGCTGTGTCATGGTTTTCCCTTACTTTCCGGTGCCGGCTGCCGCGGCGGAGACGGTTGCATAGCGGCTGGCCGGGCGCTCCAGGCCCAGCAGGCCGCGGAAGGTGCCGTCCTGCACCACCGGGCGGAGGACTCCGCGGCGGCGCAGTTCCGGCAGCACCAGCCGGCCCAGCTCCTCGAGATCGACAAAGAGCGACGCCGGGTGCAGCCGCACGCCGTCGGCCTCCCTTAAAAGGTCGGCGAGGAAGTCGATGAGACCGGCTGCGGAACCTGCAAAAGCCGCCCGGCCGCCGTCGAACGCTGCATCCCTCGCAGCCGCACCCTGCCCGCGGGCGTCCAGGACGATGTCGAGCTCGGCGATCACGGCAACGGACGCCCCCACCCGGGCCCGGACGTCGCGGACCTCGGCGGCCAGCAGTTCCGCTGCGGGCGCAGACACCAGCACGGCATCCACCGCGTCCGCCGGAACTTCTCCGAGCAGGGACGCGGGAACCAGCACCGGCAACTGCCCCTGGAGCGGCCGCGGAATGATGGATGGCCCCTTGACGGAATAGCCCGCGCCGGCAAAACCGGCAGGCGTATCAAAATCGACGTAGTGCAGCTTGTCCACATCGATGTACCGGCCGGTGGCAACATCGCGGATCACGGCGTCGTCCTCCCAGGAATCCCACAGGCGGCGGGACACCTCGATGGAGGCGGCCGCTTCCTGGCCGAGCGCCTCGCCGGCAACGGAAGCACGGCCGACGGCGGCAGCCGCCCCAGGTGCGTCGGCGGCGGTGGCGATCCATCCGGCCCGGCCGCCGGACACGTAGTCCAGGCTGGCCAGCTGGGTGGAGACGTGGAAGGGCTCGATGTAGACGGTGTCCACCTCTGGGACCAGCGCAATGGCGTGCGTCACCGGCCCCGCGAAGGCTGCCCGCTGCAGGGCGTTGGCCCGGCCCGGCGCCGGCGCGTCGGTGAAGGTGGCGGCGTGGAAGCCGGCGGACTCTGCTGCCAGCACGGCGCGGGCAAGGTCCGCACCGTCCCACCCTGCGCCGTCGAGCTCGATCGCCAGGAAGCCCGGCTTTTCAAAGGTACTCACTGCTGGTCCTGACGTTCGTAGGGAATCTTTTCGCCGGCTTCGATGGCCACGGGCAGCCGGTTTTCGGCCGGCGGCAGCGGGCAGGTGGCCAGGTCCGTGTAGGCGCACGGCAGGTTCACGGCCCGGTTGAAGTCCAGCACCACGGACCCGTCCGCGGCGGGCACCACCGAAAGGGAGCGGTTGGCCGCGTAGGTGGTCTTGCCGGAGGTCTGGTCGGTGAACAGGATGGACAGGGAGCCGGGCGCGTGGCCGTTGAACGCGGTCAGCGCCAGCTCCTGGCCGGCCAGCTTGAAGCGGATCTCGCCGGGTGCCTCGTAGACATGCTGGATGCCTTCCACGGCTGCACCCACGGTGGTGGCCCGCGGCGCCTCGAACGGCACGAAGGTCCCGCGGACGGCGTACGCAGCATCCGGGGAGTAGGCGGGCGTGCCCTGGTAGGCCTGCAACAGCGGGTTTTCGGGGTGACGCGGCCGCACGATGTACTCGCCGCCCCGCCTGGCCAGTTCAATGACGGTCTCGCCGGACACCAGGTTGATGCCGCCGCGTTCTTCAACGGGGCCAAACTCCAGCGACGCGCCGGCTTCCGTGTTCAGCTCCGTGCCGTCCTGCTGCAGGCTGTCACCCGGTTCCAAAAGGACGCGGACGACGTCGGCCGCCACGCTCCAGGTGCCCGGGGCGCCTTCCAGCCGGGTGGGTTCGCTGCCCAGCCAGTGCAGGTGGGTCACCGCCAGGAAGCCGTGCGGGTGGGCGCGCTGCTGTTCGTGGGCGGCGTGCCATTCCTGCCAGTCGGCGTCGAAGGACTCGAGGGCGGTTTCCGTGCGTACTGCGTTCATGATGCCTTCCCCGCCTGTGACGGAGCGGCCGTGGCGGTTGCCGGCGTGGCCGCGAAGTTTTCCGCTGTGATGGTCTTGGATTCCGGCAGGGCTTCCTCTGACAGGCCCCAGCGTTCCAGGACCTTCCCGTAGGAGCCGTCCCCGATGACCTCGTTGAGGGCCTCGGAAATCACCGGCGCCAGCCCGTTGCCGCGCAGCGTGGTGGCGGCCACCAGGGTCTCGGACGGCCAGCCGGCGTTGACCTTGCCCACCACTTTCAGGTCGTCCCGGGTGTTTTCCCGGTACACGGTGGAGGGGTACGGCGCGATGTTCAGGTCCGTCCGGCCGGAGGAGAGCGCCAGGATGGTGTCGGCGTCGGAGGAGTAGTACTGCAGCGTGGCCGGGGCCTTGCCTTTGGCCTCCAGTTCCTTGTTCCAGGCCAGCAGGATCTTCTCCTGGTTGGTTCCGGAGCCCACGGAGACTTTCAGGCCGGAGATGTCGTCCGCGCCCTTGATGTCATAGGTGGCGGACTTCTTCGCCTCGAAACCCATGTACGCGGCCCGGTAGCTGGCAAAGTCGAACAGCTTCACCCGGTCCTTGTTCACGCCCACGTTGGAGAAGACGGCCTCGAAGTCGCCGGACTGGGTCTTCAGCGGCCAGTTCTCCCAGGACGTGACCTGCACGTCCAGCTCCAGGCCCAGCTTGTCCGCCACCAGCTGCGCGACGTCCAGCTCGGAGCCGATCGGCGTCTTGTCGTCCGTTGCGTGGAAGGACAGCGGGATGGAACCGGCCGTCGTGGCCACCGTCAGCTTGCCGTCCTTGCTGATCAGCGCGGGAACCTTGGCGGCGAGCGCCGGGTCCTTCTCCGCGCGGATCCGCTGCTGGTCCGGGGAGGTGTTGTAGACCACGCCGTTGCGGGCCGCCGTCGTCTGCGCCCCTCCGGTGGGGTTGCCGGCGGCGGAGGCGCCGGGGTCCGCGCAGCCGGCGAGCGCGGCTGAACCAAGGAGTGCGGTGCCGAGGAGTACGACGGCGGGAGGCGCCGCGAGGGCGCGGCGGCGGCTGGTGGGGAAAGCCATGGGAGTTCCTTAGATGTTGAAGGCCGGTTCGAGCACCTTGGAGAAGAAGCTCCGGGTGCGCGGTTCCTGGGGGTTGCTGAAGATGTCCTGCGGGGTGCCCTGTTCCACGATCTGGCCTTGGTCCATGAACACCACGGTGTCCGCCACGTCGCGGGCGAAGCCCATCTCGTGGGTGACGATGATCAGCGTGGTGCCGGACTGGGCGAGTTCACGGATGACGTCCAGGACCTCGTTCACCAGTTCGGGGTCCAGGGCGGAGGTGGGCTCGTCGAACAGCAGGATCTTGGGGTCCAACGCAAGCGCGCGGGCAATCGCCACGCGCTGCTGCTGGCCGCCGGAGAGCTGGCGCGGGTAGGCGTCAGCGCGGTCCTTGAGGCCCACCCGGTCCAGCAGTTCCAGGCCGCGGCGGCGGGCTTCCGCCTTGGAGCGGCCCTGCGCCACCACCGGCGCTTCCGCCACGTTCTCCAGCGCGGTCAGGTGCGGGAACAGGTTGAAGTTCTGGAACACCATGCCGATGTCGGTGCGCTGTTTCAGGATCTCCTTTTCCCGCAGTTCGTGCAGCCGGTCGCCGCGGACTTCGTAGCCCACCAGCCGGCCGTCGATGGTGATGTGGCCGCCGTCCACCTTCTCCAGGTGGTTGATGGTGCGCAGCAGGGTGGACTTGCCGGATCCGGAGGGGCCCACGATCACGGCTACTCCCCCGGGTTCCACGGTGAGGCTGACGCCTTTGAGGACTTCCGTGGGGCCGAAGGATTTGCGGACGCCGGTGATCTCCACCAGGCCGCGGGTGGCAGTGGGGGCGGTAAGGGTCTCAGTCATCAGAAGTTCCTCCGGGTGGGGACTGCCGCGTGGGTGGCGAAGAATTTGCGGGCCTTCTGCAGGGGCGTCAGCGGCAGGTTCCGCACCGCGCCCTTGGAGTAGTGCCGTTCGATGTAGTACTGGAAGACGCTCAGCACGGAGGTGATCACGATGTACCAGAGGGTGGCCACCAGCAGCAGCGGCAGGACCTGCTGCGTGCGGTTGTAGATGACCTGCACCGTGTAGAACAGCTCGGAGTAGGCCAGGACGTAGACGATCGAGGTGCCCTTGACCAGGCCGATGATCTCGTTGAACGCGGTGGGCAGGATGGCGCGCATGGCCTGCGGCAGGACGATCCGGGTGGAACGGCGCCAGGCCGGGATGCCCAGGGCGGCCGCGGCTTCCAGCTGGCCCTGGTCCACGGACAGGATGCCGCCGCGGATGATCTCCGCCGAGTACGCCGCCTGGTTCAGGGTCAACCCCAGCACTGCTGCCGCGAACTGGCTGATCAGTGTGGTGGTCTGGACCTCGAAGAAGCGGACATCGGTGAACGGGATCCCTAGGCTGATCTTCTCGTACAGGTAGCCCAGGTTGTACCAAAGAAGCATCTGGACCAGCAGCGGCGTGGACCGGAAGATCCAGGAGAAGGTCCAGGACACCGAGACCAGCAGCGGCGATGCGGACAGCCGCATCAGCGCCAGGATGAAGCCCAGCACGAACCCCAGGATGCCGGAGATGGCGGTCAGCTTCAGCGTTTCCACCAGCCCGTTGACCACCGACTGGGCGGTGAACCACTGCGCCACCACGCCCCACTCCCAGCGCGGGTTGGTGGCCAGGGACCACGCCACGGCCAGGACGCCGAGCGCGACGACGGCGGTCCCCACCCAGCGCCACGGATGCTTGGCGGCCACCACCCGGTAGGACGAGTAGTCCGGGGCCTTCCGGGCGGCCGCCCCATCTTCGGGCCGCCGGGTTTTCGGTGGCGTTTCCGCCGGCGGTGCCGGCTGCGGTTGTTGTGACTGCGCCACGGTCGTTGCTGCTGAACTCATGTGCCACCTCGCTTCTCGTCGTGGGATCCGGATGGGCCGTTGCCCCGGGTGGGACCGTTCGGCCCCTTGCTGGCTGCAAATCTAGGACCGGCCGGAACGGGCCAGCAAGGCGGCAGGTTGCAATAGTTCACGGGGCTTCGTACGGCGTCATGAGTCGATTCTTTGCGTCCCATAACGCGCCGTGACGCGGAGTTAACGGCCGTGACCAGGCGCTCGACCGCCGTCGTCACGGCTGCCTAGCATGGGCACTCAATCCCAGCCCCCACTGTCAGGAGCATCCATGCCAGCCACCATCCCGGCCATCGTCTTCATTGGCGGCGGACCGCGCACGGCCGGTGTGCTGGAACGGATAGCGGCCAACCGGCCTGACGTCTTCGCGGGCCCGCTGCAGATCCATGTGGTGGAGCCGCACGTCCCCGGTTCGGGCCGGATCTGGCGGTACGACCAGGACCCCGGCCTCCTGCTGAACTCCATGGCGGCGGACATCACCATGTTCACGGACGAGTCGGTGGACTGCGCCGGCCCTCCCGCCCCCGGCCCCGGTTTGGCCGAGTGGGCCGCGGGCGTCCTGGATGCCACCATCATCGACGTGCCGGACTTTCCGCAGCAGCTGTGGGACCAGCTCCGCGCGCTGACGGGCAGCACCTTCCCCACCCGCCGGCTGCAGAGCCAGTACCTGGAGTGGTTCTTCCGCCGGGCCGCCAAGTCGCTGGGCCGCAGCGTGACGGTGCACCGGACCACTGCCCTCGGCATTGCCGCTGTGGATGGCGGCCATGAGGTGGAGCTGGCCAATGGCCGGACGCTGCACGCGGACATTGTCGTCACCGCCCTGGGGCACACTGACTCCCGCCCGGACGCCGTCTCCGCCGGGTTCGCGGACTTCGCCGCCCGGCACGGCGGCTACCACGCGGCACCCAGCTACACCACCGACGTCGACTACTCCCCCATCGCCGCCGGGCAGGACGTGATCGTCGCCGGGATGGGCCTGGCGTTTGTTGACCTGCTGGTCCTGCTCATGGAGGGGCGCGGCGGCAGGTTCCAGGAAACGGACGACGGCGGGCTGCACTACCTTCCGTCCGGACGGGAACCACGGCTGTGGGCAGGGTCGCGCCGTGGGGTTCCGTACCACTCCAAGATTTCCGCACCCCTGCGCGGCCAGGCTCCGGGGCCGCTGCGGTTCTTCACTGCTGGTGCCGTGGACGCCCTCCTGGACGCCCACGGCGAACTGGACTTCCGGCAGCACCTCTGGCCACTCATTGCCAAGGAAGCAGGCTACTACTACTACCGCGAACTCCTCACGGGCAGCCCGGAACGCGCGGCCATGGAATGGGAAGTGTTTGCCGCCCGTTATGCCGGGGTGGACTGGTACAGCGGCGAGCGCGCGGACCTCGTGGCGGCTGCCGTGCCGGACCTGGGCCTGCACCTGGACCTGGAGCGGCTGGACCGGCCCTTCGACGGTGTCCACTTTGCCGGCCACCAGGAGCTGCAGGACGCCGTGGCCGGGTATATAGAGCACGATCTCTCTTTACGGGACGGCCCGGACCATCCGGAAACCCTGGCACTGTTCCTGGCCCTGCTCCACGTGTACATGGAGGTGGGACGCGTGGTTCCCGCGGAACGCCTCAATGCCCGCTCGCAGCAGGTCATTCACGGCTGGTGGCACGGCTTTTTCAGCTTCGTGGATTCCGGTCCGCCGCCGCACCGGCTGCGCCAGATGCTGGCGCTGCACCGCGCCGGGGTGCTGCAGTTCCTTGGCCCCGGCCTGGAGGTATCCGCCGACGACGCCAGCGGTACCTTCGTCGCCACATCGCGCCAGTCCGGGGTCACGGTGTCCGCCACGGCACTGATCGAGGCACGGTTGCCGTCCACGTCCGTGGCCCGCTCGCTCAACCCGGTACTTTCTTCGCTGTATGACGGCGGCCTGGGCAGCGAACAACAGCTGCTGACCTCGGACGGCATCCACTCCACCGGAAAGCTGCTGGTCTCTCCCGGGCACCACCTGGTGGACGCGGACGGCCGGGCGCAGGCAACCCTCTTCGGCGTCGGGCCGGGAACATCCGGCTGGGGCGCCGGCGCCTTCGCCAGGCCCAACACCAACGCGGCGCCCTTCCGCGAGAACGATGCCCTGGCCCGGACCGTCCTCGGGGTTGCCCGTGACATCGCCTCCCAGGTGTCCGCCACAATGAGTCCAGAACCAGCCGCCGCCGGAAAGAACTAGCACCATGACCGCAGAGTCCGATCTCAAGCCCCGCCCCCTCGATCCCGCCAGGCTGTCGGCCCTCAGCCTTCCCATGCACGATCCGCGGGTCCGGCCGCTCCTGGACGAGCTCGCCGTCGAATATGACACCCGCTACGGCGACCTGTTTGGCCGCGGGGCCGCGGCAGAGGAACTGAACCGCTACCCGGCGGCCGAATTCGAGGGCCCGCACGGCGCCCTGCTGGTGATCCAGGAAGACGGCGAGTCAATCGCCGGCGGCGCGTTCCGCCGGTACGACCCCGCCACGGCGGAACTGAAGCGGATCTGGACGCACTCGGCACACCGCCGTCGTGGGCTGGCACGCCTGGTGCTCGCCGAACTCGAGGCGCTGGCCGCGGCCCGCGGCTACACCAGGCTGTACCTCACCACCGGTCCACGGCAGCCGGAGGCCAAGCTCCTCTACCTGAACACCGGCTACGAGGCGCAGTTCGATCTCGACGCCGACCCGGAAACCATCGGGCCGCTGGCCTTCACCAAGGACCTGCCGAAAATTTGAGTGCCCGGCCTGGCCGCCAGATGGGGTGACGCCGCTAAGCTGGCGCCATGGCCACGAAAACCACAGCAGAGAAGCTTGCCACCATCCAGCAGGGCTACACGCTGGAAGGCGCCACCATCGAGTTGGGAGCCGCCATCATCGACGGCGAACTCCACAAGGACGCGCCGGTGCGGCTGCCGCTGGCCATGATGAACCGGCACGGGCTGGTGGCCGGGGCTACCGGTACCGGCAAAACCGTCACGCTGCACATGATGGCCGAGCAGCTGTCCACGGCAGGCGTGCCCGTGTTCCTGGCCGACATCAAAGGTGACCTTTCCGGCCTGGCGACGGCCGCCGTCGGCAGCGACAAATTGAAGGCCCGCACGGACAGCATTGGCCAGCCGTGGCAGGGTAAGACGTTCCCCGTGGAATTCCTCGCGCTGGGCGGCGACGGCAACGGCGTCCCGGTCCGCGCCACGGTGACCTCCTTCGGTCCCGTCCTGCTCTCGCGGATCATGGAACTGAACGACACCCAGGAATCCAGCCTGCAGCTGGTCTTCTATGTCGCGGACAAGAACGGCCTGGAGCTCATCGACCTCAAGGACCTGCGTGCCGTCATCCAGTTCCTCACCTCGGACGAGGGCAAGGACAAGCTGGAGGAACTCGGCGGCCTGTCCAAGGCAACCGCGGGCGTGATCCTGCGGGAGATCGTGAACCTGGAGGCGCAGGGGCTGGAGAAGTTCTTCGGTGAGCCGGAGTTCGATACGGCCGAGCTGCTGCGCACCGCCCCGGACGGCCGCGGCGTGGTCACCTGCCTGGAACTGCCCACCCTGCAGACCAAGCCCATGCTGTTCTCCACCTTCCTGATGTGGCTGCTGGCGGACCTGTTCGAGGACCTTCCCGAGGCCGGCGACCTGGACAAACCCAAGCTCGTGTTCTTCCTCGACGAAGCACACCTGCTGTTCAACGGGGCCTCCAAAGCCTTCCTGGAGGCCATCACCACCACCGTCCGGCTGATCCGGTCCAAGGGTGTGGGCATCTTCTTCGTCACGCAGACGCCAAAGGATGTCCCCGCCGATGTCCTGGGCCAGTTGGCAAACCGGGTCCAGCACGCCCTGCGCGCCTTCACCCCGGAGGACGCCAAAGCGCTCAAGGCCACGGTCTCCACGTTCCCGGTCAGCGACTACGACCTGGAAGAGACGCTGACGTCCGCGGGCATCGGCGAGGCCGTCATCACCGTCATGAACGAGAAGGGTGCACCCACCCCGGTGGCCCTCACCCGGCTGCGCGCCCCTGAATCCGTCATGGGTCCCAGCGAGGAAGCGCTGGTCCGGAGCACGGTGGCCGGCTCCGCCCTGCTCGGGAAGTACGGGACCACCGTGGACAACCCCTCCGCCTACGAGAAGCTCACCGGCAAAGCCGCAGCCCCCACGGGCCCGGCGGTCCCCGGGCCTGCTGCCGGCACACCTGCCCCGGGTGCACCTTCAACTCCGGGCACGTACGACGTGGACGCCGAGGCCCGCCGGATCGAGGAAGAAATCCTGGGCCGGCCCAGCAGCAGGCCAGCCCAGGCCCCGGAACCGCAATACAGCGAGCCCCAATTCGACGAAGCCCGGGACCCTGGGCCGCGCCAGTCCCGGGCCAAAGCGCCCCGGACGCGCCAACCGCAGCCAAGCCAGCCGGAGCCACAAGCCGGCGGCATGATGGGCGACCTTGGCGGCGTACTCGGCGGTGCCCTGGGCGGGGGGCTGAAGAGCATGGCGCGGTCCGTGGGCACGCAGCTGGGACGCGAACTGCTCCGCGGCGTGTTCGGAACGTCGTCCCGGCGCCGGCGCCGCTAACCCCGCCACCGGGACCGCCGGAGGCAGGGTCCAAGGCGCTGGTGGGCGTTGTTCCGGCGCCCCGCCGTCGGGAGTTAACGGGTGCTGCCCGCCAGATTAGGGGGGACACCAACTTTAGTGTGCGTCCGCACTGACGTTACTGTGTAGAACGTGCAGATGAGTCAAGCGTTGGTGAGGATCGCGGCCGGGTGGCTGCTGGGCCTCATGCTTGCCATCGCCGGAGCCGTGGTGGCCATCAATGTCGTGAACAATACCGTGGCCAGTCCGCAGCAGCCCGTCAGGGAATACCTGGACGCGCTGAAGAGCGGCGACGGCGGGCGTGCGCTGGGGATCCTGCGGGCGGCTGTCCCGCCCAGCAACGCCGCCATGCTGGATGGGCCAGGGCTGCAGACCTCCGCGTCCCGCGTCACGAATGTGGATATCGGCGATCCCGAGGAACGTCCGGGGAACCAGGTCATGGTCCCGATGGAATACACCATCGACGGCAGCCGGCTGCACACGGAGTTCCTGCTGCAGAAGACCGGTACCGAGTGGCTGTTCTTCAACACCTGGGCATTCGTCCCGTCCCGCCTGCCCACCGTCGATATCACCGTGGTCAACGGCAACGAGGCGGTGCTGAACGGCGTCCCGGTGAACATGCCCAACGGCCGCAATTCCTTCGCGGTCTTCTACCCGGGCGAGTACGAGGCCTCCCTCAACGGGCAGTACTTCTCGGCTCCCGCCACCCGGGCCACGGTCACCGCCAAGGACGCGCCCGTGGCGCCACTGAACCTGCTGACCCAGCCCACGGACAAGCTGAAGAACGATGTCGCGGCCAAAATCAGGGAATTCCTGGACGGCTGCGCGGCCCAGGCCGTCAAGGAACAGAAGCTCCAGCCGGACTGCCCCTTCTACTACGCCAGCAACAACCGGGTCCAGGACGGCACCATCAAGTGGACCGTCACCGAATACCCGGGCGTCTCGGTGGAACCCTTCGACGGCCGGTGGGTGGTGTCCCCGCTGGACGGCAAGGCCAAGGTCGAAGCGCTCCAGCAGAACTCCTTCACCGGCGCCTGGTACCCGCTGGACGCCGAGGTGGACTTCAGCTTCACCACCCGCCTGGACGTGGCCGGTGACACGGTCAAGGTCACCCCGCAGCTGAGCTTCTAGGCCCCCTCCCCTACCCGCCGCGTCACACCGCCGGCACGTTAGCGCCGGCGCCGCAGGACAGCCAGCACCTGCTCCACCATCGCCTGCGGCCCGCACACCACGTCGGCGTAGTAGTAGCGGAGGGCTGTATATCCCTGGAGGACCGACTCATTGTTTCGGCGATGATCCTTTTGAACCTGTTTCCACTCCGCGTGGTGCCTCCCGTCCAGTTCAACGACCAGCCATCCGTCCAGCAACAGATCCACATACCCCACCCGCTCCAGGTACACCTGCGGCTGCACCTGGATTCCCGCTTGCCGGAAGTATGTGCGTGCCAGCGTCTCGAGGAGGGAATCCGCCCCGCTATCCACCCAGTCCAGGACCGCATTGGCCTTTCCGTTGCGTTTTCCCGGCAAGCGCCGGCGCAGGAAATCGACAGTCATGTCGCCGCGGGTTACGGCGCACTCCACCATGACCAGCGATCCCGCGAAAGACAGGCATCGAAGCGCGTGGATCAGCACATCAGCCAGGGCGGCCACAGGCTGGACCCGGGAGGGTGGCAGCAGGAGCCCGGAGTGATGGATTGCATCGCCACAGACCGACTCCTGCCGGCGGTGGTAGACGTGGCGTTTTCCGTCCGAGGGCAGCGACCACAGGCTATATGCAGTCGCAGCGCTGGAACACGTCAACAACTCCCGGTTTTGGAGCACGGCAACCAAGTCCGGAGGCGCCGTCGGAAGCGCATACAGGCCCCGGTCCGGTTGCAGGACCCCCGCCCGTACCGCCCTCCTGAGGGCGGCGTCATCCACTCCCAGCCTGGCCAGGGCGGGTCTCCGTGCGGCTCCGCCGCAGACTTCCAAGGCTCTGAGGGCATCCACCCGGCCATGGTGCCCCGCTTCTGAGAGCCGCCCATACCCCGCCGCCGCCCTATGTGGACAGCGGAGGATCCGGCCAGCGTCACGCAGAGCACGCTTTCAGGGCCGGCAGTCTGCGAAAAGCCCGGAATTCCGGGACGGCCGCCGTGCTGGGAACGCGAAAGGCTGCCTCCCGTGACGCGGAGTCACATGGAAGCAGCCGTTCAGCAAACCACAGGCGGGTCAGTCCATTCCGCGGAGGTCCAGGACCAGTTCGGTGTCACCGTCGGCCTGCAGGACCACGGGGATGCCCCAGTCCTGCTGGTAGAGGTGGCAGGCGGCGTGGTCGGGGATCTCGCCGTCCTCGGTCTCGGGGCCGTCGCAGGCTGCGGCGCGGGCGGTAATGTGCAGCACGCCCCCGGGAACGTCCGGGGACAGCTCCAGGGTGCGGAGCAGTCCCACCGAGGTGCCGCCGCCGGCCGCCAGCAGTTCCGGCGGGGTGGAGGAGATCTTCAGCTGCGTCGGATCGCCCCAGCGGTCATCGAGTTTCTGCCCGGTGGGAGCGGTGAAGCGGACGGTCAGGTCCAGGGCGCCGGGGGCCACAGGGCTCTTGGGCCGCTGGGTCTGGGAGGCGCCCTCATCCACCTGCTGCGCTTCCTTGGGGATGGGAACGTACACCAGTTGGTGCTTGTTCGCCTCGACCACCACCAGCAGGGGCTCGGAGCCGGCGGATTCCGTGTGGTCCACAATCACGTCGGACGGCTCGGCAAGCCCGCGGGCCAGCGTGGACACGGTGCCGGACGCGGGGTCGTAGCGGCGCACGGCTCCGTTGTAGGTGTCTGCGATCGCCACGGAGCCGTCGGGCAGGACGGTCACACCGAGCGGGTGCTGCAGCCGTGCTTCGGCGGCCGGGCCGTCGCGGAAGCCGAAGTCGAACAGGCCCTTGCCCACGGCGGACTCCACTGTGATGGAGGCGTCGTCTGCGATGTTCAGCTTGCGGAGGGCCGACGTTTCGGAGTCCGCCACCCAGATGTTGCCGTCGGCATCTTCGGCCAAGCCTGAGGACTGGGCGAACCAGGACTCGTGCGCGGGACCGTCGAGAAGCCCTTCCAGGCCGTTGCCGGCAATGATCGACACGGCGCCGGAGACGGGGTCAAAGCTGAAAATCTGGTGCGTGCCGGCCATGGCCACCACCACCGCATTGAGCTTGCGGGACCATACGACATCCCACGGCGAGCTCAGCGCCACATCCAGCGGGTCCGTGCCCAGTGAGCCGCTGAAGCCGGCGCCTTCCTCGTCCACCCGGGCCGGGCCGGTTTCCAGCAGGCGCTGGATGCCGTTTCCAGCCAGGGTGGAGGCCTTGCCGTCCGTGAGCGAAAGTCCACGCAGCCGGTGGTTGACCGAGTCGGCAATGACGACGTCGTAGCCCGCCTTGGCTGCCACGTCTTCCGGGAGCAGGACCAGGCCCTGGGGCTCGTTGAACTGGGCGCTGGCGGTGTCCCCCGCGGCGGGGCCGTCGGCGTAGCCCTTGGTGCCCGAGCCGAAGGTGGCCAGGACTGTTTCGAAGTCGGTGGCCAGTTCCACCAGGCGGTGGTGGCCGGTGTCGGTGACCAGCCAGGACCCCTTCTCCGCAGCAACGGAAGCGGCTGCACCTGCGGGCGTGCCGCCGTCGGCTGTTCCAGCCAAAGCCGTGGAACCGCGGCCCGGCGGGAGGAACAATGCCTTGCCGGGGAAGCGCAGGGTGCCGGACGTTGCCTCGGGGGCCACGTACGGGCCGGAGCCGCGGTGCAGGGTGCCCTTGGCCTCGTGCTCGGCGATCAGTTCCGGGATCAGCACCGCGAGCCCGTCCGCGTGGCCCTCACCGGAAAGGTGCGCCACGATGTAGCCCTCGGGATCAATGACCACCAGGGTGGGCCATGCACGGGCTGTGTACGCCTTCCAGGTGTCCAGTTCGGGGTCGTCCAGGACAGGGTGGTGGATCTCGTAGCGCTCCACGGCGGCCGCCAGCGCCACAGGGTCCGCCTCGTGCTCGAACTTGGGCGAGTGGACTCCCACGGTGACCAGCACGTCGGAGTACTGCTGCTCAAGCGGCCGCAGCTCATCGAGGACGTGCAGGCAGTTGATGCAGCAGAAGGTCCAGAAATCGAGCAGCACGATCTTGCCGCGCAGGGCTTCGAGGTCCAGGGACTTGCCACCGGTGTTCAGCCAGTTGCGGCCCACCAGTTCGGAGGCCCGGACCCGGGCATGCGTGCGTACGGTTTCGCTCATCAGCGTCCTTCCAGCTTGTTGCGTTCAGCCAGCTTGGCATCGCGTTCGGCCAATTTGGCAAACATATCGTTGTAAGCGGTCAGATCGGCGTCGTTATTCCTGTCCGCCGCCCGGTCCACCCGCTTGGTCTCCCGCTGGTCCGACCTGGACCACATGATGGCGACGCCGATCGCCACCAGCAGCGTGGGCACTTCGCCAATGCCCCAGGCCACCGCGCCGCCGGCCTGCTGGTCGGCAAGGGCGGACGGCCCCCAGACACGGCCCAGGTTGCCAAAGTAGTCCGCAGCCATCAGGCCCGTGCCGCCCATGATGGACACGCCGAAGAAGGCGTGGAAGCCCATGGTGGCCAGGAGCAGGAGCAGCCGCATGGGGTACGGGGCGCGGCGCGGCAGCGGGTCGGTGCCGATCATGCTCAGCACGAAGATGTAGCCGGTCAGCAGGAAGTGCAGGTTCATCAGCTCGTGGCCTACATGATCGCGCATGGCGAAGCCGAAGAGGTCCGAGTAGTAGAACAGGATGATGGAACCGGCGAAATTGGCTGCCGCGAACAGCGGGTGGGTGACCAGCTGGGAGAACTTCGAGTGCACGAAGACCAGGAGCCACTCGCGGGCACCGCGTGAGCCGTCACCGCGGGCGGGCAGGGCGCGCAGGGCCAGCGTCACCGGGGCGCCGAGCACCAGGAAGATCGGGGCCACCATGGTCAGCGCCATGTGGTCCACCATGTGCGCAGAAAACAGGATGCGTCCGTAGACCGACGGCGGCCCGGACGTGATGTACGTCAGCACCACCAGGCCGATGACCCAGTTGACGGACCGGAACCACTGCCAGGAGTCTCCCCGCCGCCGGATCCTGGCAACGCCCAGGAAGTAGGCGACCAGCCCGAAGAGGGCCACGCCGACCCAGATCCAGTCCAGGCGCCACTCAGTAAGCCAGCGTTCGGGAGCGAGCTCGGGGGGAAGCTCGTAGCCGCTGAGGATGAAGGCGGGTGAGGCGTTGGGTGCCAGCTCTGTTGGCTGCGGCGGGGCTGAGCGGCCCAGGGCCACGGCGATGCCCGAGGTGGCACCCATGACCAGCAGCTCCGCCAGGATCAACTGCCACAGCACGCGCCGCGAGGACATAGTGGCCCCCTTGCGGCCCAGCTGCGGGATGACCCACTGCCGGTGCATGAAGCCGATGCCGCCCAGCACCACCGCGCCCGCGGTCTTGGCCAGGATCAGCTGCCCGTACGCCGAGCCGAAGAGATCATGCCAGCTGGTGACGCGGATTGCTGCGTTGATGATGCCGGAGGCGAAAACCAGCACGAATGCGAAGCCCGCCAGGGTGGAGAAGCGCTTGAGCGTGGGTTCGGTGATATCGGAAGCTGCCCCGGCTTTGGGCCCCGTCAGGATTCCAGACAGCAGGGCCAGGATGATGATGCCGCCCACCCATGTGCTGACGCCGAGCAGGTGCAGGCCGAGCGAGTTGATGGCGCCCTCGTGGTCCGACGAGCTTGAGGAGTGTCCGATCAGGGCGGTGGGCACCAAGCCGATGAGGGCCAGGATGAGGGTGAGGGCCAGGCCACCGAGTGACCTGACGCCGAAGAGTGCCGTCGTCACTATCGCGGCGATGATGGTGACGGCGAGCCAGGCCCGCCCTGTATCGATGTCCGTCATGAAGTACACCAGGGCCTGCGTGAAGGCAGGATCGCCCGACAGTCCCTGCCCGGCCACATCGGCGTACGTGAGCACCAGGACCGCGATAGCGGACAAGGTCCACACCGCGCCCGCAACGGCCGCCACCGCGAGCACGCGGGTGAAGGCGGGATGCTCGGGTGCCCCGCTGCCTGCTTTCTCCCGGTCCCGCCCGCGCCCGTTGAGGTTCTTGGGCAGGATGCCGACGGCGAAGATGAGCCCGCCGACGACGGTCGCCAGGGACACGTTGTGGATGGCCTTGCTGATGGGGAGTCCCCAACGGACCAAGGCGCCGGGATCGGCGACGCTGCGGGCCGCTGACGCTCCGGAGAAGATCAGCGCTGCTGCAAGGCCCAGGAAAAGTGCCGCCAAGCCAGCCACTTGCCAGGCAACCGGTACCCCCCGGGTGCCGGCGTCCCGGACCGCAGCCCCCTTGCCAGGGCTGGACTGTGGCGGGGTGGAGCGTGGTTTTGCGGCAGAAGACACCATTCCATTGTCCGCTACGCCCGCCCGGGCGGCGAATCCGGGGTTAAACGCCAAGGAGCGGCAACCCGACGGGTTGCCGCTCCTGTTCCAGCCGGCTGCATGCCGGCCGGGAATAAGCTCTACTTCTTGGAGACTGCAGCCTTCAGCTTGGAGCCGGCGGTCAGCTTAACGCTGTGGCCTGCTGCAATCTGGATGGTCTCGCCGGTCTGCGGGTTGCGGCCGGTGCGGGCTGCACGGTCGGTACGCTCGACGGCGAGCCAGCCCGGGATGGTGATCTTCTCGCCGGCGGCGACGGAAGTCTCGAAAACCTCGAACAGTGCGTCGAGGACGGAGTTGACGGCAGCCTGGCTGGTGCCGGCCTTGCCAGCTACCTCTGCAACAAGTTCACTACGGTTCTTAGCCATTGATGTCCTCCTGGACGGTTCTGATTCTGGAGCCTGCACACGGCATGCGCGCAGGCCACTGTTCGAAAACTTACCAGCTTGGGCGGTTGCGGGCCGCAAATTCCGCGTGTTTCCGCCATTTTTTGAGGTTAATCACCGGATTTCAGGGGGTTTTCACCCTGCTCAACCTTTGGTGGTGGTCTGGCGGCGGCCGCGGTGTATGCCTGGCTGGGAGGTGAGGGTCGACGGCGGGGCGCACCTTCCAGCCGCTGCCCACCAAGACCGGGTACGGGGTGGGTGGGTTGGTGTTTGATGTTTGGTGTTTAAATGTGGGAGGCCCCAACCGTGTGGTTGGGGCCTCGACCATTAATAGTTGTTCCGGCGGTGACC
>NZ_JARDJH010000003.1:0-274872 GCF_039907755.1 Pseudarthrobacter sp. CC12 | reverse complement strand
TCACCAACGCCCCATCACCTCCCGCCCCAACTCACCAACGCCCCATCACCTCCCGCCCCAACTCACCAACGCCCCATCACCTTGAAACCATCCAGGTCTGTTCCTGTGGATAACTCCTGCAGGGGTCTGGCCTTCTACGCCAGAATGCCAGCATGCATAAGCGCGCTGATCTACCGTCGACCCTGGCCAGCTCTCCGTTCACATACGACTCGGCGGTGACTGCCGGTGTGTCAGCGAAGCGGCTGCGGAAGGATGACGTGGTCCACGTGAGCAGGCGGTTGTACCGCCCCTCGACTTGGAGCTTCGAGTTGGAAGGCGCGGCACGGGTCCTCTCCGAAGTTTCGCCAGGTGCGTGGGTTTCGCACGTCACAGCTGCGCGTTTGCACGGTCAACTGCTTCCCGCGTGGCTGTCGGATTCAACTGAACTGCATATGAGCAAACCGAAGCATTTGCCGCAGGTGCGCCGGAAAGGTGTGGTTGCCCATAAGGTCATTGCCAGTGCCGACGAAATCGAAACTGTCGACGGTATCCGCATCAGCACCCGTTCCCGAACCTGGCTCGACTTGGCCCGGCGGCTGTCGCTGGCTGAGCTGGTCTGCCTTGGAGACCAAATCATTCGCATCCCTCGAGCGGAGTTTGAAGCCAGGTCACAGCCCTTTGACACATTGGAGGGTCTCAGCGCTCTAGTCAGCCGGCACCCTAATCTTCAGGGGGTCGTGCGTGCCCGGGAAGCTTTGGAGCTTATGCGGGTCGGCGCTGATTCGGCACCGGAATCGATGCTGCGGCTGGCAATGCTTGACGCGAACCTGCCAGACCCTGACCTGCAGATCGCACTTCGACCGAATGATGCAGCTTCCCCTACTGCCGACCTGGGCTACCGTCACCGGCGCCTTGCAGTCCAGTACGACGGCGGTCACCATCTTCTTGAGGCTCAGCGATTGAGTGATCGACGGCGCGACAAAGCCTTCGAATCAGCTGGGTGGACGGTTCTGGTATTCACCAAGGACGATGCCACGGACGGTTTTCAACGAGCTGTGGCGGCAATCAAACGACACCTTCACACGGCGTGGATTGACCAATCCTACTCGGCCGGTTTTGCCGGAAGCGGGTGAAAACAAAACTCCACCGCCGCCTCCAAAATCGCAGCCGCTGTGTTTACGCTCCTCAGGGGACGGGAAGTGATGGGGCGTCCCGAAAAAGCCGGCAAAAAGTGATGGGGCGTCCCGAAAAGGCCGGCAGGAAGTGATGGCGCGTTTCGGGAGACTACGCAGGAAGTGATGGGGCGTCCCGGAAAAGCTGCAAAAGGTGATGGGGCGTCCCGGAAAAGCCGGCCGGAAGTGGTGGGGCGTATTAACGCAGGACGCTCCCCCACCCGGTGAGGGTGAGGGAGCGTCCGGGCACCGGGAAAAGACGGTTTTAGCGCTCCAGGTCGCCGCGGATGAAGGCCTCGACCTTCTCGCGGGCGAGGTCGTCGTTGAACTGCTCCGGCGGGGACTTCATGAAGTAGCTGGAAGCGGAGAGCAGCGGGCCGCCGATGCCGCGGTCCAGGCCGATCTTCGCGGCACGGATTGCATCGATGATCACGCCGGCGGAGTTGGGGGAATCCCAGACCTCCAGCTTGTACTCCAGGGACACCGGGGCGTCGCCGAAGTTCCGGCCTTCAAGGCGCACGAAGGCCCACTTGCGGTCATCGAGCCACTGGACGTAGTCCGACGGGCCGATGTGCACGTCCTTGGCAGCCAGCTCGGCTTCCACGTTGGAGGTCACGGCCTGGGTCTTGGAGATCTTCTTGGACTCCAGCCGGTCACGCTCCAGCATGTTCTTGAAGTCCATGTTGCCGCCGACGTTCAGCTGGTAGGTCCGGTCCAGGGTGACGCCCCGGTCCTCGAACAGCTTGGCCATCACGCGGTGGGTGATGGTGGCACCGATCTGGCTCTTGATGTCGTCGCCCACGATCGGGACACCAGCGGCGGTGAACTTGTCAGCCCACTCCTTGGTGCCGGCAATGAACACGGGCAGGGCGTTGACGAAGGCCACGCCGGCGTCGATCGCAGCCTGGGCATAGAACTCGGCGGCCTGCTGGGAACCGACCGGGAGGTAGCAGACCAGGACGTCAGCCTTGGCGTCCTTCAGGGCCTGGACCACGTCGACGGGCTCTTCGGTGGACTGCTCGATGGTCTCGAGGTAGTACTTGCCCAGCCCGTCCAGGGTGTGGCCGCGCTGGACCGTTACGCCCGTCGGAGGGACGTCGGCGATCTTGATGGTGTTGTTCTCGCTGGCCAGGATGGCATCGGAAAGGTCAACGCCGACCTTCTTGCCGTCCACATCGAACGCGGCGACGAACTCAACGTCACCCACGTGGTACTGGCCAAACTCAACGTGCATCAGGCCCGGGATGGTTTCGGCCGGGTCGGCGTCCTTGTAGTAGTGGACGCCCTGCACCAGCGAGGCGGCGCAGTTGCCCACGCCAACGATTGCAACACGGATGGGATGTGAAGACACGGAACTCCTTTGGGGACAAACGTCAGCCGGCCTGGTTGGCCTCCGAGTAATGGACGACGGCGGCCGGCTGGCTTGGCGCCGCGCGGCGCCATTTCATACTACCCAACACAGCGGGACCGGCCGTTGTTCCGCCGGTCCCGCTGTGTAATGAAAACAGGTGTGCCTTAGGCGTCCTGTTTCCAGAGGTTGATATCGGATTCCACGGCAAATTCGTCAATCGCGTTCAGTTCATCGCCGGAGAAGTCGAGGTTGTTGATGGCGGACAGGGTGTCCTCCAGCTGCCGGACGCTTGAGGCGCCCACCAGGGCCGAGGTGACGGGTGAGCCCTTGGGCTGGTCCCGCAGGATCCAGGCGATGGCCATCTGGGCCAGGGACTGCCCGCGGCCCTCGGCGATCTTCCTCAGTCCGCGGACTCGGTCCAGTTTCTCCTCCGTGATCAGGCCCTGGTCCAGGGATTTCTGCTGCGCCGCCCGGGAGTCTTCCGGGATGCCGTGGAGGTAGCGGTCCGTGAGCATCCCCTGCGCCAGGGGCGAGAAGGCGATGGACCCGGCACCCACCTGGTCCAGCACCTCGTACAGGTTGGGCGAGCCGTCCTCGGTCCACCGGTTCAGCATGGAGTAGCTGGGCTGGTGGATAAGCAGCGGCGTCCCGAGTTCCTTGAGGATGCGGGCGGCCTCGAGGGTCTGTTCGGGGGTGTAGGAGGAAATTCCCGCGTACAAGGCCTTGCCGGAGCGGACAGCGTAGTCCAGGGCGCCCATGGTTTCCTCCATGGGCGTCTCGGGATCCGGCCGGTGGCTGTAGAAGATGTCCACGTAGTCCAGGCCCATCCGCTGCAGGGACTGGTCCAGGCTGGAGATCAGGTACTTGCGGGAACCCCATTCGCCGTAGGGGCCGGGCCACATGTAGTAGCCGGCCTTGGTGGAGATGACCAGTTCGTCGCGGTAGGGCTTGAAGTCGTCCCGCAGGTGGCGGCCGAAGTTGGTTTCGGCCGATCCGGCGGCCGGGCCGTAGTTGTTGGCGAGGTCGAAGTGGTTGACGCCTAGGTCGAAGGCACGGCGGAGGATGTCCCGCTGTTCCTCGAACCGCTTGTCGTCCCCGAAGTTGTGCCACAGGCCCAAGGAGATGGCCGGGAGCTTGAGCCCGCTGCGGCCCACCCGGCGGTAGGGCATGGTTTCATAGCGGTTGTCCGCTGCTGCGTAGGTCATGCGTTCTGTCCCTCCTGTTGGGTTGCGATGATCGCGGCACTCCAGGGCGCCATGGCCAGTGCCCCGCCGTCCAACCCGGTTCCGTCGTCGGTAGCCAGCAGGACGCTGCCGGAACCGTCCAGCCGGACCTTGGCGTCGGAGAAGTTCACCAGCACCTCGACGGAACCGCGCCGGAACCGCAGCCAGCGGGCGTCGTCGTCGAACGAAACGTCGGTGCCGCCGAAGCCAAGCCCGGCCAGGTCCGGATGGGATCGGCGCAGCGCCGTCAGGGACCGGTACAGCTCCAGGAGCCGCGCATGGTCACCCGTGGAAGCCTCGGCCCAGTCCAGCTTGGAGCGGCGGAAGGTTTCCGGGTCCTGGGGATCGGGCACGACGGCGGGATCCCACCCCATGCGCTCAAACTCCCTGATGCGCCCTTCCGCGGTGGCCTTGCCGAGCTCAGGTTCGGGGTGCGAGGTGAAGAACTGCCACGGCGTGGAGGCCCCGTATTCCTCGCCCATGAACAGCATGGGCGTGAACGGCGAGGTCAGCGTGAGCACCGCGGCCACGGCCAGCTGCCCATAGGACAGGGACTGGGAGAGCCTGTCCCCCGTGGCACGGTTGCCGATCTGGTCATGGTTCTGGTTGCAGACCACCAGCGCCGCCGGGTGCACCAGCGAGGCGTTGATGGGGCGTCCGTGGTGCCGGCCGCGGAAGCTGGAGTAGCTGCCGTCGTGCAGGAACCCGTCCTTGAGCACCTTGGCCAGCACGGCCAGGGAGTCGAAGTCGGAGTAATAGCCGGTGGTTTCGCCGCTGACGTTGACGTGCACCGCGTGGTGGAAGTCGTCGCTCCACTGGCCGGCCAGGCCGTACCCGTTGGCGTCCCGGGGGTAGATCAGGCGCGGGTTGTTGAGGTCCGATTCCGCGATGAGGGTCTTGGGCAGCCCGGTTTCGGCCGAAATGGCGTCGCCCAGGGCCCCTAGGTCCTCCAGGATGTGCACGGCCCGCTCGTCCCGCAGCGCGTGCACCGCGTCCAGGCGGAGGCCGTCCACGTGGTAGTCACGCAGCCACAGGGCGGCGTTGTCCAGGATGTATTCGCGCACCACGTCCGAGCCGGGGCCGTCCAGGTTTACGGAATCGCCCCAGGTGTTGGCGTCCCCCTGTTTGAGGTACGGGCCGAACTTGGGAAGGTAGTTGCCGCTGGGTCCCAGGTGGTTGTACACCACGTCCTGGATGACGCCGAGCCCTGCCGCGTGGGCGGCGTCGACGAAACGCTGGTAGGCGGCCGGCCCACCGTAGCCCTCGTGCACGGCGTACCACTGGACACCGTCGTAGCCCCAGTTGTGGGTGCCGTTGAACCCATTGACCGGCAGCAGTTCCACGAAGTCGATGCCCAGGTCCGCCAGGTAGCCCAGCTTGTCAACGGCGGCGTCCAGGGTTCCTTCGGGGGTGAAGGTGCCCACGTGGAGTTCGTAGATCACGGAGCCCTGCAGGTCCTTGCCGCCCCAGCCGGAATCCTGCCACTCGAAGGCGGCGGGATCGTAGGTCCGGGACAGTTCGTGCACGCCGGCGGGGAGCCGGCGCGACCGCGGATCCGGGACGGGGGTGCTGTCCCCGTCCAGCAGGTAGCCGTAGTCGACGTCGCCGCCGGCCGGGGCGTCGGGCGCAGTCCACCACCCTTCAGAGCCGGGCGCGGTCTCCTTTTTTTGCATCGGGTACTGCCGGCCGTCGGCCAGCAGTACTACCGATGCTGCTTCCGGCGCCCACACGTCGAAGCGCTCGGGTCCTGCGTTGACCAGGGTCATGCCTTTTCTCCATCCACGGGTACCAGCAGGGCCACGGGGTAGGTACCCAGCACTTTGGACACCGGTACCGGCCCCGGACCGTGGCTGGTACCGGTGAGTTCGTCACGCATGGCAGCGGAAAGCTCGACGGCGGTGTCCCGCCACCCACCGGCGGCTTTCAGGCCGGCGGGCAGCCGGGTAGCCAGGGTCACCGCGCCGGACGAGGCTGCCGAGGTGCCGCGGGAAAACGCGAGCAGGTGCCCTGCGGCCGGGCCGGTGGCGGCGAGCGGGGTGTAGCCCTGGAACAGCTCAGGCCTGTCCCGGCGAAGGCGCAGGGCCCGGGAGGTGACCAGCAGCTTGCTTGCCTCCGTGCCCGCGACCGGCAACTCACCGTCGTCGAGCTTTGCCAGCTCTGCCTGCCGTGCGGCGAAGTCCACGGGCCGGCGGTTGTCCGGGTCGGTCAGCGACCGCTCCCAGAACTCGCTGCCCTGGTAGACGTCCGGCACGCCCGGCATGGTGAGCTGGACCAGCTTCGCGGACACCGAATTCGCGGCCGAGAAGGCGTCGATGCGGGCCACGAAGTCCCCCACGACCTTGGCCACCTTGGCGTCGTCGAAGACTGCGTCGACGGCGGCTTTTACCGCCGCTTCGAAGTCCTCGTTGGGATCGGTCCAGGTGGTGGAGTTGCCGGCCTCCCTGGCTGCCTTTTCCGCATAGCCCTGCAGCCGCTCCCGGCTTGCAGGCCATGCGCCGACGATCGCCTGCCACAGCAGGTTCTCGTACGGCCCGTCCGGAATCGGCGCCAGTCCGCGGAGCGCCTCCAGCGTTTCCGCCCACTCCTGCGGCAGTTCGGCGATGACCGAGATCCGGGCCCGGGCGTCCTCGCTGCGCTTGGTGTCGTGGGTGGACAGGGTGGTCATGGACAGCGGCAGTTCCTGTTGGCGCCGCTGCATGCGCTGGTGGAATTCCTCCGGTGCCACCGCGAACTCGGTGGGCTCGGCACCCACCTCGGTCAGGGTGCCCAGGCGGGTGTAGCGGTAGAACGCCGTGTCCTCCACGCCCTTGGCCATGACCATGCCGGAGGTCTGCTGGAAGCGGACGGCGATGGGGTTGGCAGGGTCCAGCAGCAGCGGCAGGAGGGTTCCCACCGCTACGTCCAGATCCGGCCGGTGCGCCGCGGCGGACTCGCAGGCTTCCTTGAGGACGTCGGCTCCCACCGGCAGGTAGGACCGGTAGACCGGGAAGGACGCGATGATCTCCGCGATGGCGTCGGCTGCCTGGTCCACGGTGATCCCGTGGGACTCGGGGACCAGCCGGGCCAGGCGCAGCACCTCGGAGCGCAGGATGCCGTCGGCGATCATGCGCTTGGTGCCGCGAATCATCCCGGCGTAGTCGGCAGGCGCGGACGTTCCCCGCAAGGAGGCGTCCAGTGCGTCCAGGGCCTGCTGCCCTGCGGGGTCCACGAAGACCCGGTCCACGTCCGCCAGTGCGTCGTAGCCGGTGGTCCCTTCGCAGGCGAAGTCCTGGGGCAGGACTTCGCCCGGTTCCAGGATCTTCTCCACCAGGACGTACGCGCCGCCGCTGAGGTCCTTGAGCCAGCGGAGGTAGCCGGCGGGGTCGGCCAGCCCGTCCGGGTGGTCCACGCGGAGCCCGTCCACCAGGCCGTCGGTGAACCAGCGGCCCACCTCGGCATGGGCCTTCTCGAAGACGGACGGCTCTTCCACCCGGATGCCGGCGAGGGTGGTGACCGCGAAGAAGCGCCGGTAGTTCAGCTCGGCATCGGCACGGCGCCAGTCCATGAGCTGGTAGTGCTGGCGGCTGTGGACGTCCTGCGGGGAGTCACCCTCGCTGTACGTGCCCTCGGCCAGCGGGAACCGGTGGTCGTAGTAGCGGAGCTCGCCATCCTTGACCTCGAGCTTGTCCAGGTCGGCGTCCGAGCCGAGCATCGGCAGCCGGACCTTTCCGCCGCCCAGGTCCCAGTCGACGTCGAACGCTTCGGCGTACGGCGATTCGCGGCCTTCCTTGAGGAGGGACCACCACCACGGGTTCTGTACCGGGGTGGCAACGCCCACGTGGTTGGGCACGATGTCCACCAGGACGCCCATGCCGTGCTCGCGTGCAGCCTTGGAGAGGGCCAGCAGGCCTTCCGGGCCGCCGCGGTCCGGGTCCACCGCGGAGGGGTCCGTCACGTCGTAGCCGTGGTCCGAGCCCTTCTCCGCGGTGAGGATGGGCGAGAGGTACACCCAGTCCACGCCGAGGTCCTTCAGGTACGGGACCTTTTCGGCGGCGTCGAAGAGGGTGAAGCTGCTGCGGATCTGCAAACGGTAGGTGGAAACCGGGGTCCTCATGCCGTGGCGTCCTCGTCGGTGCCCGTTGCCCTTGCCTCGCTCGCCTCCGCAGCCTTGGTCTGTGCCTCCACCATTTCCTCCTGGGCTTCCTCGTGCTCGGCCATGGAGGCCAGGGACGCGGCTGCGGAAGTGTCTACCTCGGCTTCGGGGCCGGAGTAGGCGCGCAGGACCACCATGGACTTCGCGTCCAGGGTCAACGTGGCCCCCGCCTTGAGCGGCTCGTAGGCGTCCGCCTGGGCGGCGGTGTCGATCAGGACCTCCCAGTACTGCGAGTACTCGTCCGACGGAACGCAGAAGTCCACATCCTCGTCGTGGGCGTTGAAGGCCATGAGGAAGCTGTCATCAGTGATCCTGCGGCCGCGCGCGTCCTGTTCCTGGATGCCGTCACCGTTGTAGAACACGCCGATGGTCCGGCCGAAGCCGCTCCCCCAGTCCTCCGGCAGCATTTCGGTGCCATCGGTCTTGAGCCAGACAATGTCCGGCAGCTTCTCGCCTTCGCCACGGCGCACCGGGCGGCCGTCGAAGAAGCGGCTGCGGCGGAACGTGGGGTGGTCGTGGCGGAGCTTGTTCACGAAGGCCGTGAACTCCACCAGCGGCTGGTCCATGGCTTCCCAGTGCACCCAGCTGAGCTCGGAGTCCTGGCAGTACGTGTTGTTGTTGCCCTGCTGCGTGCGGCCCAGTTCGTCGCCGTGGAGCAGCATGGGCACACCCTGGGAGAGCAGCAGCGTGGCGATGAAGTTCCGCTGCTGCCGGGCACGGAGGGTCAGCACCTTCTCGTCGTCGGTGTCCCCCTCCACGCCGCAGTTCCAGGAACGGTTGTGGGATTCGCCGTCGTTGTTGCCTTCGCCGTTGGCCTCGTTGTGCTTCTCGTTGTAGGAGACCAGGTCCCGCATGGTGAAGCCGTCGTGGGCGGTGACGAAGTTGATGGAGGCCACCGGGCGCCGGGCGGAGCTCTCGTACAGGTCGGCGGAGCCGGTCAGGCGGGAAGCGAACTCGCCCAGGGTGGAGGGCTCACCGCGCCAGAAGTCACGGACGGTGTCGCGGTACTTGCCGTTCCATTCCGTCCACTGCGGCGGGAAGTTGCCCACCTGGTAGCCGCCGGGTCCAACGTCCCACGGCTCGGCGATCAGCTTCACCTGGGAAACTACCGGGTCCTGCTGGATGAGTTCGAAGAAGGTGGAGAGCTTGTCCACGTCGTAGAACTCGCGGGCCAGGGTGGAAGCGAGGTCGAAGCGGAAGCCGTCCACGTGCATCTCGGTAACCCAGTAGCGCAGGGAATCCATGAGCAGCTGCAGGGAGTGCGGGTGGCGCACGTTGAGCGAGTTGCCGGTGCCCGTGTAGTCCATGTAGTGCTTGAGGTCGTTGTCCACCAGCCGGTAGTAGGCCTGGTTGTCGATGCCCTTGAAGGACAGCGTGGGGCCCAGGTGGTTGCCTTCGGCCGTGTGGTTGTAGACGACGTCGAGGATCACTTCGATGCCGGCGCGGTGCAGGTCGCGGACCATGGCCTTGAATTCCTGGACCTGGTGCCCCACGTCGCCCGTGGAGCTGTAGGTGTTCTGCGGGGCGAAGAAACCGATGGTGTTGTAGCCCCAGTAGTTGTTGAGGCCCTTCTCTTCCAGGGTGCCGTCATTGACGAACTGGTGGACCGGCATGAGCTCGATGGCGGTGACGCCGAGCTTCTTCATGTGCTCGATCACGGCGGGGTGGGAAACGCCGGCGTAGGTGCCGCGCTGCTCCTCGGGGATCTCGGGGTGCAGTTCGGTGAGGCCCTTGACGTGGGCTTCGTAGATCACCGACTGGTGGTACGGGATCTTCAGCTGGCGGTCGCCGTCCCATTCGAAGAACGGGTTGATGACCACGCCGTGCATGGTGTGCGGCGCGGAATCGGCGTCGTTGCGGGAATCAGGGTCGCCGAATTCGTACGAGAACAGCGCGGGGTCCCAATCGATTTGGCCCTGGATGGCCTTTGCGTAGGGGTCCATGAGCAGCTTGTTCGGGTTGAACCGGTCACCGCTGGCGGGGTTGTACTGACCGTGCACCCGGTAGCCGTACTTCTGGCCGGGCTGGATGTGGGGCAGGTAGCAGTGCCACACGTAGCCGTCCACTTCGGTCAGCTCGATCTTGGTTTCGGTCAAGTCATCGGCCAGGAGGCAGAGCTCGACCCGCTCCGCCCGTTCGCTGAACAGGGCGAAATTGGTGCCGGTGCCGTCAAAGGTAGCTCCCAGCGGGTAGGCAGTTCCAGGCCAGACTTCCATCGTGCTCCTCATTATTTGGTCAGCAGCAGACGGCATTGGAACGCCCCTGCTGCTGGTGCGAACTAATGCCTACCGTAGTGGTTGGCTGTGACTATTACGTTTCCAGGCTCCATATTTACTAAGCATGCTGACTTTACCCCAAATTTCGGGTAGTGCTTCCGCAACACGTCCCGCGGTGATCGGGCCGCCGGACACGGACGCCGACGCCGCCGTCCCGGCCTGGCCGTGCAGGGCAGCACCCAGCGCTGCGATGGCGGCCCACCGCGCGCCGGCGCCGATGCCCAACGCACTGAAGCGCCCGGCGTCGTCCCCTGACTGGGCGAGCAGCGCACCGATGACGCCGGCCAGCACATCCCCGCTGCCGGCCGTGGCGAGCCAGGGCGTGCCGTCCGCCTGGCTGAAAATGGCGCCCTGCGGTGCAGCTACAAGCGTGGTGGCGCCTTTGAGCAGGACGGTAGCCCCGGTGCGCTCTGCCGCGCTGCGCACGGCTGCCAGCGTTCCGGCCTCCACCGCTTCACGGTCCTCAGGGCGGCCCAGCCGCTGGAACAACGATGCGAGTTCCCCGGCGTGCGGGGTCAGCACCACGTGCGGGGGCAGGACGGCGGGGAGCGCCGGCAGCGCCCCGGCGTCGGCCACCACCGGAAGGCCGGACGCGATCGCGTCCCGTGCCCGGGTCAGTTGATCATGGTCCTCCGGCCCCAGGCCGGAGCCCACCAGCCAGGCCTGGACGCGGTTTCCAGCCACGGTCCCGGTGCTGCAGACAACCTCGGGGCACGACTGGCGGACCAGGTCTGCCACCGACGGCGGCCCCAGGTACCTGACCATGCCAACTCCCGCGGCCAGGGCGCCGCGGCAGGCGAGCACCGCCGCGCCGGGGTAGTCCTCGGAGCCCGCCACCACGCCCAGCACGCCGCGGGAGTACTTCTGGGCCCGCCGGGACGGGCGGGGCAGGAGGCGCGCCATGTCAGCGTCCTCGAGCCGGCGCAGGGAGGGCTCCGGCAGGTGCTTCTCGATCCCGATGGGCACCACCAACACCCTGCCCGCGTGGTCCGCGCCGGGGTCGGCGAGCAGGCCGTTCTTCGCTCCGCCGAACGTGACCGTGAGGTCGGCCGGGAGGATGGGTGTGGCGGCCTCGCCGGTGTCCGCGTCCACGCCGCTGGGAAGGTCGCACGCCACCACAAAGCCGCGGCGGTGCGCGTCAGCGACAGCCTGGACGAGGGCTGCGGCGCTCCCCCGCAGGCCGCCCTTGGCGCCGGTTCCCAGCACGGCATCAATCACGACGTCGGCCCGGGCGGCTTCTTCTGCCAGGTCAGGAAGTCCAGCGTCCGTGAGCCGCTGCACCCTGCTGCCGGCGCGCTCAAGTGCGGCCAGGCCGGCCTGGTGGGCCGCGTCCGCGGTGAGGACCGCCGTCGTACGCATTCCCCGGGCGGCCAGGAAGGCGCCGGCGAACAGGCCGTCACCGCCGTTGTTGCCCTTGCCTGCCAGCACCACCACGCGGGCGCCATTCAGGCGGCTGTAGCGTGAACGAAGTTCATTGACGACGGCGTTGGCCAGGCCGTGCGCGGCGCGCTGCATGAGCACGTCCCCCAGCCCGTCGGCGAGGAGTGGCCCCTCGGCGGCCCGGACCTGCGTTCCGGTGTAGGCGCTGATCATGCGGCGGGGGCCTGGTCAGCCTTCGGCCAGGACCGTGGCCGTGGCGATGCCGCCGTCGTGGCTGATGGACAGGTGCCAGCGCTTGACGCCCTTGGCCTCGGCCACCGCAAGGACCGTTCCCTTGACCTGAACGGTGGGCCCGTTGCTGTCCAGGCCGATCCAGCAGTCCTGCCAGTTCATGCCGGCGGGCGCACCGAGGACCTTGGCCACCGCTTCCTTGGCGGCGAACCGGGCGGCCAGGGACCGGGTGTTCAGTTCCCGTTCCGCCGGAACGAACAGGCGGTCCCGCAGACCCGGCGTCCGCTCCAACTGCCGCCCGAACCGCTCGATGTCTACTACGTCTACCCCGATGCCAACGATCATGGGTGCCATTCTACGGTGGCGGCTGCAGCGGGAAGGCTGGTGCGCGCCGGTCATTCGGGCTGTCCGCCATCAGCGGAAACGCGTGACTTTTGGGGCGATCTTGCGGAGCGCACGCCGGGAACCGGGGGCTCCGGGGCCGGGCCGGCGTAAAAGTTACGCAGATCCGCCCGGCCCCAGGTATCAACGTTTTTCCATTTGCTGGAGATAATGCCCTATGGACAAGTCGATAGGCCCCCAGGCGCCACGGAGGAGAAGACCTTGGCGAAGGGTTTTCAAAGGAGTCCTGATCGCACTCGCCGTCATCGCTGCTCCGTTTCTTGTGTTGCAGGCGTCGTACGTGTTGGGAACGGCCAGGATGGTGTCACTCGCCGACAGGCTCCATCCGTTGGCCGGGTGGGAACCCGATGGTGAAAACGTCAGCGGCGACTTCTTCTGCGTCCCTGTCGCTGTGCCTTGCGACAGCATGTGGCGCCAGTACAGGACTCAGCAACCCCCTGCTCCCTCCGACATCCGCAAACTAACCGTGGCGGCGGGGCTGGACGGGAAAGTGGACGGGGACTGTGAAACGTCTCCCCTTCCTCCGAATGTCACCGGAATGTACACAGCATGCAGCGCAGCCGGAGTGTTGGACGGCTTTGACGTTGAGGTTCGGGTGCTGAAGTTGGCGGAGAACGACCCGGAACGGATCATCCAGTTCCGGCTAAGCAACATCAAAAACCGCTAGGCAAAACAGAAACCCCGGGCCGCTGTGGCCCGGGGTCTGCGTTCCATTGGGTTTATTCGACGGTGACGCTCTTGGCGAGGTTGCGGGGCTGGTCCACGTCGTAGCCCTTGGCTGCGGCGAGTTCCGCGGCGAAGATCTGCAGGGGGACGGTGGTCAGCAGGGGCATCAGCAGGGTGGGGGTCTCGGGGACGTAGAAGACGTACTCGGCGTAGGCCTTCACGGCTTCGTCGCCTTCCTCGGCGATGACCAGGGTGCGGGCGCCGCGGGCACGGACTTCCTGGATGTTGGAGACCACCTTGGCGTGCAGCGAGTCACGCCCGCGCGGGGACGGGACGACGACGAACACGGGCTGGCCTTCATCGATCAGGGCGATGGGGCCGTGCTTGAGCTCACCGGCGGCGAACCCTTCGGCGTGGATGTACGCGATCTCCTTGAGCTTCAGCGCGCCCTCGAGGGCCACGGGGTAGCCCACGTGGCGGCCCAGGAACAGCACTGACTTCTCGTTGGCCATGCTGCGGGCCAGTTCGCGCAGCGGGCCGGCGTTGTCCAGGATGGTCTGGATCTTGGCGGGGATCTTGTTCAGGTCCGCCAGTACGTCCTTGATCTGGCCGGAGAAGATGTTCCCGCGCAGCTGCGCCAGGTACAGGCCCAGCAGGTACGCGGCCGTGATCTGGGCCAGGAACGCCTTGGTGGAGGCCACGGCGATCTCCGGGCCGGCGTGCGTGTACAGCACGGCGTCGGATTCACGCGGGATGGTGGAGCCGTTGGTGTTGCAGATGGAGATGGTCTTGGCGCCCTGTTCGCGGGCGTACCGGACGGCCATCAGGGTGTCCATGGTCTCGCCGGACTGGGAGATTGAGACCACCAGGGTGTTCTGGTCCAGGATCGGATCCCGGTAACGGAACTCGTGGGCCAGCTCCACCTCGGTGGGGATCCGGCACCAGTTCTCGATCGCGTACTTCGCCACCATGCCGGCATACGCGGCGGTGCCGCAGGCCAGGACGATGATCTTGTTGACCTGCTTCAGCAGCTCCGGGTCGATCCGCAGCTCATCCAGGGTCAGCTTGCCCTTAATGTCCGAACGTCCCAGCAGGGTCTGCGCCACGGCGTCGGGCTGGTCATGGATTTCCTTCTCCATGAACGAGGAGAAGCCGCCCTTTTCCGCGGAGGCCGGGTCCCAGTCCACGTGGTATTCCTTGCCCTGGGCCAGGTTGCCGTAAAAGTCGGTGATCTCCACCGTGTCCGCGGTGATGGTCACGATCTGGTCCTGGCCCAGCTCCACCGCGCGGCGGGTGTAGTCGATGAACCCGGACACGTCCGAACCCAGGAAGTTCTCCCCCTCGCCCAGGCCCACCACCAGCGGTGAGTTGCGGCGGGCGGCCACGACGACGTCGGGCTGGTCCGCGTGCACAGCCAACAGCGTGAAGGCGCCCTCCAGGCGCTGGCAGGCGAGCTCCATCGCCTTGGTCAGGCCGCCGTTGGCGGTGTCCCCGCCCAGCTTGTTCCGCAGGATGTCTGCCAGCAGCGCGGCAGCGACCTCGGTATCCGTCTCGGACAGGAACGTCACGCCCTTCTCCAGCAGCTCCAGCTTGAGCTCGGCGAAGTTTTCGATGATGCCGTTGTGGATCACGGCGAGCTTGCCGCCATCAGCCAGGTGCGGGTGCGCGTTGCGGTCCGTCGGCCCACCATGCGTCGCCCACCGTGTGTGGCCAATACCGGTCAGCGCCTCCGGCAACGGCCGGGCCTCCAGCTCGCCAATCAGGTTGCTCAGCTTCCCGGACTTCTTCCGCGACTCGATAGCACCCTGGGACACCACAGCCACACCGGCAGAGTCATAACCGCGGTACTCCAGGCGGCGGAGCCCCTCAAGGACAACATCCAACGCACTGTGACCATTAACTGCACCGTCCACGGAACGGCCTACGTAACCCACGATTCCACACATAGGGACAAGACTATCGGGCGCGTGTCACTTGTTCTAAACAGGAGGACCACGATGCAGCGCCCCCGTGATAGGTGCCGCCGCGCTGAACAGGGGCGTCATTTCGCGATGCGCCGGGCGGGGGGCAGAATCTTTAGCGTGACTTCGCAACGCAATGAAGCGAACGGGGAGGGTGCCTCGCCGTTCGTGGAGCTGGACCGGCATACCTGGTCCCGGCTCGCAGCCCAGATGGAACAGCCCCTCAACGAAGAGGACGTGCTGCGCCTTCGCGGGCTCGGCGACCCCTTGGACATCAAGGAGGTCAGTGACGTCTACCTGCCGCTGTCACGGCTCCTGCACCTGTATGTGGAGGCTGCCGGACAGCTGCACGCGGCCACCACCACCTTCCTTGGCGAGCAGACCCAGCGCACCCCCTTCGTGATCGGCGTGGCCGGCTCGGTCGCGGTGGGCAAGTCCACCATCGCCCGTGTGCTGCGGGAAATGCTGCGCCGCTGGCCGGGCACGCCCAACGTCGAGTTGATCACCACGGACGGTTTCCTCTACCCGCTGGCCGAGCTCAAGCGCCGGCAACTGCTGGACCGCAAGGGGTTCCCGGAATCCTATGACCGGCGGGCGCTGCTGCGCTTCGTGAGCGAGATCAAGGGCGGCGCCGAGGAAGTCCGGGCGCCCTGGTATTCGCACGTCACGTACGACATCGTGCCCGGCAAGGAAGTGGTGGTCCGCCGCCCGGACGTGCTGATCGTCGAGGGCCTGAACGTCCTGGCCCCGGCCCGCCCCCGGCATGACGGCCGGCAGGGCCTGGCCCTGAGCGACTTCTTTGACTTTTCCATCTACGTGGACGCGAAGACCTCCTATATCGAGGAGTGGTACGTGGACCGGTTCCGGAAGCTGCGGAGCACCGCGTTCGCGCAGCCGGAGTCCTATTTCCACCGCTACGCCACGCTCTCCGACGATGAGGCAGAGAACACCGCCAGGGACATCTGGAAGCGGATCAACGAGCCCAACCTGGAGGAGAACGTGCTGCCTACCCGCGGCCGGGCGCAGCTGGTGCTGACCAAAGACGCGGACCACTCCATCCGCCGCATGCTGCTCCGGAAGGTTTAGCACAGGTGTGCTACGAATGCGGGTCGCACAGCCGGCGCAGCTTCACGCGCTTCCTCGCTGCGGGGGCCGGGCTGACTGTCCTGTCCGCCTGCACGCCTGAGGCACCCAAGGCGGCGTCGTCGTCGTCCGCTGCTCCATCCCCGTCCCCCTCCCCTGCGGCCGCCACCGCGTCAGCGGGCCCGACGGCGGACGCGGCCACCGTGGGCCAGCCGCCTGAGGCGCCGTCCCCCACACCGTCGCCATCGGCAGCTTTGGCACGGCAGTTTTCGCTCGATGATCCGGCGAGCCCCTGGGTCATCGCGAACAAGCACCGGCCTTTGAAGCCGGCCGACTATGTGCCTGCCGACCTGGTGCGTCCCACCGTCGCCATTTCCGCCGCAGGTGAGGCGGCGCTGCTGAACAGCACCACGGCAGCAGCGGCCGAGGCGATGTTCGCGGCGGCCGCGCAGGACGGTGTGGCGATGGTCCTGGCCAGCGGCTACCGTTCGTACAGCACCCAGCTGACCACCTACAACGGGTACGTCGCGTCGCGCGGACAGGCCGACGCCGACACCGCCAGCGCGCGTCCCGGCCACTCGGAGCACCAGACCGGGTGGGCGTTCGACATTGGGGACGGCGGGGGCGCCTGCAGCTTCCAGCCGTGCTTTGCAGAGCAGCCTGCGGCCACGTGGGCGAAGGCGAACGGGCACCGGTTCGGATTCGTGGTGCGCTACCCGTGGATGCTGCACCCCATCACGGGGTACTACTACGAGCCCTGGCACCTGCGGTACGTGGGGGTTGAGGCGGCAACGGACATGCTGAACCGCGGCATCGGAACGCTCGAAGAATACTTCGGGCTGGAAGCGGCACCGGGATACTTCTAAACGTTCCGCACGCCAATCCGGTTCCCAAGACGCGATAAAAATTTACCGCCGCGTTATCTGAAGCACTCCCTCCGTGGGCTAGCGTGGGTCCCATGCTGACAGGATTCAAGAATTTCATTATGAAGGGCAACGTCGTAGACCTTGCCGTCGCTGTTGTCATGGGTACTGCCTTCGGCGCGGTTGTAACCGCGCTGGTGAACAAGGTGCTCATGCCGTTCATTGCAGGGCTTGTGGGATCGCCGAACTTTGACAGCTTCGCCAAGGTGGACTTCAACGGCAACGCCGTGGAGTTTGGCGTCCTGCTAACTGCGATAGTCAACTTCCTGCTGATTGCCGCCGCCATCTACTTTGTGGTGGTCATGCCCATGAACCACATGATCGAGCGCCGCAACCGCCGTCTCGGCATCAACCAGGACGTCAAGGAAGAATCTGCCGAGGACCCGCAGATCGCCCTGCTGACCGAAATCCGTGACTCCCTCCAGAGCCGGAATATCTGACCCCGTATCCGCCCCACGACTGTGGCCCGTCTCCTGATGGAGGCGGGCCACAGTTGGTTGCAGATGTTAGCGGTTAGTTGGGTCCCGCGTTGTCGTGACTACCTGCGGGTCTTGCTCAGGATCGCGGCAATTTATGGGAAATTTACGCCATTAGGTCCCCTTGTCCTATTAGGCTCAGTGCACCGCAGCCTCATTGGGGAGGCCGCGGAACCGTGGCTGCAGATGTTGGGTCTGCAACTCTCTGGAAGGCTTTTGATGAAACTTCGCCAGCAGTCAACGTCAATTGACATTGAACGGGTAATTCTCGTCCCGATCATGGCGCTCTTGTTATTGTCGGCCGTGTCCGCACTATTTTCGGGCTCGAAGGTCGCTTCGTCCTCTGCCCTCGTCACCGGGTTGCACGTCTCCTACCAAGTCCTGATGACCGTCTTCTATCTGATGGCGGTCTACTTCCTTTTGACCAGGAACTCTGCAAGCGCCCGGAGCGGGCGGATTGCTCCCACAGTCGCGGCCTACGTCGGGACCTTCCTGCCTTTCCTGCTCGCGTTTGCCGGCGGGACGGAAGTATCTGACGGTCTGGCACTTTTTTCGGTGGCCCTCATGACCCTGGGAATGGTCTTTACTGTCTGGTCCCTGATGACGCTCGGCAAGAGCTTCGGCGTAGAGCCCCAGGTAAGAACGCTCGTACAGCACGGCCCCTACCGGCTGATCCGCAACCCTCTTTACGTCGGAGAGATGATCACCCTGATCGGGGCTGTCTGCTTCAGCCCCACTCTGCTGAAGATGGCAATCCTTGTGGCACTGGCAGCCGTTCAGGCATACCGGGCAATTCAGGAGGAGCAGCTGCTGGCTGAAAACGTGCCCGAATATGCCGCATACAAGCTGCGGACTGCGCGGTTCGTGCCCGGCTTATTCTGACCCTGCTGATGGTCCCGGAAACCGCTTGGCAGGTCCCCCAGCGAAATGTGGCCCGCTTCCCTTTCGGGAGGCGGGCCACATTTCTTTGGCTTCTAGTTTGCGGCGAGCTCCAGCGCGAGTTCGGTCCGGACCACCTGTGCGAGGTGTTCGGCAATGGACTGGGCCGTCTCTTCGTCCGCCGCCTCCACCATCACACGGACAACCGGCTCGGTGCCGGAGGGGCGGAGCAGGACGCGTCCGGTGTCACCCAGAGCGGCTTCCGCTGCCGCCACGGCCTGGGCCAATACCTCGCTGCTGCCCACCCTGCTGCGGTCAACACCCTTGACGTTGATGAGTACCTGCGGGAGCTTGGTCATGACCGTGGCGAGCTCCTTGAGCGGCTTCCCGGTCAGGGCCACCTGTGCGGCGAGCTGCAGGCCGGTCAGGAGGCCGTCGCCGGTAGTCGCGTGGTCGGAGAAGATCACGTGGCCGGACTGCTCGCCGCCCAGGTTGTAGCCGCCGTCGCGCATTCCTTCGAGTACGTACCGGTCCCCCACGGCTGTTTCCATAATGGTGATGCCGGCGTCGCGGAGGGCGATCTTAAGGCCCAGGTTGCTCATGACGGTCGCCACGAGGACATCGTCCTTGAGCTTGCCGGCCTTCTTGAGCGCGACGGCGAGGATGGCCATGATCTGGTCGCCGTCCACCTCGTTGCCTTCATGGTCCACGGCCAGACAGCGGTCAGCGTCGCCGTCGTGGGCGATGCCGAGGTTGGCGCCGTACTTGATGACGGCGTCCTTGAGCGGGCCGAGGTGGGTGGAGCCGACACCGTCGTTGATATTCAGTCCGTCAGGATCCGCGCCGATGACGATGACGTGGGCGCCGGCGTCCTTGAAGAGCTGGGGCGAGCAGCCGCTGGCGGCACCGTTGGCGCAGTCCAGCACCACGGTGAGTCCATCCAGACGGTGCGGCAGGGTGCGGAGCAGGTGGACGATGTAGCGGTCCTCCGCATCCGAGAAGCGCTGGATGCGGCCGACGTCGGGGCCGGTGGGGCGGACGGCTTCCTTGCTCATCTGTGCCTCAATGGCGTCCTCCACCTCGTCGGGCAGCTTCTGGCCGCCCCGGGCGAAGAACTTGATGCCGTTGTCCGGCGCCGGGTTGTGGGAGGCGGAGATCATGACTCCGAAATCGGCGTCCAGGTCCGCTACAAGGTAGGCGGCGGCGGGGGTGGGCAGGACGCCGGCGTCATAGACGTCGATGCCCGAGCTGGAGAGGCCGGCTTCCACGGCTGCGGCGATGAATTCGCCGCTTGCGCGCGGGTCACGGGCCAGCACGGCGCGGGGCCGGGAGCCGTTGGAGTTGCGGTCGTGGCCGAGCACGACGGCGGCCGCCTGGGCCAGCTGCAGGGCCAGCTCTGCTGTCAGCAGGCCGTTGGCCAGCCCCCGGACACCATCAGTTCCAAATAATCTAGACACCGGTCAAGTCTAGAGGATGGGGTTGCCGCAGCTTTAAGCGGCTGGCCAGCGGCTTTTTTCCCGCCCCGATTCGGGTGTCCAACGCGGACAGGGGCATGCAAGAGTCCATAACGGCAAAAGCCCGCCCCACCAACCGGTGGGACGGGCTTTTGGGCAAGCGGATTTAGCGCTTGGAGTACTGCTGAGCCTTACGGGCCTTCTTGAGACCGGCCTTCTTACGCTCGATGACACGGGCGTCGCGGGACAGGTAACCGGCCTTCTTCAGGGTCGGGCGGTTGTTCTCGACGTCGATCTCGTTCAGCGAACGGGCGATGCCGAGGCGCAGGGCGCCTGCCTGGCCGGAGATGCCGCCGCCGTGGATGCGGGCGATGACGTCGTAGGCGCCTTCGAGATCAAGGATCTTGAAGGGCTCGTTGACGTCCTGCTGGTGCAGCTTGTTCGGGAAGTAGTTGTCCAGCGCACGGCCGTTGATGGTCCATTTGCCGGAGCCGGGCACGACGCGGACGCGTGCAACGGCTTCCTTGCGGCGGCCAACAGCTGCGCCAGCAACGGTCAGGGCCGGGCGCTCCTTCTTGGGAGCAGCTTCAGCAGCTGAGCTCTCAGAGGTGTAGCTGGTCAGGTTTTCCTCGGCTTCGACAGCCTCGGTGGTCTCTTCGTTCTGAGCCACGATTCTCCTTGTATAGATAAGTTGTTTGGTGGCCAGGACTACTGGGCGACCTGGGTGATTTCGAAAGTCTTGGGCTGCTGGGCGGCGTGCGGGTGCTCAGCACCGCGGTACACCTTCAGCTTGCCCAGCTGCTGGGCAGCGAGGGAGTTCTTGGGGAGCATGCCCTTGATGGCCTTCTCAACGGCGCGGACCGGGTTGGTTTCCAGCAGTTCCGCGTAGTTGACGGAGGTCAGGCCGCCCGGGTAGCCGGAGTGGCGGTATGCGCGCTTCTGCTCCAGCTTGGCGCCGGTCAGGGCTACCTTCTCGGCGTTGATGATGATGACAAAGTCGCCCATGTCCATGTGGGATGCGAAAGTGGCCTTGTGCTTGCCGCGCAGCAGGATTGCGGTCTGGCTTGCAAGACGACCAAGGACAACGTCGGTGGCGTCAATGACGTGCCACTGGCGGTTGATATCGCCGGGCTTCGGGGTGTACGTACGCACGGTGTTTGCCTCGTTCTTGTTCTGGCGTTCTTGTTTAGGTGTCGCTAGCTCGCGCACCTACTGTCTGCGCGCTACCGGAACAGAGGTGAGGGCTCCATGTAACCAGTCATCCTGAAGTTCCGAATGTGCACGTTGAGTAGTTATCCTGCAACCGGATCCTCAAGCGGGCACGCACCATCGGAATAGGACACGCACAACGACTACCTAGATTAGCGCGTCAGGTGGTTCGGGGTCAAAATGAGGTAGCCGGAGGCCACTGGGGCCGCGCCGGCCCAAACCAACGCAGGGGGATGCAGTGTTGTCAGCGGGGAACTGGGACCCTAACGCGGTGCTCTTGGTCGTTGGCGCCGCGCTCTTGGGAACCGTCCTCTCCCCCATCGCCGAGCGACTGATCGCAAGGCTGATTCCCAGGCTCGGGGAAGTGCCGCGCCCGCAGGCAAGAATTACGACCGCGGCAGTAACCGCCATCGCGTGCGCCGCCTTTGCCACGCGTTTCGGCAGCGCGCTGAGCCTCCTGGCCTTCCTTTTACTTGCTGTCCTGGGCGTCCAGCTGGCAAGGATCGATGTAGCACTCCACCTGCTGCCGAATCCCCTCGTGTTGATGTTGCTGGCCGGGGGTCTTCTATTGCTTTTGCTGCCGGGGATATTCGATAAGCAATCTGATGATTTCCTCCGCGCAGTCCTGGGAGCCGTCATCTTGTTTGCCGGATACCTTGTTTTGGGACTTATCTCGCCCGGCGGCATTGGGATGGGCGATGTGAAGCTCGCAGCGCCCGTCGGCCTTTACCTGGGGTACCTAGGTTGGAGCCACCTCCTCTACGGGGGGCTAATCGGCTTCGTCCTGAATGGCATCGTCACGGTGATTGTCTTGAGCAGGAAAGGCCGGGATAAAGCCATTGAAGTGCCTCACGGGCCCTCCATGTTGGGCGCCCTTACCCTCGTCGCACTCCTTTTCTCCTAGCGGATGAGGCGTATCCGCTGTTCCTCGGCAGTGCCGCGGCTTCACAGCACCGAGTAGTCCGCCGCATACCTGCAGAGACTGGCTGAGTACCGAACCGCGTATTCGAGTACCTATTTTTGGCGTACCCCTAAAAAGTCGAGTACTACTACGCATTGTTGCGCCCTACCCCTCAGTGACAATCTCTTCTTAGCGAAGTCCAGCCGCTAAAGATTTATGGGGGCAGCTGGAAATTCGTTGAAATCAAAATATCGATTTATTTCACCGAATAAAGGAAAATATAATGACTTCTCTCATGGTCTCAATGACTGCTTTCATCGCCGGCGTAAAGGATCGCTTGGTAGGCGAGGAGAAAGGCGCCACAGCCGTTGAATACGGCCTGATGGTCGCCCTGATCGTCATCGCCGCAATCGTCGGCATCGCAGCCGTCGGAACCAATTTGAACACCATGTTCGACGGCATTTCCGGCCGGCTCGTAGCACCGTAACGCCGCACGCGCGACATCGCTTGATGGCGGCTCCCAGGCCTCCTGGGAGCCGCCATCACCTTTCAGGGACAAGGGTCGGAAAATGCGCAACAAAAAAGAAGAGGGCGCAGCGGCAGTCGAGTTCGCATTGATTCTACCTGTGCTGCTGCTGATCTTGATCGGAATTATCGAATTTTCTCTTGCATTTAATGCTCAACTGTCATTAAATCAGGCCGCACGTGAGGGGGCCAGGTACATGGCCATCCACAACAACCCCGGAGACGCAGCCGCGGCAGCAGGCAATGCTGCCGGTCGCCTCACACCCGCCTCGGTGACCACGACTTTTTCTGTCACGGGTGGCGGGACGACATGCTCAGCCGGCAAACAGGTCACGGCTATCACTAGTTATACGTTGACCACGGCTACCGGCTTCCTTGACGCATTCACCGGCACCATCGTCATGACCGGAAAAGGAACCATGTCATGCGGAGGCTGAACCGAACTTCCGAGAATGAACGCGGAGCCACTGCCGTGATGGTGGCGGTCATGATGGTGATGCTCCTTAGCTTTGGCGCCATAGCCGTCGACGTCGGAGGGATGTACGCCGAGAAATCCGTTGTTCAAAACGGGGCGGATGCGGCAGCTCTGGCGGTCGCACAGAAATGTTCCAAGAACAAAGACGACCCTGCCTGCGTTACAGGCTCGGCGCTTTCAGGCACCCTGGCGAATGCCAACGCCAAAGACAACCTAACAAACGTGGCTTCAACTGTCGTGAACAAGCCAGCCGGCAAGGTGACGGTTACCACGAACGCCCAGGATACTTCCGGAGTTCATTTCTCGACATTCTTTGCCAGGATCTTCGGGACCAACACGACGAACATCAGTGCGGTCGCGGAAGCGAAGTGGGGCGGAGCAAAGGCAGGAGATATCTTCCCGATTGCCTTCTCGGAATGCGAAGTCGACCTCAGCACCTCGGGAGATGGCGCACTGCAATTCCTTCTGTCCCATGGAACCGGTGCGGGAAAGAAGGACACCTGCCACAGCACCGCGTCGGGTCTTGAGATTCCAGGCGGCTTTGGCTGGCTGGTTACGGGCGGCTCGTGCACGGTCAAAGTCGATCTGGCATCACCATGGGTAGCCAGCAATACCGGAAACAATCCCGAGGCCGGCTGCGGGAGCATCCTTCAAGACTGGAAGGACAAACTCATCGCAGGGAAGAAGGTGGTAGCGCTGCTGCCAGTTTTCGACCAGACAAGCGGTACTGGCGCCGGCTCCAAGTTCCACCTCCGAGCCTTTGCTGCCATTGATATTGCCGGCTGGGATCTAGCCAACCAGGACCCGTTCCATTACATGCCTGCGTCCGCTCAGGCATTCAAGGATGCCGGTGGTTGGAAATCCAGCGACCTCGGCATCGTTGGAAAGTTTGTCCGCTACGTATCGCTTGACGAGGAATTCGATGTCGGCGGTCCTACCGACTACGGCGGAACCGTCGTAGAACTCACGAAATAAGAAACAAAGGAGAACATCGTGAAAACCAGGCTGCTGGGGGGCCTAGCAGCACTGCTCTTGGCAATTGTCGGATCTGTACTTATGTTCAACTATGCACAAGCAGCCGACAGCCGAGCACAGCAAGGCCTAGATCCCGTTGAAGTTCTCGTCGTTCAAAAGCAAGTTCCCGCAGGAACACCCGTCGCTGAACTTGCTAAGTCCCTGCAACAAACTTCCCTTCCGGGCGCCGCAGTACCCGAGGATGCTGTCAAATCCCTTTCGGACTTCTCCGGCAAGGTCACCGCTGTTTCGCTCGAGCCGGGCGAGCAGTTGTTAGGGGCAAGGTTGGTTGACCCCAACACCTTGGCCGCTCCGGGCACAGTCCCCGTCCCCAAGGGCATGGAAGAACTCACCCTCCTGCTGGAACCGCAGCGCATTCTGGGTGGACAGCTGAAAGCCGGAGACACCGTTGGCGTTTATACGTCTTACAAACTTGATGACGCCGCCGCAGCAAGCGCCCCTGTTGGGAACGACGCTAAGGGCTTCAAGGAGTTCACCAAGCTGGCCTTCCAAAAAGTCCTGGTGACCAGCGTCCAGCAAGCGGCCGCCGACTCGGCCAAAAAGGACTCCAGCTCCTCGACGGACGGACCGGCCCTTCCGTCTGGCTCGGTATACGTAACACTGGCCCGCGAAGACGCGGATGCCGCGCAAATCGTGTTCGCATCCGAATTTGGAAAAGTTTGGCTGTCGAAGGAGAACAGCGACTCCAAGGACGGCAACCCAGGTGTGATAACCCTCGGAAAGGTCTCGCAATGAGCCGCTTCGTTCTCGTCACCGCTTCACAGGATTTTCAACGTAAGGTGTCCCAGGCAGTACGCGGAGCGCTTCATGGTTCAGTTCAAGTGCTGCCACCGTCAGTCCTATTGGGCGGCCCGCAGGAGCTCTTTGACCGGCTCACAGGAGAACCACCGGAAGTGTTGATCCTCGGCCCGGGCCTGCCAGAGGACGACGCTCTCAAACTCGCTACCGTATTCGATCTCCAGTTTCCGGAGATCAGCCTGGTCCTCGTCGAAGACAGGGAACCCGAGCAAGTAATCACCGCAATGCGCGCCGGCATCAGGGATATCGTCAGTCCCAGCGCTGACACCGACCAACTCCGAATCCTCCTTGAGCGCGCCTGCCTTGCGTCAGCGGGAAGGCGCCGCGGATTAGTAGCGGCTGCGGGACCAGAACGGGCTCCCGGTCGCGTCATTGCCGTGATGTCGCCTAAGGGGGGAGTCGGCAAGACAACCGTGGCCACTAATTTGGCAATAGGTCTGGGCAAGATCGCCCCTATGGGCGTAGTCATTGTCGACCTGGACGTCCAGTTCGGAGATGTCGCAAGCGGCCTCCTGTTGGAACCTGAGCACACGCTGAAAGACGCTGTCAGCGGCGCGGCATTTCAGGACTCAATGGTTCTCAAAGCGTTCCTCACAGTCCACCCGAGCGGAATCTACGCACTTTGTGCACCCCAGAGTCCAAGCGAAGCGGACCACATCAGTGGGGAGGCAGTTAGCCACCTTCTCAGCCAAATGGCCGCGGAGTTCCAGTACGTTGTAGTGGACACAACTCCAGGCCTCGGAGAACATGTCTTGGCCACTCTGGAACAAGCCACGGATGCAGTCTGGGTATGCGGGATGGACGTGCCAAGCATCAGAGGACTCCATACAAGTTTTTCCATCCTGCGAGAGCTGCAGCTTGTGCCACCGGGCAGGCATGTAGTGCTTAATTTTGCTGACCGTAGGAGTGGGCTGACCATACAGGATGTCGAGGCCACCATAGGTGTGCCGGTCGACACAGTTATTCCCCGTTCCCGCGCCGTCCCGTTCTCTACCAACAAGGGCGTTCCTCTTCTGCAGGAGTCCTCCCGTGACGCGGCCGCACGAGCTTTCGGAAAGCTTGTCGAACGCTTCGATCCAAAACGAAGCGCACAACCCCAAAGAAAAGTACATCGTCGGATGGTGATCTCATGAGCTTGGCAGAACGACTTCAAGCGGCGCGTAGTGGTCCCGTGCCCATCCAGGGCACGCCTCTCCAAGAAACGACTACCCCTGCATTCGATACCGCAAGTGCCGTTGCTGCGCCCGTAGATGCTCTGGCCGGACTTAAGCAGCGCGCGGGGAAGGCCTTGTTTGAGCGGCTCGGCGGCCGACTGACTGATTCTTCACTTAGCGACGAGGAACTCCGGAAGATTGCACGGGACGAACTTAGTACCGTCATTGATGACGAGCAGGTACCGCTCACCCCGGAAGAACGCCGTCGGCTGATTAGGGACGTGGGCGATGACGTTCTCGGATACGGGCCTCTCCAGCGATTCTTGGACGATCCGTCCATCACGGAAATCATGGTTAACAGAGTTGATCAGATCTATGTCGAGCGGGATGGCAAGTTGCTGCTGACAGACAGTCGCTTCAGTAGCGAGGTGCACCTTCGAAAAGTCATAGAGCGCATCGTCGCCAAGGTCGGCCGGCGTATTGACGAGTCTTCGCCACTGGTGGACGCGCGCCTGGAGGACGGATCGCGCGTCAACGCGATAATTCCCCCATTGGCCGTGAATGGTTCTTCCCTGACCATTAGAAAATTCAGCAAAATCCCGCTAACTGTTCAGAATCTCATAGATTTTGGCACGCTGACCCCACAGATGGCGGAACTCCTCGATGCCTGCGTTCGGGCGAAACTCAATATTATCGTTTCGGGCGGTACTGGTACCGGGAAGACCACTCTCCTCAACGTTCTGTCGTCATTTATCCCGGGCGACGACCGAATAGTCACTATTGAAGATGCTGTCGAATTGCAGCTGCAACAGAGTCACGTTGTGAGGCTCGAAAGCAGGCCGCCGAACATTGAGGGTAAGGGTGCGGTCACAATCCGCGAGCTGGTCCGCAATTCCCTCCGCATGCGACCCGACCGCATCGTCGTTGGCGAGGTCCGAGGAGGCGAGAGCCTTGACATGCTGCAGGCTATGAACACTGGACACGACGGCTCAATCTCGACGGTGCATGCCAACTCCCCAAGGGATGCCATCGCCCGCCTGGAGACCCTGGTCCTCATGGCGGGGATGGACCTGCCGCTGCGCGCCATACGCGAACAGGTCTCGTCTGCGGTCAACCTCATCGTTCACCTGTCGAGGTTGCGGGATGGCACACGACGTGTCACCCACATCACCGAAGTTCAAGGCATGGAGGGTGAGATTGTCACTCTTCAAGATGCCTTCGTCTTCGACTACAGCGCTGGCGTTGACAAGAATGGAAGGTTCCTTGGCCAGCCGGTTTCAACAGGAATCCGTCCCCGCTTTATAGACCACTTTGCAGAACTGGGAATCGCCGTTTCACCAGGTATTTTTTCTGGAATCACATCGCAGCTAGGGAGGCGGTAGCTGTGCCAGGTTCTGAAGTATTCGTTGCCGGCATCATCCTTCTGGGAGCCTCCCTAGCCACTGCGGTCCTGGTCGTTTTCAAACCGGCCAATGGGCCTCTGCCCCTGAACAGGCGGCGGCCCCTCGGAGCAACTGAACAAACAGCAATTAGCCGTGTGGCTTCATCTGCTGTACAACTCGTGGAGAGGGCACTGGCTGGGAGAAAAAGCACAACGCTTCATTCGAATAGCCTTCTCAGTCTGGCCGGAATTTCGCTGCCCCAGGCGGACTTCGTGGTTCTTGTCGCGGCGGCTGCTACGGCTGCAGGCTTTGTAGGACTTATCCTCCAAGGAATCGGCGTTGGCCTTCTGTTGGTTGTAACAATTCCACTGGTGGCCAGGGTTGGCTTGTCCATACTCGTCCAACGGAGGCGGGCAGCATTCGAAGCACAGTTGGGCGAGACTCTGACAATGATTTCAGGTGGTCTGCGAGCGGGACATAGCGTTCTGCGGGCAATCGACGCAGTCGCGCAAGAGGCGAGTGAACCCACCGCAACCGAATTCTCCCGCGTCGTGAATGAGACCCGGCTCGGCCGCGATCTACAGGATTCACTCAATGAAGTTTCTGCACGTATGAAGAGCGAAGACTTTAGCTGGATGGCCCAAGCAATCGAGATAAATCGTGAAGTGGGTGGAGATCTTGCGGAAGTGTTTGATCAAGTTGGAGAGACTATCCGTGAACGAACTCAGATAAAGGGCACAGTCAAGGCGTTGAGCGCAGAAGGCAAGCTCAGCGCCATCATCCTCATGGCACTTCCGGTCCTACTTTTCATTCTGATCAGTCTCGCAAACCCCAAGTATATGGGGCAGCTGACCGGCCATCCCGTGGGCTGGATACTACTGGGCATCGCTGCCGTAATGATGACCATCGGCGGAATCTGGGTTCACAAAATCAGCGATTTGAAATTTTGAGGGGTGAACAGTGCAACCGATAGCCTGGGGCATCATCGCCCTGACAGTAATACCAGTGTCGTTCCTCGTTTGGTCCTTGGTCGTTACGGACCGCAGGTCTCGTGTGCTGATACAGGGCAACCTGAGTAAGGGAATAGATGCATCTGCCAGCGCCGTATCCAGCCAGAACATGGATCTGGAGAGGTTCGCGGCACGTGTCACCCCAAAGGGCTACGCAGCCAAACTCGACAGACTGCTTGCGTTGGCCGGACGGCCTGCCGCTATGCCTCTTCCACGCCTTCTCATAGCAAAGCCCGCCATAGCACTCCTGGCAGCAATCATCATGATGCTCTTCCTCAGCCGGGGAGCATCTCCCCAACTGATACTGCTGGCACTCTTCACCACGGTGCTCGGGTACTTCGTCCCCGACTTACTGATCTACAGCCGCGGTTCCGAGAGGCAAAAGAAGATTCAGCTTGAACTTCCGAACACCTTGGATCAGATGTTGATTTCGGTAGAAGCAGGGCTGGGTTTCGAATCGGCCATGGCCAGGGCCGGTCACAACGGCAAGGGCCCCCTTGCGGAGGAATTGATTCGAACCCTTCAGGACATGCAGGTGGGCCGCAGTCGTCGGGACTCATACATAGCCCTGGCAGACCGCAGCAACGTCCAGGATTTGCGCAACTTCGTTCGAGCGGTTGTACAGGCTGATACGTACGGCATCGCCATTGCAAAAGTCTTGAAAGCTCAGGCTGGCGACATGCGCGTCAAGCGGCGCCAGCGAGCAGAGCACAAAGCGATGAAGTTGCCCGTACTAGTTCTTTTCCCACTACTGCTCTTCATCTTCCCGGTGATCTTCATCGTCATTCTTGGGCCGGCGGTGATCAACATCATCCAGGCCTTCAGCTGATCTAAATGCTCCTTCGTCCAAAGGCTGGACCCCCTCGGCACCCAGAACCGAGGGGGTCCTTTTGTGCGCCAATCTCCTGCTAGCCAGCATTAGCACAGGGAAGACACAGCAGGAGCGCAGGAAAGGTGCAACCAAAAAAGGGTTTCCGCAGGATGTTGCAAGATCGGGTCAACGTCGGATCAAGCGTTGCTAACTTCGATTCAGTGCTGGTGCAGGGCCAGCCAATCGTCTCGCTCAGGAGTACAGAATGCTTTCTCTCTACACCAACTTCATGATTCGCCTTCGCAACAGTGAAAAGGGCGCAACCGCCGTCGAATACGGCATTATGGTCGCCCTCATCGCGGTCGTCATCATTGTTGCAGTCACCCTCCTTGGGAAAAACATCACCAGCATCTTCAGTGACGTTGCGAACACTGTGAAGCCGACCACTGCTGCTACTCCTCCCGCCTAACATCCTTAGGTCGCCCGCCGCCCTGACCCCATATCGCAACGGCGGGGGTCATTGCGACAGAAGCAAGCAACCCAAGAGGAGGTGTAACAGGTGAAACGTGATTCGGAGCGCGGCGCTGCTGCAGTCGAATTCGCGATCCTGTTGCCCCTCCTCTTGACGCTTGTGTTGGGAACCATCGAGTTTGGCCGGGTCTATAACGCCCAACTTACTCTGACTAACGCAGCCCGCGAGGGCGTGCGGGTAATGGCGATCAACAATAATCCGACCGCAGCCGCAACCGCAGTTCAAAGCGCCGCCGCTTCTCTTAGCTCAACCATTCCCTCATCAGCCGTCACCGTGAGCCCAACCGCTTGCAGCACGGGTATCCAAGTGACAGTCACCGTGAAGTACACAGTTTCCAGCATCACCGGAATTGCCGGGCCGTTCCCGATGACAGGCAAAGGAGTCATGCTTTGCGGCGGCTGAAAGTAGTCCTGCAAGGCTGCAAGACAACGAACGAACGCGGCGCCATTTCAGTGATCGTTGCCATCATGCTGGTGGTCCTGCTCGGCTCCGTGGCCATTGCTGTCGACGTAGGAGTGCTGTATTCGGAGCACGCCCAACTGCAGAACGGCGCAGATGCCGCGGCCATAGGTGTCGCCCAGAAATGCGCCCGGAACTCCGCGGATACTCTATGCACCACGTCGACTTTGGCCGCCACACTTGCCAACCAGAATGCACTGGATGGCAGCAGCAACCTTCGCTCCATTGCCTTGGACACGACAGGTCGGAAGGTGGTCGTAGCTACGACGGCGGCAGAAAAAGGCGCACCCGTCGACTCTGTCTCACTCTTTTTCGCGGACGTCCTGGGAATTCCGACCGCGAAGGTAGGCGCCACGTCTTCCGCGGTCTGGGGCAGCCCTGCGAAAGGCCCTACCGCGTTCCCGCTCGCCTTTTCCATCTGCCAAGTCCAGAACATGGTGGATAAGGGCCTCCAGGTCCTTCAGAATAAGGACAGCAAATCTGCAAACCCTGGCTGCACCCTTCCATCCGGGGGGACTGTGCCGGGAGGCTTCGGCTGGCTGGCCCAGGATCCCGGCAAGTGCGGCGCCAGCATCGATTTGAGCATCGACAAGGGCGGCAGCGACCCAACGAACACAAAAACAGGGAACAGCGCGCCTAGCAACTGCGAGGCCACTCTGAATGGTTGGGCGGCAGACATTAATGCCGGGCGCAAGGCCATCGTTCTCCTACCGGTCTTCGACAGAGTCACTGGCACTGGCGCTGGCGCCGTCTACCACCTCACAGCTTTCGCCGCCTTCAATGTGGTGGGTTGGAAGTTCAGTGGACAGGACAACACATCTCCCTACTCGTTCAACAACTCGGCACCAAAAGGTTCGGGCTCCGCTGCCGCTGCTACTTGCACAGGCGATTGCCGGGGCGTCATCGGGCAATTCGTGACGTACGTATCCCTTGCCGATGGCTACACCCTGGGCCCCGTCAGCCCTTACGGTGCAACCATCGTCCGCCCGACCCTCTAGCGCTATCCCATCAGGAGAAAAAGTGAAATCTCGCATGCTAGCTGGCACGGCCGCCGTAGCCCTGGCGCTTGTGGGAGCCCTTCTCATCATCGTTTACGCGAACGGCGCCGACGCACGGGCGATGGCCACCACGAACCCCAAGAAAGTGCTGGTCGTCCAAAAGGCCATCCCAGCCGGAACCCCGGTGAATGACATGACGGCTTCGCTCGTCATCGAGGACGTGCCCGCAGCCGGTGTAGCCGCCACTGCGCTCACCTCGCTGGATGGCAAGGGCGGGGCCGTGGCCGCCGTAGACCTGGTACCCGGCGAACAACTTCTAAAGGAACGTCTGGTCGACCCGGCAGACGCCAAGACCAGCAGCGCCGCGAAGGTGCCAACCGGACTGCAGGAAATCACCTTCGAACTCGAGGCTAAACGAGTCGTGGGCGGCCGAATTGAAGCCGGGGACCACGTGGGCATCGGGTTCAGCTTTACAGGTGGCGCGGACAAGTCGAAGCCGGGCGAGCCCACCTCGCAGCTAACCCTCCGCAAGGTCCTCGTAACCGCAGTTCAGCGGGCCCCCCAACCGTCTGCGAAGCCAACAGATGGCACCAACCCCCAGGACACAACGCTCCCGCAGGGTTCATTCATGGTGACGGTGGCGGTCAACGACATCGACGCCACCAAGATCATCTACTCCTCGAACAACGGTGACCTATGGCTCACCAAGGAACCCCTCGACGCGCAGGACAACGGCGGCTTCATCGCCAGGAAGGACAACGTGTACAAATGAGCCGCTTCGTCCTCCTCTCCCCCAACGGCGACTTCGACCAGAAGCTGCGCGCCGCCGTCGCCAACGGCCTGCGCGGCACCCTCCAGACCATCGCCAGCGACATCCTCCCCGCAGGTCCCGCGGAGCTGTTCGGCCTCCTCAACCAGGAACAGCCCGAGGTCCTCATCATCGGCCCGGACGTCCCGTATGAAGAGGCGCTGCGGTTCGCCAAGGTATTCGACGTCCAGCTGCCTGGCCTCAGCCTGGTCCTGGTCAGCGACGTGGACCCCGACTACCTCCTTTACGCCATGCGCGCCGGCATCCGCGACATCCTGAGCCCGCAGGCCGACGCCGCGGAAATCAGGGTGCTGCTGGAGCGCGCCTGCCAGTCCTTCGCCACGCGCCACCGCGGTCCGGAGGCACAGCAGGCGGAGAGCGGCAGCGGCCTGGTCATCGGCGTCTTCTCCCCCAAGGGCGGCGTCGGCAAGACCACGCTGGCCACCAACATCGCCATCGGCCTTGGCCAGATCGCGCCCATGAGCGTGGTCATCGTGGACCTTGACCTGCAGTTCGGGGACGTCGCCTCCGGCCTCTACCTCAATCCGCAGCACACCGTCACTGACGCCGTCTCCCCTGCCGCCGCGCAGGACTCGCTGGTCCTGAAGGCCTTCCTCACGGTCCACCCTGCAGGCATCTACGCCCTCTGCGCCCCGCCCAACCCCGTGGACGCGGACCACATCACCCCGGAACAGATCGGCCACCTGCTCGAACAGCTGGCCCAGGAATTCCAGTACGTGGTCATCGACACCGCGCCCGGGATGCCCGAAATCGGCCTCGCCGCGATGGAACAGTGCACCGACGTGGTCTGGGTCAGCGCCATGGACATCCCCAGCCTCCGCGGCCTCCGCTCCGGCCTTGAGGTCCTGCGCCAACTGGACATCATGCCCGAATCCCGCCACGTGGTCCTGAACATGGCCGACGCGAAATCCGGCCTGAACGTCCGGGACGTCGAATCCACCATCGGCGCGCCCGTGGACGTCAGCGTCCCCCGCTCCCGCGCCGTGGCCCTGTCCACCAACCGCGGCATCCCCGTCCTCCAGGAATCCAAGAAGGACCCCGCCGTCAAGAGCCTCCGCCAGCTGGTGGAGCGCTTCAACCCGGCATGGCGCACGCAGGCCCAGCGGAAACTTCACCGAAGGGTGGTCATCTGATGAAACTCTCCGAACGCATCAACGCGGTCCAGTCACGCAACCAGGCGTCGGGCACCGCGCTGCTGGAGCCGCCCCGCCCGGCCCCCGCGCCTTCGCCTTCCCCCTCGGAAAGCACGGAGCGGCACCAGCCGGCGCACGCCGCCGTCGTGCATTCAACGCACGACGCCGGCACCTCCTTGGTGCCCACGGCACCGCGGGTGGATGTCTTCGCAGCCATGAAGGACAGGGCGGCCACCGCACTGTTCGAACGGATGGGGACGCGCTTCAACGACGCAGCCGTAAGTGAACGGGAACTGCGGAGCACCGCCAAGGAGGAACTCACCCGCATCGTCGACGCCGAGCAGGTGCCGCTGACCCCGGAGGAACGCACCCGCCTGGTCCAGGACGTTGCCGACGACGTGCTGGGCTACGGCCCTCTTCAGCGCCTCCTGGACGATCCCGCCGTTACCGAAATCATGGTCAACCGCATGGACCAGATCTACGTGGAACGCAAAGGCAAGCTGACGCTCACCGAGTCGCGCTTCAGCTCCGAGGAGCACCTGCGCAAGGTCATCGAACGGATCGTGTCCAAGGTAGGCCGCCGCATCGATGAGTCCTCCCCGCTGGTGGATGCCCGCATGGAGGACGGTTCCCGTGTAAACGCGGTCATTCCGCCGCTGGCCGTCGGCGGCTCGTCGCTGACCATCCGAAAGTTCAGCAAAACCCCGCTGACCGTCCGGAACCTCATCGACTTCGGCACGCTCACGCCGGAAATGGCCGAGCTGCTGAACGCCTGCGTCAAGGCCAAGCTGAACATCATCGTCTCCGGCGGTACCGGCACGGGCAAGACCACGCTGCTGAACGTCCTGTCCTCCTTCCTGCCGCACGACGAACGCATAGTCACCATCGAGGACGCCGTGGAACTGCAGATCCAGCAGGAACATGTGGTCCGGCTGGAAAGCCGCCCGCCGAACACCGAGGGCAAGGGCGAAGTCACCATCCGCGAGCTCCTCCGCAACTCCCTCCGTATGCGCCCGGACCGGATCGTGGTGGGCGAGGTCCGCGGCGGCGAATCGCTGGACATGCTCCAAGCCATGAACACCGGCCACGACGGCTCCCTCTCCACCGTGCACTCCAACTCGCCCCGCGATGCCGTGGCCCGCCTGGAAACCCTGGTTCTCATGGCCGGGATGGACCTGCCGCTGCGCGCCATCCGCGAACAGATCGCCTCCGCCGTGAACCTCATCGTCCAGATCTCCCGGCTCCGCGACGGCTCCCGCCGGATCACCCACGTCACGGAGGTCCAGGGCATGGAAGGGGACATCGTCACCCTCCAGGACGCCTTCATCTTTGACTACTCGGCAGGCGTTGACGCGCAGGGCCGGTTCCTGGGCCGGCCTGTAGCCACCGGCATCCGACCCCGCTTCATCGACCGGTTCGAGGACCTGGGCATCCATGTGTCACCCGCGGTGTTTGCGACGCCGCTTGGTCCAGGCGTGAAATAGGGACGGGCCCATGATCATCGCCATCGGAAGCGTTATCCTCCTCGCAGCCATCTGTCTGCTGGGCGTGGCCGTGCTCCTGCCAAGCGCACCCTCGGTGCCGCTGGACCGCCGTCGCCCGTCCGAACCCGAGCCGCCATCCTCGCTGACCCGCGTGGCCTTGTCCGCAGTCAGGTCCTTCGAACGGCTCCTCGCCGGCCGGAAGGTCAAGCTCTTCGCCCGGGCCGAACTGGAGAACGCCGGCCTGCGGCTCAGCCAGGCCGAGTTCTTCCTGCTGGTGGGGATCGGCGCCTGCGTCGGCATGCTGGTGGGCCTGGTCACGGTTGGCCCCGTCATGGGACTGCTGCTGGCCCTGCTGGCACCCTTCGTGGGCAAACTGGTCCTCGGATTCCTGGCCGGCAAGCGCCGCACCGCCTTCGACAGCCAGCTGGGCGACACCCTGCAGCTGCTCTCCGGCGGCCTGCGCGCAGGGCACAGCATCCTGCGCGCCATCGACGCCGCGGCGACCGAATCGCAGAAGCCCACCTCGGAGGAGATGCGGCGGGTGATCACCGAGACCAGCCTTGGCCGCGACCTGCTCGCCGCCCTCAACGACACCGCCGACCGGATGAAGAACGAGGACTTCGTGTGGATCTCGCAGGCCATCCAGATCAACCGCGAGGTGGGCGGCAATTTGGCCGAGGTGCTGGACCAGGTCAACGAAACCATCCGCGAGCGCGCAGAGATCAAGGGCCACATCAAGGCCTTGGCCGCGGAAGGCAAGTTCTCCGCCTACATCCTGATCGCCATGCCGTTCGGCATTGTGGCCATGCTGCTGGCCGTGAGCCCCAACTACATGAACGCGATGTTCACCCATCCGCTGGGCTGGGTGATGATCGGTGCCTCCTTTGTCCTGATGACCATCGGTGCGCTGTGGATGCGCAAGATTATCGACCTGAAGTTCTGAGGACCCCATGAACCTCATCGTCCTGCTCTCCGTCCTGCTGGTCTGCATCCCCCTGGGTGCCATGGCCTGGTCCGTCCTGACCGTGGACAAGCAGGGCCGCGTCGCGGTTACCGACCTCCTCTCCCGTGGCGCCCCGCCCGCCGCAGTTGCACCTGCATCCACGCCGAGCCTCCTGGAAGGCATCGGCCGGCGCGTCACTCCCCCGGCCTACGTGGCTTTCCTGGACCGGCTGCTGTCCCTCGCCGGCCGGCCCGCCTCAATGCCGCTGGGAAAGGTGCTGGGGTCCAAGCTCGCCCTCGGCCTGGCGGGCGTCGCGGTGGGCCTCTGGCTCGCGGGCATCGGAAGCAGCCCGTTGATGAAGCTCGCCGGAATCTTCGTCCTGGTCCTTGGCTACTTCATCCCGGACCTCCTCCTCTACAGCAAAGGCCAGGAGCGGCAGAAGGCCATGCAGCTTGAACTGGCCAACACGCTGGACCAGATGCTGATCTCCGTGGAGGCAGGGCTCGGCTTCGAAGGCGCCATGGCCCGCGCCGGCGAGAACGGCAAGGGCCCGCTGGCCGAGGAACTGGTCCGCACCCTCCAGGACATGCAGGTGGGACGCAGCCGCCGTGAGTCCTACATCGCCCTGGCGGAACGGACCAGCATCCCTGAGCTGCGCAGCTTCGTGCAGGCAGTGGTCCAGGCCGACACGTACGGCATCGCCATCAGCCGGGTCCTGCGTGTCCAGGCGAAGGTAATGCGCGTCAAGCGGCGCCAGCGGGCCGAGGAAAAAGCCATGAAACTGCCGGTCATGATCCTATTCCCGCTGTTGTTCTTCATCTTCCCGGTCCTCTTCATCGCCATCCTGGGACCGGCCGTGATCAATACGGTGATGACGTTCAGCGGACAATAATCGATACGCAGGGCGACGGCAAGGTTGCCTCAAGGTTTACACAGAATGATAAGAAATTGGACGCCGAAGGATTTCCAGGAAGTAGCCTTGAACAATGCAGAGTCAGGATCCCGGTTCCAGCGGAAAGAGCCCCGTTGTGGGCTCCCCGCTGGCCGGGGTCCCGTTGCCTGCCGCTCCCGGGCCGGCGGCACGCACGGCCCTCTCACTCGAAGCGGCTGCGCTTTTGCCGTTGATTGACGCAGCCGTGCTGGCCGAACTCGAGGACGAACTGGCCGGATCAGGACTGGCCCAGCGTTTCGCCCGCGACTACGCCGCCATGTGGGACCTGCGCCTGGCGCGGCTGGGAACAGCCGTGGACACCCAGGACGAGGCCTCTGCCCTGGATGCCGTCATCAGCCTGAAGATCAGCTCTGCCATGGTGGGCGGTGTCCGGCTGGCCAGGCTCGCCGAAGTCCTCGAAGGCCTCATCCGGAAGGGCGACTTTGTCCAGGGCCAGGCCATGATGGCCGGGGTGGCCCAGGACGGGGCCCGGACGGTGTCCGAGCTCCAGTCGACCTACATCCTGGAAAACGGCTGACGCTCAGGCGTCATCGGGCCTGCGCGGTGCGAGCCGGTAGCCCACCCCGCGGACGGTCTGCAGCCAGCGCGGAGACAGCTGGTCCTCCTTGAGCTTGCGCCGCAGGTTTCCCACATGCACCTCCACGGCCCGCTCATCCGCCTCGCTGATGTACGTGTCGTGGTCATAGAAGTCGCCCCGTACGGCGCGCACCAGGTCAGCCCTGGTGCACACGGCACCGCCGCCCTTGAGCAGGACGTGCAGCAGGTCGAATTCACTGCGGGTCAGTCCCAGCGGCTCACCTTTGACCTCCACCGTGCGTGTCCGGTGGTTCAGGAGGAGGCCGTTGTGCTGCAGCACCGCCGGGTCGGCGTGTACGGCAGGGGCCGCGGCCTGTCCCCAGTGCGACGGGGACGGCTGCTCCCCCGCGACCTCGTGCCGGGGCCTGCGCATCATTGCCGCCACCCTGGCCCGGAGTTCCCGCGGCCTGAAGGGTTTGGCAATGTAGTCGTCCGCGCCGGCATTCAGAGCCGACAGGAGGTCCGGTTCTTCCGTCCGTCCCGTCAGCATCACCACGTACGCGTTACTGAAATTCCGGATTCGCCGCAAAACCTCGAAGCCGTCAATATCCGGCAGGCCAATGTCGAGCGTGACAACGTTGGCCTGCTTGCTGCGGACCACCTCAACCCCGGCCCGCCCATCAACAGCTGTATGCACTTCGAAGCCCGCTTGTGTCAGTACGCCTTCCAGGAGGTTCCGTACATCCGCGTCATCTTCGATTACTACAGCTACACCAAGATCGTCCATTGCTATCCCTGCGCCAGGCGGAGATGGCCCCCCATTGGCCCAGCGCCAATGCCATTCCCGCTCCAACCATTTATACGCTACTAGTAAGCCCTGCTGATCACAGCTGAATTCGCCCCGAAAATTGAAAAGTCAATTATTATGACAAGACATGTGCAGTATGGAGCGGAAAGGGTAAGTAGCGGGGTAGGGAAAGCAATTCAAAGACCCCGCCGGGCCTGCAATCCAGTTGTGAAGGGGTACGAGTCAGAAACATGGCTGAGCCATTGTTCCACCGCGGGCCCGGCCGCATCTTCCGCCGGCTGGGACCACGCGCCCAAGTGGTGCTGTGCCAGCTTCCCCTGACCGTGGTGGTGGCCGTTATCGCACTGATCACGCCCTCCGCGTGGCCATCCTTGTTGGGAAGTCCCTGGTACGGGGCCGGCGTGGCCCTGCACGGACGCCTGTTCCTGGCGTGCTTCCTGGTTCCCTGGGAACGCCTGCCGCACAGGCCGTACCTGCTGGTCCCCGTCCTGGACTTCCTGGCGATTGGCCTTATGCGCAACGGTGCGGCACCGCTTTTGCCGGGGCTGGCCGTCCTGGCGGTCTTCCCGGTCATCTGGCTCTCCGCATCCGGCATGCTGGCCCGCACCAGCCTGGTCCTCAGCTTCCTGGGGCCGTTTTTCATCATGGCCCCCACAGCGATTGGCCATTTTCCCGCCGTCACCGCATCGGACCTCACCACAGTGGTTCTCTTCCCCGTGATGATGCTCGCCGTTTCCCTGGCGATCCGCTTCGCGAGCGTGAACCTGCGCCTGCAGCAGCGCAAGCTGGCAGAGAAGGACCGTGAGCTCCGGAACCTGCTGGCGGCGAGCCGGGAACGGGAGAAGCTGCTTGAAACCGTCCTGGACGCCACCGACGTCGGAATTGCCGCCGTCGACCGTTCCGGCCACTTCCTGGTGTCCAACAGCCGCCAGCGCAACTTCCGCCGCGCCACGGGCGCTGACGACGCCATCCCGGGCCAGGGGCACCAGCTCATCTTCGGCCAGGACCGGCGGACGCTGCTTCCGCCTGACCGCCGGCCCATCAGCCGTGCCATGGCGGGGGAATCCTTCGCCGACTACCTGGTGTGGGCCGGTGAAGGCCCGGATCAGCGCGCGGTATCCACGGCGGCGCGTCCATTGGTCAGCGAGGACGGCAGGCTCACCGGAGCCGTTGTGGTCTACACCGACGTCACGGGCTGGGTGGAATCCCTGGCCGCCAACCAGGACCTTATCTCCAACGTCTCGCACGAGTTCAAGAACCCCTTGAACTCCATCATTGGCAACGTGGACCTGGTCCTGGAAGAGGCGGACAGCCTGCCACCGCACCTGGCCCAGCGGCTCCTGGTGGTCCAGCGGAATGCTGAGCGGCTCCTGGAGCTGGTGGCCGACCTCACCGCCACCACCGCCCTGAACGTCCACCCCAAGCGGACAGACCTCGCCAGCCTGGTGGAGACCAGCCTCAGCTCAGCCCTGGCCTCGGCGCAGCGGTCCCATGTGGAGATCGCAGCCGACGTCCCCTCACCGTTGTGGGCCTACGCGGACCCGCTGAGGATCGGGCAGGTGCTGGACAACCTGGTCTCGAACGCCATCAAGTACTCACCGGACGGCGGACGGATCAGCATCAGCGCGACGACGGATCCGGAGTGGGTGCGGCTGAGCGTCAGCGACACCGGGATGGGCATCTCCGACGACGACGCCGCCAAAGTCTTCAACCGCTTCTTCAGGACCGAATCGGCGCAAAAGGCGGCCATCCCGGGTGCAGGCCTGGGCCTCTCCATCACCCGGATGATCGTGGAGCGCCACGGCGGCAGCATCATGTGCGAGAGCGGGGAAGGCCAGGGCAGCACGTTCACGGTGACGCTCCCCGCAGAGGGTCCGCCGCCGTCGTTCTAGCAACGCGACAAAGGATCAGTGCTCGCGGACCGCCCTGGTCTGTTCGGCGCGGGCCAGCATTTCGCTGTCCGAGGGGTAGGCCACTTCTTCCAGCACCAGCGGATGGGGAGCCGCGAGGACCGACTTGGCGTCCCGCTTCTGCAGCAGCAGACGCTCGTGCAGCCAGCCCGGTTCTTCAATGCCTTCCCCCACGTACAGTGCCGAGCCGATGAGGGCCCGCACCATGTTGTGGCAGAACGCGTCCGCCTGGACGGTGGCCACAATGACGCCGTCCTCGCCGCGCCGGAACTCAAAGCGCTGTAGATCCCTGATGGTGGTGGCTCCTTCGCGGGGCTTGCAGAAAGACAGGAAATTCTGCAGGCCCAGCAGCTGTGATGCACCCTGGTTCAACAGGTCCACGTCCAGCGGGTTCTTGTGCCACAGCGTTAAGTACCGCTCCAGCGGGTCCCACAGGGCGGGCCCGTCGGCGATCCGGTAGCTGTAGCGCCGCCAGAGCGCGGAAAAGCGAGCATCAAAGCCAGCGGGGGCCGGCGAGATATTGTGGACCTCCACCGCCCCGTGCAGATCACCCAGGGACCGGTTCAGGGCACCGCGGAGGCGGCGCAGCATGGCGACGGCGGGATCAAGTTCGTGCCCGCGCGGCAGCCCCAGCCACTCGGCTTCGGTGAGGTCCAGGTGGACCACCTGGCCCCGGGCGTGCACGCCGGCGTCGGTCCGCCCGGCAACTGTGACCCGCACCCGGCGCCGGACCAGCAACTCGATGGCTTCCTCCAGGACGCCCTGGACAGTGCGCAGGCCGGGCTGCAGCGCCCACCCGCTGAACGGGCCGCCGTCGTACGAAAGGTCAAGCCGGATACGCAAAAACCCGCCGCCCCCTGGAACGGGGGCCGCGGGTTTTTGGTGGTTCACAGACCTAAGTCTATGCGAAGAGAATCAGCGAATTACTTCGCGTCCTTCTCTTCAGCTGCGGGAGCCTCGGCAGCTTCCTCAGCGGCGGGTGCCTCTTCGGTTGCAGCTTCTTCGGCAGGAGCCTCAGCAGCTTCGGTCTCGACGACCTCGGCCTCGGGAGCTTCTTCTGCAGCGGGGGCAGCAGCAGCTTCCTTCCTGTCGGCGTCGCGCTTTGCAGCGGAAGTAGCCTCAGCAACTACGGCCTGCTTCGCGGAAACCGGCTCGAGGACCAGTTCGATGACAGCCATGGGAGCGTTGTCGCCCTTGCGGTTGCCGATCTTGGTGATGCGGGTGTAGCCGCCGTCGCGGTTCTCGACAGCCTGGGCGATGTCGGTGAACAGCTCGTGGACGACGCCCTTGTTGCTGATCAGGCCGAGCACGCGGCGGCGGGAAGCGAGGTCGCCACGCTTGGCGAAGGTCACCAGGCGCTCTGCGTACGGCTTCAGGCGCTTGGCCTTGGTCACCGTGGTGGTGATCCGCTTGTGCTCGAACAGGGATGAGGCCAGGTTCGCGAGCATGAGACGCTCGTGAGCCGGGCCGCCGCCGAGGCGCGGACCCTTAGTGGGGGTAGGCATAATTGTTTCTCCTCATGTGGAAGCCGTGGGCGGCACACCATGGTGCTGCCCGCCGGCCAAGGTCTGGTTTAGAGTTCGTCGTCGCCGAAAGCGGCGTCGTCCTCTTCGATTGCTGCGGCGCGTGCTGCGAGGTCAAAACCGGGAGGCGAGTCCTTGAGGGACAGGCCCAGTTCAACCAGCTTTGCCTTGACCTCGTCAATGGACTTGGCACCGAAGTTGCGGATGTCCATCAGGTCAGCCTCGGAGCGGGCAACGAGTTCACCCACGGTGTGGATGCCCTCACGCTTGAGGCAGTTGTAGGAACGGACGGTGAGGTCCAGATCCTCGATCGGCAGTGCCATGTCGGCTGCCAGGGCAGCGTCGGTGGGCGACGGGCCGATCTCGATACCTTCAGCTGCGGTGTTCAGCTCACGGGCCAGACCGAACAGTTCCACCAGGGTGGTGCCTGCGGAAGCAACGGCATCGCGCGGGGCGATGGCCTGCTTGGTCTCGACGTCGACAATCAGCTTGTCGAAGTCGGTGCGCTGCTCAACACGGGTTGCTTCCACGCGGAAAGTAACCTTCAGCACCGGCGAGTAGATGGAGTCAACCGGGATACGGCCGATCTCTGCGTCGCCGGACTTGTTCTGAGCTGCCGAAACGTAGCCGCGGCCGCGCTCGATGGTCAGTTCGAGTTCGAACTTGCCCTTCGAGTTCAGCGTGGCGATGTGCAGATCCGGGTTGTGGAATTCGACGCCGGCCGGCGGAGCGATGTCCGCGGCGGTGACGACTCCGGGGCCCTGCTTGCGCAGGTAAGCCACGACAGGCTCGTCGTGCTCGGAGGAAACCGAGAGGCTCTTGATGTTAAGGATGATCTCGGTGACATCTTCCTTGACACCCGGAACCGTGGTGAACTCGTGCAGCACACCATCGATCCGGATGCTGGTTACGGCAGCACCGGGGATGGAGGAGAGCAGGGTACGGCGGAGGGAGTTTCCGAGGGTGTAGCCGAAGCCCGGTTCCAGCGGTTCGATGATGAAACGCGAACGGTTTTCGGAGACGACCTCTTCGGAGAGGGTGGGGCGCTGTGCAATGAGCACTTAGGTTTCCTTTCGGCGAGCATCCGCTATATGACGCAACACAGGTGGTGGAAATTCGGTCTGAAGACTTAACGCGCTGGGCTTGCCCGGACCATCGCTGGTCCGGGCAAGCTCCTGCTGCGGAAAAGAATTAGACGCGGCGGCGCTTCGGCGGGCGGCAGCCGTTGTGCGCTGCGGGGGTGACATCCTGGATGGAGCCAACCTCGAGGCCTGCGGCCTGCAGCGAACGGATGGCGGTTTCGCGTCCGGAACCCGGTCCCTTGACGAAAACGTCTACCTTGCGCATGCCGTGCTCCTGCGCACGCTTGGCAGCGGCTTCGGCAGCCATCTGGGCAGCGAACGGGGTGGACTTGCGCGAGCCCTTGAAGCCAACCTCACCGGAGGAAGCCCAGGAGATAACAGCGCCGCTCGGATCCGTGATGGAAACGATGGTGTTGTTAAAGGTGCTCTTGATGTGCGCCTGGCCAAGCGCGATATTCTTCTTGTCCTTCTTACGCGGCTTGCGAACCGCGCCACGAGTCTTCGGGGGCATTTTTTCTCCTACAGAAAGTTATTGGGGAAAGTCCGTAAATCCCGGGCGGGAATTTTAACGGGCCTTCTTCTTGCCGGCGACGGTACGCTTCGGGCCCTTGCGGGTACGTGCGTTGGTCTTCGTACGCTGACCGCGTACGGGCAGGCCCTTGCGGTGGCGCAGGCCTTCGTAGCTGCCGATCTCAACCTTGCGGCGGATATCTGCTGCTACTTCGCGGCGAAGGTCACCCTCAACCTTGTAGTTGCCTTCAATGTAGTCACGCAGCTCAACCAGCTGGGCATCAGTCAGGTCCTTGACGCGGACGTCAGCGCTGATGCCAGTGGCAGCCAGGGTTTCGTGTGCACGGGTCTTGCCCACGCCGTAGATGTAAGTAAGCGCAATTTCCAGCCGCTTTTCGCGGGGAATGTCTACGCCAGCGAGACGAGCCATAGTGGCAGTACTCCTTGATAAACCGGAGGTCGTAGGCAGTACACCCGCACGTTCCGTGCGGCCCCAGCCTCCGACCGGGGGTTAGCTGTCCGGACTCTTTCGAGCTCAATGTTCCAGATCAGCTTGTGCTGCCTTTATTTACTTGCGTGGGTTAGCAACCCAGGATTTCCTTCAGGGAAGGAAATTAGCCCTGGCGCTGCTTGTGGCGCGGGTTCTCGCAGATCACCATGACCCGGCCATTACGGCGGATCACTTTGCACTTTTCGCAGATCTGCTTGACGCTCGGCTTGACCTTCATGGCATTCCTTTGCGTGTAGCAGTTTGGTCAACTGGAGCAACGGTCAGCTTGCACTGCCGCAGCCCAGCAATTTACTTGTAGCGGTAGACGATACGACCACGGGTGAGGTCGTACGGGCTCAGCTCCACCACTACGCGGTCCTCAGGGAGGATTCGGATGTAGTGCTGACGCATCTTTCCAGAGATGTGTGCCAGAACGATGTGCTTGTTGGTGAGCTCAACGCGAAACATCGCGTTAGGCAGCGCCTCGGTCACAACGCCTTCGATCTCAATGACCCCGTCCTTCTTGGCCATACCCTCCGCTAACTGTTGTTGCCGCAGCCCCGCCGGATAGCACCGGGCATGACCACGAACGTTTTTGTTGGATCGATTGCCGCCTCCAGGCCCAAAAGGGCGTGGCAGTCCAGACAACCAACAAACAACACTACCCTGTTGGCCGGTAAAAGTTAAATCGGCCATAGTAGCCTACGCGGTGCGGTACGCACCATATTCACCGGCCGGGGTGGCCACGGGATCTGCTGCGGCCACGCCGTCAAGGATCGCCAAACGGACGACGTCGGCTGCCGCGCTTTGGAGCGTGATGAGGCTGACCTGCCGGGCAGCTCCGTCGGAGCGGTCGAGTGCGACGGCGCCGGTTGCCAGACAAAAAACGGTATCCCCGTCAGCCAGGGTATGGCTCGGATTCAAGGCCCGGGCAATCCCCGCATGGGAAGCAGCGGCCGTACGTTTACATTCGGCCCCATCAAGTACGGCATTGGTAGCCACGACGACAAGAGTGGTATTGAGCGGGGCACCGTGTGCGGGCTGCGCCGGCTGGGCGGTCGCGCCAAACGGGAGCCCAAGTGCGTTGACTATGGCCAGCGCGCCCACTACAACCCCGTTCTCCAGCGTGACGGACGCCGTGCCAACTCCCCCTTTGTACTGCCCCCTGCCGATAAGGGCCCCGGTTCCGGCACCGGTATTGCCGCGTCCGACGTCGTGCCCTTCCCCTTGTGCTGCTGCGGCGGCCGTTGCCGCGTAGCCCATCTCCGGCGTCGGCCGTGCGGAGAAGTTCCCGCCCCTGCCCAGGTCGAAGATGGCGGCGGCGGGGACAATGGGCACCACTCCCCCGGGGACGGCGAAGCCGCGGCCGTTTTCCTCGCACCAGCGCTGGGCACCGGTGGCAGAGGCCAGGCCATAGGCACTGCCGCCGGTGAGAACGACGGCGTCCACTGTGCGGACCAAGGTAGTGGGATCGAGGGCGTCTGTTTCGTGGGTGGCCGGGCCGCCGCCCTGGACGTCAACCGAGCCCACCGTACCTGGGGGTGGCAGGACCACGGTGACGCCCGTCAGCCAGCCGTCGGTGTTCTTTTGGACGTGGCCCACGCGGATGCCCGGGACATCGGTAAGGGTTCCCATTCCCCTATTGTCCCCTCTGCTGGCGCGCCCCTGCCGCATCGGCAAACTTTATGCGAGACTGCAAACAACACAGGGTTAATGGGCAACGAAGCCTTTGTTAACTATTTGAGGAGAAGGGCTTTTTCAGGGGTTTCGCCCACCGACAATGTGGTGAAGTAATGGCTTGATTCCCCTTACCCGCGACCGGCCACGAGCTGGCTCCGAAACCCGTGAGAGATCCGCATGACACGTCAACTCTCCCCACGACCCTCCACCAGGCCCGCTGGCCCCGGTGCCAGCACCGCCAAAATACCCCACAGGCGGTGGAGCGCAAGGAACCGCCGCGATTTCTTTGTTTTCCTTGCCATGGCCTTGCCCAACCTGGTACTGATCGCCGTCTTCACGTACCGGCCGCTGTTCAGCAACATGTACTACTCCACGCTGGACTGGACGCTGGGTTCCCCGTCCGCCACCGTGGTGGGCCTGGGCAACTACGTCACGTTCTTCACCAGCAACGATGCACCGAAGGTGCTGGGAACCACGGCGGTGTTCACCCTGGTCACGGTGGGCGGTTCCATGATTCTGGGACTGCTGGTGGCGCTGGCCCTGAACGCCAGGGTCCGCGGCACCACGTTCGCCCGGTCCGCGGTCTTTGCCCCCTACGTCCTCTCCGGCGTCGGTGTCGGCCTGGTGTGGTTGTTCATTTTCGACCCCGGCTATGGCGTCCTTGCCTGGCTGCTCCGCGGCATCGGCCAGCAGAGCCCGCAGTGGATCAACGATCCCCAGCTGTCCCTGGTCATGGTGATCCTGGTGTACGTCTGGAAGAACCTGGGCTACTGCGCGGTGGTGTACCTCGCCGGGCTGCAGTCCCTGCCGACCGAAGTCATGGAGGCGGCGTCCCTCGACGGCGCCAACGGGTTCCGGCGCTTCGTCAGCATCTCAATGCCGCTGCTGTCCCCCACCACGTTCTTCCTCCTGATCACCACTTTGCTCAGCTCGCTGCAGGCCTTCGACCTCATCAGGATCATGACGCCGCTGGGCACCGGCACCAGCACCCTGATCTACGAGGCCTACCTCCAGGCCTTCGGCGCCTACAACAGGGCCGGCTACTCGGCAGCCATTTCCGTGGTCCTGTTTGCCATCCTCCTGGTGATCACCGTGCTCCAGCTGCGGTTCGTGGAACGAAAGGTTCATTACTCGTGACGTCCCTCTCACCGGTGAGCCCGGACCCCACCGCCCCCGCCGTCTCCGCTCCAGACCCGGGCCTGCGTCCCGACCGGCCGTTCTCCCGCCGGAACCTGGTCCAGACCGTGGTGGGCGGCTACCTGCCCCTGATCATTGCCACCCTGGTGGTATTCCTGCCCCTGCTGTGGATGGTGCTCAGCTCCTTCAAGACGTCCGGCGAGATTGTCACCACCGATCTGAAAATCCTCCCGGAAAGCCTGAACCTGGAGAACTACCGGACCGCAATGACCACGGTCCCGTTCGGCCAGTTCTTCCTGAACAGCACCATCGTCACGCTGGCAGGGGCCACCATCAAAGTGATCCTGGCGATCCTGACAGCGTATGCCCTGGTCTTTGTCCGCTTCCCGTTCCGGAACTTCATCTTCCTGCTGATCCTGGTGGCCCTCATGGTGCCACCGCAGGTGTCCATCCTGCCCAACTTCATCCTCATCGCGGGGATCGGCGGCAAGAACACGCTGTGGGGGATCATCCTCCCCGGCCTGGGCACTGCGTTCGGTACCTTCCTGCTGCGGCAGCACTTCCGGACCCTGCCGGCGTCCATCCTGGAATCGGCCGAGATGGACGGGGCCGGGCACTGGCGCCGCCTCTGGCAGATCGTGGTCCCCGTGTCCGTTCCCTCCATCGCCACCGTAGCGCTGGTGACCATCGTGACCGAATGGAACGACTACATCTGGCCGCTCATCATCACGGACCGGCCGGAAACCATGACCCTGCCGGTGGGCCTGACCCTGCTGCAGAACAACGAAAGCAACGCAGCCGGCTGGGGCGTCCTCATGGCCGGCGCGGTCCTGGTCATCGTTCCCATCCTGATCGTCTTCGCGGCCCTGCAGCGCTACATCGTGGCGGGCCTCACCCAGGGCAGCGTGACCGGCTAAGCCGCCGGCCGCCGTCGTACTTCCCAACCTTTTAGTACCCCCCTTCCGCAGGCAACAACCGAAAGGAACTGTCATGACACTTCACCTGGACCGGAGGCACTTCCTGGGCCTGGCAGGGGCCACCGCCTCTGCCGCTGCCCTGGCCGCATGCGGCGGACCCTCGACAACCGGCGGTGGCCAAGCCACATCCCAGGCAGCCGACATCGACTTCAGTGGCGTCAAGCCGGCGGCAAAGATCGACTTCTGGTCCAGCCACCCGGGCCAGTCACAGGACGTTGAGAAGAGCCTGATTGAAAAGTTCCAGGCCAAAAACCCGGGCATCACCGTCAACCTGGTCACCGCAGGGGCCAACTACGAGGAAATTGCCCAGAAATTCCAGACCGCGCAGGCCGCCAAGTCCGGCCTTCCCGGAGTGGTTGTCCTCTCCGACGTGTGGTGGTTCCGGTACTACACCAACGGCAGCATCATTCCCGTGGATAGCCTGACCAAGCAGCTGAACATGAAGATGGACGACTTCCAGCAGTCGCTGGTCAACGACTACAAATACGACGGCAAGCAGTGGGCGCTCCCCTACGGCCGGTCCACTCCGCTGTTCTACTACAACAAGGACCACTTCGCCGCGGCCGGGCTGCCGGACCGTGCACCCAAGACGTGGCAGGAATTCGCTGAGTGGGCCCCGAAGCTGAAGGCAAGCTCAGGCGCCCAGTACGCCTACATCTACCCAGCGCTTGCCGGGTACGCGGGCTGGACGCTGCAGAACATGCTCTGGGGCTGGGGCGGTGGCTGGTCCAAGGAATGGGACATCACCTGCGACTCCAGCGACTCCGTGGCCGCACTGCAGTGGGCCCAGGACTCGATCTACAAGGACAAGTGGGCAGGTGTCTCCTCCAAGGAAGCGGCGGACGACTTCTCCGCAGGGCTGACCTCGACCACCATTTCCTCCACCGGTTCGCTGCTGGGAATCCTGAAATCGGCAAAGTTCAACGTGGGCGTTGGCTTCCTGCCCGGCGGCCCGAAAGCGGAGACCAACGTCTGCCCCACGGGCGGCGCAGGCCTGGGCATCCCCAGCGGCATCACCAAGGAGGAACAGCTCGCGGCCGGCATGTTCCTGGACTTCGTCACCCAGCCGGAGAGCACCGCCGAGTTCTCTGCCGCCACCGGGTACATGCCTACCCGCAAGTCGGCGGACATGACGGCAGTCCTGGCCAAGACACCGCAGATCAAGACCGCCATGGACCAGCTCGCGGTGACCAAGGTCCAGGACAACGCCAGGGTGTTCCTGCCGGGCGCCGACCAGGAAATGGCGAAGTCCGCAGCGAAGATCCTCACGCAGCAGGGCGACGTCAAATCCACCATGACGGACCTGAAGACCACCCTGCAGGGCATCTACGACAAGGACGTGAAGCCGAAGCTGAAGTCCTAGCGGAATTCGCTACGCCTAAACGCCGGCGACGCGCAAAATCCCTGCCGACCCCATTATTTCGGGGTCGGCAGGGATTTTCTGCGTCGTGGCGGAAAGCGCACGTCCCTTACGGGATCGGGACCGGCGTGACGCCTAGGGGCACCAGGTGCTCCGCACCGCCGTCGGGCGCGGAAAGAACCCAGATCCCCCTGTCGTGGACTGCCACGGAGTGCTCCCACTGGCAGGAGCGCTGGCCGTCCGTGGTCACAACGGTCCAATCATCCTCCAGGACCGCGGTCTCGATGCTGCCCCGCACCAGCATGGGCTCAATGGCCAGGCAAAGGCCGGCCTTGACCTTGGGTCCGCGGTGGCTGGTGCGGTAGTTCAGGACGTCCGGGGCCATGTGCATCTCGGAGCCGATGCCGTGCCCCACGTAATCCTCCAGGATGCCCAGCGGCTTGCCCGGGACCGAGGACACGTAATCGTCGATGGCCGCACCGACGTCACCGACGTGGCCCCGCTTGGCCAGCGCAGCGATCCCGTGCCACATGGCAGCCTGGGTCACATCGGAGAGCCTCTGGTCTTCAGGATCCGCGGTTCCCACGATCACGGTGCGGGCGGAATCCGAGTGCCACCCGTCGACAATCGCGCCGCCGTCGATGGAGATGATGTCGCCGTCCTGCAGCACGCGGCTGCCAGGAATTCCGTGCACCACTTCCTCGTTCACGGACGTGCAGATGGTGGCCGGGAAGCCGTGGTAGCCCAGGAAGTTGGACTTGGCACCTGCCTCGTTGAGGACGGCGGCGAAGACATCGTCAAGGTGCTTGGTGGTGACCCCGGGAACTGCGGCGGTGACGGCGGCGTCCAAGGCACGGCTGAGGACCAGTCCGGCCTCATGCATGGTACGCATTTGGGCGTTGTTCTTGATTTCGATGCGGGGCTGGCCGAAGGCCATGATGTGTCCTTTCAAATGGCTGAGGCTCCTCCCGGATGCCGGGAGGAGCCTCGATAAAACTTGGGCGCCTTGGGTCAGGCTGCCTGCGCGGCCTTGATGGCCTGCATTACGCGGTTGGTGACTTCGTCGATGGGACCGATCCCGTCAACCTTGGTGAGGATGCCGCGGTCTGCATACTTGGCCACCACGGCTTCGGTCTGCTCGTGGTACAGGTCCAGGCGGTGGCGGATGACGGCTTCGTTGTCGTCGCTCCGGCCCGTTTCCTTGGCACGGCCCAGGAGGCGGTGTACGAGTTCTTCGTCGTCGGCAGTCAACTGCAGGACCACGTCGAGCTTCTCGTCGCCGTCGGCGAGGATCTCGTCAAGGTAGTCAACCTGCGCGGTGGTGCGCGGGTAGCCGTCCAGCAGGAAGCCGTTTTCGACGTCGGACTCGTTCAGCCGGTCGCGGACCATCTTGTTGGTCACGCTGTCCGGGACGAAGTCGCCGTTGTCCATGTACTTCTTGGCCTCAATACCGAGAGGGGTTTCACCCTTCACGTTGGCCCGGAAGATGTCGCCGGTGGAGATGGCCACAACGCCGAGGCGTTCTGAAATCCGCTCCGCCTGCGTTCCTTTTCCGGAACCGGGAGGTCCAATAATCAGCATTCTCGTCATCGCAAAAGCCCTTCGTAGTGACGTTGTTGTAGCTGCGCATCAATCTGCTTTACGGTCTCCAACCCAACGCCCACCATGATCAGGATCGAGGTGCCACCGAACGGGAAGTTCTGGTTTGCGTTGATCAGCACCAGCGCCACCAGCGGAATCAGTGCCACGAAGCCCAGGTAGAGGGCGCCGGGCAGGGTGATCCGTGAGAGCACGTACTGCAGGTAGTCAGCGGTCGGCCTGCCGGCGCGGATACCTGGGATGAAGCCGCCGTACTTCTTCATGTTGTCTGAGACTTCTTCAGGGTTGAAGGTAATCGCGACATAGAAGTAGGTGAAGAACACGATCAGGAGGAAATAAACCGCCATGTAGATCGGGTGGTCTCCGCGGGTGAGGTTGTTGTTGATCCACTCAACCCACGCTGGCATGGACTCGCCGTTCCGGGGCTGGTTGAACTGCGCGATCAGCCCGGGAATGTAGAGCATGGAAGAAGCGAAGATCACCGGAATGACGCCGGCCATGTTCACTTTGATGGGAATGTAAGTGCTGGTCCCGCCCACGGTGCGCCGCCCGATCATCCGCTTGGCGTACTGCACCGGAATGCGGCGCTGTGACTGCTCGACGAAGACCACCAGGGCCACCGTGAGGAGACCCACCACCAGGACCAGGAAGAAGGTTCCCGGTCCCTGCGAGGTCCAGATGGCACCCAGCGAAGTGGGGAACTGGGCGGCGATGGAAGTGAAGATGAGCAGCGACATGCCGTTGCCCACGCCCTTCTCCGTGACGAGCTCGCCCATCCACATGATCAGGCCGGTGCCGGCCGTGAGCGTGATGATGATCAGGATGGTGGTGATGATGCTGCTGTCAGGGATCACCGGCAACTGGCAGCCGGGAAGCAGCTGCCCTGAGCGGGCCAGGGACACCAGGGTGGTGGCGTTGAGCAGGCCCAGCGCGATGGTGAGGTAGCGGGTGTACTGGGTCAGCTTGGACTGTCCCGAGGCGCCCTCTTCGTAAAGCTGCTGGAACCGGGGAATGACCACCCGGAGCAACTGGACGATGATGCTGGCCGTGATGTACGGCATGATGCCCAGGGCGAAGATGGACACCTGGAGCAACGCGCCGCCGCTGAAGAGGTTGACGAGCTGGTACAGCCCGCCGGCGGTCTGACCGTTATGCAAGCATTGCTGGACATTCTGGTAGTTCACACCTGGCGAGGGAATGAAAGCACCCAAGCGGAAGATGGTGATGATTCCCAGCGTGAACAACAACTTGCGTCGCAGATCAGGCGTGCGAAAGGCCCGGCCAAATGCGCTAAGCAAGCGTCCTCCTGTGGTGTCAATAAGGGTGGGGTGGCGGAATTTGATAAATCCCGACATCCGAGTCTAACGGGTCTGGGACCCGACCGAACAATCCGGGCCGCCGCGCATGCGCCGGATGGCGGGAATTGTTCGCCGGGCGGATATGAAAACTCCCGGTATCCGGGGCCGAAGCCCGCGGATACCGGGAGTTCAACAGCTGGCGCCGTCCCTTACAGGGCGGTGGTGCTTCCGCCTGCTGCAGCAATCTTTTCAGCGGCGCTGGCCGAGAATGCGTGGGCGGTGACGTCAACCTTGACGGTGATGTCGCCGGTGCCCAGCACCTTGACGGGCTGGTTCTTGCGAACGGCACCCTTTTCGACCAGGTTCTCCACGGTGACTGCGCCACCTTCCGGGAACAGCTCGTTGAGCTTGTCCAGGTTTACAACCTGGAACTCAACCCGGAACGGGTTCTTGAAGCCGCGCAGCTTCGGCAGGCGCATGTGCAGCGGCAGCTGGCCGCCGGCAAAGCCAGCCTTCACCTGGTAGCGGGCAGCCGTACCCTTGGTACCGCGACCGGCGGTCTTGCCCTTGGATGCCTCACCACGACCAACACGGGTCTTGGCGGTCTTGGCACCCGGTGCGGGACGCAGGTGGTGAACCTTCAGGGCGCTCTGCTTCTCAGCAGCCTGCGCCTTATCAGCAGTGTTCTCTGCCATTTACTTCGCCTCCTCTACCTTTACCAGGTGCGGAACCGTGTTGAGCATACCGACGGTCACGGCGTCGGCGGTGCGGACAACGGTGTGTCCAATCCGCTTCAGGCCGAGGGACCGCAGGGTATCGCGCTGGTTCTGCTTGCCGCCAATGGCGGACTTGATCTGAGTGATCTCCAACTGAGCGTCGGAGGGGACCAGGTTCTTAGCCAAGACTAGACACCTGCCTTCGGAGCCAGGAGGGCCTTCACCAGCGCAGCCGGAGCGATCTCGTCCAGCGGCAGGCCGCGGCGTGCAGCCACTGCTGCCGGCTCTTCGAGGCGCTTCAGGGCATCAACGGTCGCGTGAACGATGTTGATGGCGTTGGAGGAACCGAGCGACTTGGAGAGGATGTCGTGGATGCCCACGCACTCCAGTACTGCACGGACCGGACCACCGGCGATAACACCGGTACCGGCGGAAGCCGGACGCAGCATTACGACGCCGGCAGCGGCTTCACCCTGAACGCGGTGCGGGATGGTGTTGCCAACGCGGGGAACGCGGAAGAAGGACTTCTTGGCCTCTTCAACGCCCTTGGCGATAGCAGCGGGAACTTCCTTGGCCTTGCCGTAGCCCACGCCGACCATGCCGTTACCGTCACCAACGACGACCAGTGCGGTGAAGCTGAAGCGACGACCACCCTTGACGACCTTGGAAACGCGGTTGATGGTGACAACGCGCTCTACGAACTGGTTCTTTTCGGCTTCGCGGCCACCGTCGCGGCCGCCACGGCCACCGCGGTCGCCGCGGCCCTGGCCACGGTCGCCACGCTCGCCGCGACGGGCGCCACCACGGCGGTCCTCGGCCGCGGGGGCAGTGGTCTCAGCAGCTGCGGCTTCGGGCGCCTTCTGATCTGCAGACACAGTGTCCTTTTCCTTGTTTGCTTCGGTCACAGTGACAGCCCACCTTCGCGTGCACCGTCAGCGACGGCGGCAATCCGGCCGTGATACTTGTTACCACCACGGTCGAAGACAACAGCCTCGACGCCGGCAGCCTTGGCACGTTCGGCAACGAGCTCGCCAACGCGCTTGGCCTTGGCAGTCTTGTCACCGTCGAAAGCACGAAGGTCGGCTTCCAGGGTGGACGCGCTTGCTACGGTCTGGCCAATGGTGTCGTCGACAACCTGGACAAATACGTGGCGTGCGGAACGGTTGACCACCAGACGGGGGCGGGCAGCCGTACCTGAAATGCGCTTGCGGATACGAAGCTGGCGGCGGCTGCGACCAGCAGCCTTGCTCTTGTTCGTACGCTTCTTGTTAATGGAGATGGCCATGGTTACTTACCAGCCTTTCCGACCTTGCGGCGGATGACTTCGCCTGCGTAACGGATGCCCTTGCCCTTGTAGGGGTCAGGCTTCCGCAGCTTGCGAATGTTGGCAGCGACCTCGCCGACCTGCTGCTTGTTGATACCTGAGACAGAGAGCTTGGTCGGTCCCTCTACTGCAAAGGTGATGCCGGCCGGAGCCGAAACGTTGACCGGGTGGCTGTAGCCCAGAGCGAACTCAAGGTCAGATCCCTTGGCCTGAACGCGGTAACCGGTACCGACGATTTCTAGCTTCTTCTCGTAGCCTGCGGTGACGCCCTGGATCATGTTGGCGATCAGGGTGCGGGTCAGGCCGTGGAGCGAACGGGAGGCGCGCTCGTCGTTCGGGCGGCTGACGGTCAGGGTGTTGTCATCCAGGGCAACCTCGATGGGGCTGGCCACAGTGTGGGTCAGCTCCCCCTTGGAACCCTTGACGCTGACGACAGAGCCGTCAACCTTGACCTCAACGCCGGCAGGAACGGTGATGGGGAGACGTCCAATACGTGACATTATTCTCTTCCTTTCCCGTTACCAGACGTACGCGAGGACTTCGCCGCCCACGCCCTTCTTGCCGGCCTGCTTGTCAGTCAGGAGGCCGGAAGAGGTGGACAGGATTGCGATACCCAAGCCACCGAGCACGTGGGGCAGGTTGGTGGACTTCGCGTAAACGCGGAGGCCCGGCTTGGAGATGCGGCGTACACCGGCGATGGAACGCTCGCGGTTCGGACCGAACTTGAGGTCCAGGGTCAGCTTCTTGCCAACCTCAGCGTCCTCTTCCTTCCAGCCGGCGATGAAACCTTCGGCCTTGAGGATGTCGGCAACGCGTGCCTTGAGCTTGCTGTAAGGCATAGACACGGAGTCGTGGTATGCCGAGTTTGCGTTACGCAGGCGCGTAAGCATATCTGCGACAGGATCTGTCATTGTCATGTGGGCTCATGCCCTTCCTCGTAACGGTTTCCGCCGTTCCATCCCCTGGGGAGCGGAGCGGCCGGACCTTTTACGTAGTTAATTAAGCTTCGGTTTTGAACGGGAAACCAAGCGCCTTAAGCAGCGCGCGGCCTTCGTCATCGGTCTTGGCGGTGGTGACAACCGTGATGTCCATACCGCGGACGCGGTCGATCTTGTCCTGGTCGATTTCGTGGAACATAACCTGCTCGGTCAGACCGAAGGTGTAGTTGCCGTTGCCATCGAACTGCTTGCCGCTCAGGCCGCGGAAGTCGCGGATACGGGGCAGTGCCAGGGTGACCAGGCGGTCCACGAATTCCCACATGCGGTCGCCACGCAGGGTTGCGTGTGCACCGATGGGCATGCCTTCGCGCAGCTTGAACTGTGCGATCGACTTGCGGGCCTTGGTAACCTGCGGCTTCTGGCCGGTGATCTGGGTGAGGTCGCGGACAGCGCCGTCGATCAGCTTGGAGTCCTTGGCGGCATCTCCAACACCCATGTTCACAACGACCTTCACCAGGCGGGGTACCTGGTTCACGTTCTCGTACTTGAATTCATCCTGGAGCGTTGCCTTGATGGATTCGGCGTACTTGGTCTTCAGACGAGGAACGATCTTCGTTGCCGGAGTCTCGAGAGTCTCAGTCATTAGATGTCCTTCCCGGAGCTCTTGGACACGCGGATACGGACGGTCTTCTTGACACCGTTCTTCTCCACAGTGTCGAGGCGGAAGCCCACGCGGGTCGGCTTCTTGGTCGACGGGTCAACCAGGGCCACGTTGGAAATGTGGATCGGGGCCTCTACGACCTCGATGCCGCCAGTCTTGGTGCCGCGCTGCGACTGTCCAACACGGGTGTGCTTGGTGACGCGGTTGATACCCTCAACCAGCACGCGGTTGGTGTCGGTGAAGACGCGCAGAACCTTGCCCTGCTTGCCGCGGTCGCCGCCACGCTCAGCCTTGGCGCCAGTGATGACCTGAACCAGGTCACCCTTCTTGATCTTTGCAGCCATGGACTAGAGCACCTCCGGAGCCAGAGAAACGATCTTCATGAACTTCTTGTCACGCAGTTCACGACCAACCGGTCCGAAGATGCGGGTACCGCGGGGGTCACCGTCGTTCTTCAGGATCACAGCTGCGTTCTCGTCAAACTTGATGTAGGAACCATCCGCACGGCGGCGTTCCTTCTTGGTACGGACGATGACGGCCTTGACCACATCGCCCTTCTTTACGTTGCCGCCCGGGATTGCATCCTTTACGGTGGCGACGATGACGTCACCGATGCCTGCGTAGCGACGGCCGGATCCACCGAGAACGCGAATGGTAAGGATTTCCTTAGCACCCGTGTTGTCGGCGACCTTGAGTCGCGACTCCTGCTGAATCACTATTTACTCCTTGCGTCGCGCCGGTTCTCAGGCCGTGGTCTTGCTACGGAATGAGCCTTGCGGAACGGTTGATCGGGGTGTCTCTTGACCTGCCTGGATTTTGCCAGACCAGGCCTAAACGCCCGTGCCAGGAGCAGTTGCTCCCACCCGGTCCGGGAACGGATCCCGGGCGCACAGGGGCACTATGCTGTGGCACGCTTGTTTACGAGGTTGATGATGGCGCACGAAAGGCGCCATACAAACTCAATATCCTAGCACGTTTTCCGCCGGTCCCCATATCACCACCGTCGCCTGCCCCGCAAGACGGACGACGGCGCCGCGCAGGGCAGGGCAGCCTTCCGGCCCACCCAGGTGCCACTCCCCCGCCAACCCAGGCGCCGCCGTCGTCCGGCAGTCCACAACGCCCCATCACTACCTGCAGGAAATCCTCCAACGCGCCATCACCTCCCGCTGGTACGTTTCGGCAAGTGATGTGGCGTTTCCGAAAAGCGTGCAGGAACTGATGGGGCGTTTCGGGAAAAGGTGCAGGAAGTGATGGGGCGTCTGTGTGGGACGGACGGCCACGCCCGCTGCCCGTTAAACGAGGATGCCCCCGCTCCCGGAAGGGAGCGGAGGCATCCAGCAAAGCAGCGGGTGCTACTTGGCCTTTTCGAGGATTTCCACGAGCCGCCAGTTCTTGGTGGCGGACAGCGGACGGGTCTCGGCGATGACTACGAGGTCGCCGATGCCGGCGGTGTTCTCTTCGTCGTGCGCCTTGACCTTGGAGGTGCGGCGGATGACCTTGCCGTACAGTGCGTGCTTCACGCGGTCTTCAACCTCGACAACGATGGTCTTTTCCATCTTGTCGGAGACCACGTAGCCGCGACGGGTCTTGCGGTAACCGCGCTCCCCAGCCTTGGCTGCGGTAGCAGTTTCGGTCACGTTCTGGTCCTTTTCACTCACTTGGCGTCCTCCTCGGTCTCAGCCTTTTCAGCCTTGTCGGCCTTCTTGGTTGAAGCCTTCTTGGACTTCTTTTCTTCCTTGGCTTCCACAACCGGTGCGGCAACCTCGGCACGAATGCCCAGCTCGCGTTCGCGGAGAACGGTGTAGATGCGTGCAATGTCCTTCTTTACTGCACGCAGGCGGCCGTGGTTTTCCAGCTGTCCGGTGGCGGACTGGAAACGCAGGTTGAACAGCTCTTCCTTGGCCTTGCGGAGTTCTTCAACGAGACGCTCGTTGTCGAAACCGTCCAGCTGTGCGGGAGCCAGATCCTTGGATCCTACTGCCATTTCTATTCACCACCCTCGCGACGCACAATGCGTGCCTTCAACGGCAGCTTGTGGATTGCCAGGCGCAGGGCCTCGCGAGCTACCTCTTCATTGACACCGGAGAGTTCGAAGAGAACCCGACCCGGCTTGACGTTGGCGACCCACCATTCCGGTGAACCCTTACCGGAACCCATGCGGGTTTCGGCAGGCTTCTTGGTCAGCGGACGGTCCGGGTAGATGTTGATCCAGACCTTACCGCCACGCTTGATGTGGCGGGTCATGGCGATACGAGCGGACTCGATCTGACGGTTGGTGACGTATGCCGGGCTCAGTGCCTGGATGCCGTACTCACCGAAGGAGACCTGGGTACCGCCCGTAGCAGCGCCGGAACGACCCGGGTGGTGCTGCTTACGGTGCTTTACTCGACGTGGGATAAGCATTTAAGCCTGTCCTCCTTCTGCAGCAGCGGGTGCTGCTTCAACTGCCGGTGCTTCGGCAGCAGGAGCTGCGTCAGCGGCCGGGCGGTCGTTACGACGGCGGCGGTCACCGCGGTCAGCGCCACCCGGACGGCCGCCACGGTCGGAGCGGGGTCCGCGGGACGGTGCCGAAGCAGCCTGTGCGGCCAGTTCCTTGGCGGTGACGTCACCCTTGTAGATCCAAACCTTCACACCGATGCGGCCGAAGGTGGTCTTGGCTTCGTAGAAGCCGTAGTCGATGTTCGCGCGGAGGGTGTGCAGGGGCACACGGCCTTCGCGGTAGAACTCCGAGCGGGACATTTCAGCGCCACCCAAGCGGCCCGAGCAGGCGATACGGATGCCCTTGGCACCTGCACGCTGTGCGGACTGCATGGCCTTCTTCATCGCACGGCGGAATGCCACACGGGAAGTCAGCTGCTCTGCAACGCCCTGGGCCACGAGCTGGGCTTCCATTTCGGGGTTCTTGACCTCGAGGATGTTCAGCTGAACCTGCTTGCCGGTGAGCTTTTCGAGCTCGCCGCGGATGCGGTCTGCTTCTGCTCCACGGCGGCCGATGACGATACCCGGGCGGGCCGTGTGGATGTCCACGCGGACACGGTCACGGGTGCGCTCGATCTCGACCTTGGCGATGCCGGCGCGCTCCATGCCCGTGGACATGAGCTGGCGGATGCGGATGTCTTCGCGAACGAAATCCTTGTACCGCTGTCCGGCCTTGGTGCTGTCAGCGAACCAGTGCGATACGTGATCGGTGGTGATGCCGAGTCGGAACCCGTGCGGGTTTACTTTCTGTCCCACTTAGCGAGCCTCCTCTTTCTCCGGGGTAGCGACTACCACGGTGATGTGGCTGGTGCGCTTCTTGATCTGAAATGCACGACCCTGGGCACGCGGCTGGAACCGCTTCATGGTCGGGCCTTCATCAACAAACGCTTCGCTGATGATGAGGTCGCCTTCGTCAAACGCCACGCCGTCGCGGTCCGCGAGGACCCGGGCGTTGGAGATTGCTGACTGAACTACCTTGAATACCGGCTCCGAAGCTGCCTGCGGGGCAAACTTCAGAATTGCCAGAGCCTCATTCGCTTGCAATCCACGAACAAGGTTGACGACGCGCCGGGCCTTCATAGGCGTTACGCGGATGTGGCGCGCAATTGCCTTGGCTTCCATTGCTTTCCTTCTCTCGTCTTTGACGTAAACGCAGGCGCCTAGCGGCGCTTGCCCTTACGGTCGTCCTTGACATGGCCGCGGAATGTCCGCGTGGGAGCGAATTCGCCGAGCTTGTGCCCGACCATCGACTCAGTGACAAACACCGGGATGTGCTTGCGTCCGTCGTGTACGGCGATCGTGTGTCCGAGCATGTCGGGGATGATCATCGAACGGCGGGACCAGGTCTTGATGACGTTCTTGGTGCCCTTTTCGTTTTCCCTGGCTACCTTCACAAAGAGGTGCTGGTCAACGAAAGGACCTTTTTTCAGGCTGCGTGGCATGTGTCCAGGCTCCTATCGCTTGTTCTTGCCAGTACGACGGCGACGCACAATAAGCTTGTCGCTCTCTTTGTTGGGGCGGCGGGTGCGGCCTTCCCGCTTACCGTTCGGGTTGACGGGGTTACGTCCACCGGACGTCTTACCCTCACCACCACCGTGCGGGTGGTCAACCGGGTTCATGGCGACACCACGGACGGTCGGGCGAACGCCCTTCCACCGCATACGGCCGGCCTTGCCCCAGTTGATGTTCGACTGCTCGGCGTTGCCAACCTCGCCGACGGTTGCGCGGCAGCGCACGTCAACGTTGCGGATTTCGCCGGAAGGCAGACGCAGCTGGGCGAAGCGGCCTTCCTTGGCAACAAGCTGGATGGATGCGCCGGCGGAGCGGCCCATCTTGGCGCCGCCACCCGGGCGCAGTTCAACCGCGTGGATGACAGTACCCACCGGGATGTTGAGCAGCGGCAGGTTGTTACCGGGCTTGATGTCAGCACCGGCACCTGCCTCAACAACGTCACCCTGGGCGAGCTTGTTGGGGGCGATGATGTAACGCTTGGTGCCATCAACGTAGTGCAGGAGGGCGATGCGCGCCGTGCGGTTCGGATCGTACTCGATTTCGGCAACGCGGGCGTTGACGCCGTCCTTGTCGTGGCGACGGAAGTCGATCAGACGGTACTGGCGCTTGTGTCCACCACCCTTGTGACGGGTGGTGATCTTGCCGGAGTTGTTACGGCCGCCCTTCTTGGGCAGCGGACGTACCAACGACTTTTCCGGCGTCGACCGCGTAATTTCGGTGAAGTCCGCTACGCTCGAGCCACGACGGCCCGGGGTAGTCGGCTTGTACTTACGGATTCCCATAATTTATTTCCTCGTTAAAGTGGTCTCCGCTACGCGAGCGGACCGCCGAAGATGTCGATGGTGCCTTCTTTGAGGGTGACAATCGCACGCTTGGTGTTCTTGCGGGTACCCCATCCGAATTTGGTGCGCTTGCGCTTACCGGCACGGTTGATGGTGTTGATCGATTCGACCTTGACGGAGAAAATCTTCTCCACGGCCAGCTTGATCTCGGTCTTGTTCGAACGGGGGTCCACCAGGAAGGTGTACTTGCCCTCGTCGATCAGGCCGTAGCTCTTTTCCGACACGACGGGTGCAAGCACGACGTCGCGGGGATCCTTGATGGTGGCTGCACTCACTTGGCATCCTCCTCGTTCTTAGCTGCCTTGGCGGCAACGAATGCGTCGTAGGCAGCCTTGGTGAAGACAACGTCATCGGAGACGAGAACGTCGTAGGTGTTCAGCTGGTCTGCGTACAGAACGTGAACGCCGGCGAGGTTGCGCACGGACAGTGCGGCAACGTCGTTATCGCGCTCGATGACGACCAGCAGGTTCTTGCGGTCGGAAACACCGCGGAGCGTTGCCAGGGCGGTCTTGGCGGACGGCTTGGTGCCTTCAACCAGTTCTGCGACAACGTGGATGCGACCGTTGCGGGCCCGGTCAGAGAGTGCGCCGCGCAGTGCAGCAGCAATCATCTTCTTGGGGGTGCGCTGGCTGTAGTCACGCGGGGTGGGACCGTGGACAATGCCACCGCCGGTCATGTGGGGGGCACGGATGGAACCCTGACGGGCGCGGCCGGTGCCCTTCTGCTTGAACGGCTTGCGTCCTGCACCGGAAACTTCAGCGCGGGTCTTGGTCTTGTGGGTTCCCTGGCGGGCAGCAGCGAGCTGGGCAACGACAACCTGGTGCAGCAGCGGCACGTTGGTCTGAACGTCGAAGATCTCTGCAGGCAGGTCAACCTGGACAGTGTTAGCCATTGAACTAGGCTCCCTTCACGGCGGTGCGTACGAAGACGACCTGGCCGCGGGCACCGGGAACGGCACCCTTGATCAGGAGCAGCGACTTCTCGACGTCGACCGCGTGAACGGTGAGGTTCAGCGTGGTGTGACGAACGGCGCCCATGCGGCCGGCCATTCTCATGCCCTTGAAGACGCGGCTCGGGGTGGATGCGCCACCGATTGAACCGGGCTTACGGTGGTTCTTGTGGGCACCGTGGGAAGCTCCAACGCCGTGGAAGCCGTGACGCTTCATAACACCGGCGAAGCCCTTACCCTTGGTGGTCCCGACGACGTCGATCTTCTGGCCGGCTTCGAAGAGCTCTACGGAGAGCTCCTGGCCCAGCTCGTACTCGGCAGCATCTGCGGTACGAAGTTCGACGACGTGGCGGCGAGGCGTGACGCCTGCCTTTTCAAAGTGACCAGCCAGCGGCTTGGTGACCTTGCGGGGATCGATCTGGCCGTAGCCGATCTGAACGGCGACGTAGCCATCAACTTCTGCGTTGCGCAGCTGGGTGATGACGTTCGAGTCTGCCTGGACCACAGTGACGGGGATGAGCTTGTTGTTCTCGTCCCAGACCTGGGTCATGCCGAGCTTCGTGCCCAGCAGGCCCTTTACGTTACGGGTTGCGGTCATAGTCTCTCAGCACCTCCCTACAGCTTGATTTCGATGTTCACGTCAGCCGGCAGGTCGAGACGCATGAGCGAGTCGACAGCCTTCGGCGTGGGATCGATGATGTCGATAAGACGCTTGTGCGTGCGCATTTCAAAGTGCTCGCGGCTGTCCTTGTACTTGTGCGGAGAGCGGATAACGCAGTAAACGTTCTTCTCCGTGGGCAGCGGCACGGGGCCAACTACCGTTGCGCCTGCGCGCGTGACCGTCTCAACGATCTTCCGTGCTGAAACGTCAATGACCTCGTGGTCGTATGACTTCAGCCGGATGCGGATTTTTTGTCCCGCCATGTCGCCTGACTCTCTTTCAGTCTGTGCTTCCCCGGATTAGGGCTGCCCTGTTCACTTACTCGTTGTATGGCTGCCGAAGCATTTGAGGTCGTAACCACCATCCGCCGCACAAACTGAATCCGGATAAATCCGGGTTCCTCACCTTGCCGGCGTAACCGACCCCCGCGGTCGGGCGTGTCGCGCTGGGCGCGCATATGAATCCGCAGTTCCTTGGGGGTGGGTTATGTTTGGTCTTCAGCTTGGACCCTGCACCCGGCATTATCCGGATCGGGACACGAAGAAGCGCTTGAACAACTCATCTAGTATGCCGGAAAAGCCCGGCAGATGCGAATTGGCCTTCCGTTCGCCCCCTGAGATCCCATTGCAGTGGCATGAAACCGGCTGGATGATAGGTGCATGACCCTGGAAGGCACTGAATCGGTGACGCAACTGGCCGGGCGCGTGCCGCCGTCGTTCACCCTTGGCGTCGCCGCCGCGGCGTTCCAGATAGAAGGCGCGCTGACGGCAGGAGGCCGCGGGCCCTCGGGGTGGGACGCCTTCGCGGAGAAACCCGGCGCCATCATTGACGGCCACTCCCCCGCAGTGGCGTGCGACCACTACAACCGGCTGCCGGAAGATGTTGGACTGCTCAAGGAGCTGGGCGTTGACTCCTACCGGTTCTCCCTGTCCTGGCCGCGCATCCAGCCTGATGGCCAGGGCAGCTTCAACGCTGAGGGCCTGGACTTTTACGACCGCCTAATCGACCAGCTCCTTGAGGCCGGCATCTCCCCCATGGCCACCCTGTACCACTGGGACACCCCCCTGCCGCTGGAACACCGCGGCGGCTGGCTGAACCGGGATACCGCTGAGCGTTTCGGCGAGTACGCACGCGCCGCTGGTGAGCGGTTTGGCGATCGCGTTGACCAGTGGGTGACACTCAACGAGCCCGTGTCGGTCACCCTTAATGGATACGCGCTGGGAGTCCACGCGCCGGGACGCCGCCTGATGTTCGACGCCCTCCCCGCCATCCACCACCAACTCCTGGCGCATGGACTTGGCGTGCAGGCCCTGCGGGCAGCCGGCGTAGCGGGCGGCGTCGGCCTGACCAACCTGCACTCCCCCGTCAGGCCTGCCACCCGGAAGATCGGCGACCGGCTGGTGGCGCATCTGTACGACCTGCTGATGAACAGGCTCTACGCCGATCCAGTCCTGCTGGGGCGCTACCCGTCCCTGCCCTTGTATGCGAGGCCGTGGCTGCGTTCCATTGGCAGGATTTCCGATGCCGACCTGAAGACCATCCACCAGCCGCTGGACTTCTACGGCCTCAATTACTATTTCCCGGTCAAAGTGGCCCTGGGGCCGGGCATCACCCCCTTACCTGCGGACATGCACCAGGAGTTGGCGAAGCTGCCCTTCCACGAGGCGGGTTACCCGGAGTACGGCAGCACCGGCTTCGGCTGGCCCGTCGCGCCGGAGCATCTGGGTGTCCTGCTGCAGGAGATGCGGGACCGGTACGGGCAATCCCTCCCGCCGGTATACATCACCGAAGGCGGCGCGAGCTTCCCGGAACCGGACCGCGTTACGGAGACCCTGGAGGACACGGACCGGGTGGCGTACCTCGCAACCCATCTGGGGGCAGCCCTGGAGGCCACCTCGCCCGGCGGCGTCGCAGAAGGCGTGGATCTGCGGGGCTACTATGTGTGGACGCTGATGGACAACTTCGAGTGGGCCGCCGGATACTCCCAGCGCTTTGGCCTGGTGCATGTGGATTTCGACTCGCTGGAGCGGACACCCAAGCGTTCCTTCTACTGGTACCAGGCGTTGTCCCGGGCCCGCGGCAGCCGGCAGGACCACACGGTCCGTCCCTAAAGGGTCACTGGCGCCCCAGCACCGTCAGCACGATCAGTACGCAGTTCAGGCCCACGATCAGTGTGGCACTGGTCCAGCCTGCGATCCGGAGCGCCGCCGAGTCCGCATGGATGCCCATGACCTTGCGGCTCCCGGTGAGGCGGATCAGCGGGATGAGCGCGAACGGGATACCGAAACTCAGGAGGACCTGGCTGAGGACCAGGGCCAGGGTAGGTTCAATGCCGGCGCCCAGGACCAGCAGGGCCGGGATCAGGGTGACGGTGCGGCGGACAAGCAGCGGAATCCGCACTTTCAGCAGGCCGCCCATGATCGTGGCCCCGGCATAGCACCCTACCGAGGTGGACGCCAGGCCGGAGGCCAGGAGCCCCACGGCAAATACGACGCCGATAACCGGCCCCAGTGCCGACGTCACGGCCGCGTGCGCCCCGGCGATGGTGTCCGTCCCCTCCACTCCGCGGAGGCTGTTGGCGGCCAGCAGCAGCATGGCAATATTGACGATGCCGGCCAGCAGCAGAGCTCCGGCGACGTCCAGCCGGGTTGCCCTGATCAGCCGCGTCCTGGTGACGGGATCTTCGGAGAAACCGTGACGGTCCCGCGCCAGGGCTGAGTGCAGGTAGATCGCGTGCGGCATGACAGTGGCCCCAAGCATGCTGGCAGCGAGCAGGACGGTGTCGGTGCCGCCAAACCGTGGCACGAGGCCGGCGAGGGCCCCGCCCGCGTCCGGCGGGGCAACGAACAGCCCTGAAACGAAGCCGACGGCGATCACGCCGAGCAGGGTCAGGATGGCGAGTTCGAAGGACTTCTGGCTCCGGTGCGATTGAAGTCCCAGCAGCAGCATGGACGCCAATCCAATGATCACTCCGCCCGTGAGCAGCGGTAGGCCGAACAGCAGGTTGAGGGCGACAGCTCCGCCAATGACCTCTGCCATGTCTGTAGCACCGGCAACGATCTCAGCCTGCACCCAAAAGGCACGCCGCTGCCCGGTTCCCAAGCGCTTGCCCAGGATCTCCGGCAGGCTCATGCCGGTGGCAAGGCCCAGCTTGGCGGACTGGTACTGGATCAGCACGGCCATGGCATTCGCAACTACCAGCACCCAGACAAGCAGGTATCCGAAGTTTGCCCCGGCCGTCAGGTTCGCCGCCACGTTCCCGGGATCAACGTATGCAATTGCCGCCACGAAGGCCGGACCGAGCAGCAGGAGGCGCGACCAGCCCTTGGTGGAAGCGGATTCAGCCGCCAATGTTGAAACAGCCATCACGTGTCCTCGTCGTCGGGGCGTCAATAGGACGAGGATACCGCGAATTTAGGTGTACCGAAAAGTAGGACTAAGGCATGCCTTCGAGATTGGGGTGCCCGCGGCACTACTGGTTCTTGTTTGCCCTGTTGATCCGCTTTGCCCGGTCAATTTCGTGCCGGAAGTTCCGCCTGACCCAAAACACCCCGGCCACGACGGCCACCGCGATGATGAGGAAGATAAGCCAGCCCATGATGGTCTCCTTTCAGTGCTGCAACAGTATCAGGGGGCCTTTAACGAAAAAGGACAGCCCCGCTGCTTTTGCAGCGGGGCTGTCCTTCAGTTCAGCAAGTACTACTTGATGATCTTGGTAACGCGTCCCGAACCAACGGTGCGGCCGCCTTCGCGGATAGCGAAGCCGAGGCCCTCTTCCATGGCGATGGGCTGGATGAGCGCAACGGTCATCTCAGTGTTGTCGCCAGGCATAACCATTTCCGTGCCCTCGGGCAGGGTGATAACGCCGGTTACGTCCGTGGTGCGGAAGTAGAACTGCGGGCGGTAGTTGGAGTAGAACGGGTTGTGACGTCCGCCTTCGTCCTTGGAGAGGATGTAGACGTTGGCCTCGAAATCGGTGTGCGGGGTGATGGAACCCGGCTTGACGACGACCTGGCCACGCTCGACATCGTCGCGCTTCAGACCGCGGAGCAGCAGGCCACAGTTCTCGCCGGCCCATGCTTCGTCGAGCTGCTTGTGGAACATCTCGATACCGGTAACCGTGGTCTTCTGGACCGGGCGGATGCCGACGATCTCGACCTCGGAGTTGATGGCGAGGGTTCCACGCTCGGCGCGGCCCGTAACAACGGTGCCACGACCGGTGATGGTGAAGACGTCCTCGATCGGCATCAGGAACGGCTTGTCGCGGTCACGTACGGGGTCCGGAACGGACTCGTCGACGGCAGCCATCAGGTCCTCAACGGACTTGACCCACTCGGGGTCGCCTTCCAGTGCCTTCAGGCCTGAAACGCGGACAACCGGAGCGTTGTCGCCATCGAAGCCCTGCGAGCTCAGGAGCTCACGAACTTCCATTTCGACCAGGTCGAGCAGTTCTTCGTCGTCGACCATGTCAGCCTTGTTCAGGGCGACCAGCAGGTAGGGAACACCAACCTGGCGGGCGAGCAGAACGTGCTCGCGGGTCTGAGCCATCGGGCCGTCGGTAGCGGCAACCACGAGGATTGCGCCGTCCATCTGGGCAGCACCGGTGATCATGTTCTTGATGTAGTCAGCGTGGCCGGGGGCGTCAACGTGTGCGTAGTGACGCTTCTCGGTCTGGTACTCCACGTGGGAGATGTTGATGGTAATACCGCGCTGACGCTCTTCGGGTGCAGAGTCGATCGACGCGAAGTCACGCTTCTCGTTGAGATCCGGGTACTTGTCGTACAGCACCTTGGAAATGGCGGCCGTCAGCGTCGTCTTACCGTGGTCAACGTGACCAATGGTGCCGATGTTGACGTGCGGCTTAGTCCGCTCGAACTTTGCCTTTGCCACAGGTTCCTCCTAGAACGTTTTCAAATAGCTTGCCCTCCAGCCGCGCTTATCGCGGTAGAACTCAGGCAAGTCTACTTGGGGGGCTTTGGATTGGTGAAATTGCAGATTCAGGAACTAATACTAATCCCCTGAGCCTGTTCGTGCAGGGGCCGGAACCAGCCGGACGAATCCGGCCGGCCGGCCGCCTGCACCGGCCGCACTGTCCAAGGACGGACAGCGCAACCGAGGTTTTCGCTGCGAGAGTCCGGAGGGACTATTCGCCGCGGGACTTCTGGATGATCTCGTCGGCAACTGCCTTCGGGACCTCGGCGTAGCTGTTGAACGTCATGGAGTAAACAGCACGGCCCTGGGTCTTGGAGCGCAGGTCACCGATGTAGCCGAACATGCCGGACAGCGGGACGTGCGCACGGATGACCTTGACGCCCTGTGCATCTTCCATGGACTGCATCTGGCCACGCCGTGAGTTGATGTCACCGATAACTTCACCCATGTATTCCTCAGGGGTGCGGACCTCGACATCCATCAGCGGTTCAAGCAGGACAGGGTTCGCCTTGCGTGCAGCTTCCTTGAAAGCCATACGTCCGGCGATCTTGAACGCCATTTCCGAGGAGTCAACATCGTGGTACGCGCCATCGATCAGCGTGGCCTTGATGCCGACAACCGGGTAGCCGGCCAGGACGCCGTCGTTCAGCGCATCCTGGATGCCCGCGTCAACAGACGGGATGTACTCGCGGGGAACGCGGCCACCGGTGACCTTGTTCTCGAACTCGTACAGCTCGCCTTCGGCGGTGTCCAGCGGCTCGATGGCGATCTGGATCTTCGCGAACTGACCCGAACCACCGGTCTGCTTCTTGTGCGTGTAGTCGTGGCGTTCGACGGCGCGCTTGATGGTTTCGCGGTAAGCAACCTGCGGCTTGCCAACGTTGGCTTCAACCTTGAACTCGCGGCGCATGCGGTCCACCAGGATGTCCAGGTGGAGCTCGCCCATGCCGGCGATGATGGTCTGGCCGGTGTCTTCGTTGAGGGACACCTGGAAGGTGGGGTCCTCAGCGGAGAGCTTCTGGATGGCCGTGGAGAGCTTCTCCTGGTCACCCTTGGTGTTCGGCTCGATGGCAACCGAGATCACGGGCTCCGGGAAGCTCATGGACTCGAGCACGATCTGGTTGTTGGCATCGCACAGGGTGTCACCGGTGGTGGTGTCCTTCAGGCCGATGGCTGCGTAGATGTGGCCGGCGGTAGCGCCCTCAACGGGCATTTCCTTGTTGGCGTGCATCTGGAACAGCTTGCCGATGCGCTCCTTCTTGCCCTTGGTGGAGTTGACCACCTGGGCGCCTGCTTCCACGTGACCGGAGTACACGCGGATGAAGGTGAGCTGGCCGAAGAAGGGGTGGGCCGCAATCTTGAACGCCAGGGCCGAGAACGGCTCGTCAGCGGAAGGCTTGCGGGTCAGTTCCTTCTCTTCGTCGCGAGGGTCGTGGCCGACCATCGGGGGGACGTCGAGCGGGTTCGGCAGGTAGTCAACCACCGCGTCCAGCATGGGCTGAACGCCGCGGTTCTTGAAGGCGGAGCCGCAGAAGATCGGGTAGAGCTCGGAAGCGATGGTCATCTTGCGGATGCCGGCCTTGAGTTCGTCGATGGAAATCTCTTCGCCCTCGAGGTACTTCTCCATGAGTTCCTCGGAAGACTCAGCGACGGTCTCAACGAGGTTCGCGCGGTATTCCTCGGCCTTTTCCTGGAGGTCTGCCGGGATCTCGCGGATCTCGTACTTGGCACCCATGGTCACGTCACCCTTGGCGTCGCCCGGCCAAACCAGGGCACGCATGTAGAGCAGGTCGACGACGCCGATGAAGTCGTTCTCGGCACCGATGGGCAGCTGCATGACCAGCGGCTTCGCACCGAGGCGGCTGATGATGGTGTCCACGGTGAAGTAGAAGTCAGCACCGAGCTTGTCCATCTTGTTGACGAAGCAGATACGCGGAACGTTGTACTTGTCAGCCTGGCGCCACACGGTCTCGGACTGCGGCTCAACGCCTTCCTTGCCATCGAAGACGGCGACTGCACCGTCGAGGACGCGCAGGGAGCGCTCAACCTCAACCGTGAAGTCCACGTGGCCGGGGGTGTCGATGATGTTGATCTGGTTGTTTTCCCAGAAGCAGGTCACGGCGGCAGACGTGATGGTGATGCCGCGTTCCTTTTCCTGTTCCATCCAGTCAGTGGTCGAAGCGCCGTCGTGCGTTTCGCCGATCTTGTGGTTCACACCCGTGTAGAACAGGATGCGCTCGGTAGTGGTGGTCTTGCCGGCATCAATGTGGGCCATGATGCCGATGTTGCGGACCTTGCTAAGGTCGGTAAGCACGTCCTGTGCCACGGGGTCTCCTTTTGGGATGGACTACACGTTCGCCGCCGGCTCGGTTGAGCCGGCGGCGTCCGGGGAGTATTACCAGCGGTAGTGTGCGAAGGCCTTGTTGGACTCGGCCATCTTGTGGGTGTCTTCGCGACGCTTCACAGCGGCACCGAGACCGTTGGACGCATCCAGGATTTCGTTCTGGAGACGTTCGGTCATCGTCTTTTCACGGCGGGCCTTGGAGTAGCCAACCAGCCACCGCAGGGCGAGTGCGGTGGAGCGGCCCGGCTTGACCTCAACCGGAACCTGGTAGGTGGCGCCACCGACACGGCGGGAGCGGACCTCGAGGGACGGCTTGACGTTGTCCATGGCCTTCTTCAGGGCTGCAACGGGGTCGCCGCCGGACTTGGCGCGGGCGCCTTCGAGTGCACCGTAGACAATGCGCTCTGCCGTGGACTTCTTGCCGTCAACGAGCACCTTGTTGATGAGCTGGGTTACCAGCGGGGAACCGTAAACCGGATCCGAAACGAGCGGCCGCTTGGGGGCCGGACCCTTGCGAGGCATATTACTTCTTCTCCATCTTTGCGCCGTAGCGGCTGCGGGCCTGCTTACGGTTCTTCACACCCTGGGTATCGAGGGCGCCACGGACGATCTTGTAGCGGACACCCGGGAGGTCCTTCACACGACCACCGCGAACGAGCACAATGGAGTGCTCCTGCAGGTTGTGGCCAACACCGGGGATGTAGGCGGTAACTTCCACGCCGCCGTTGAGGCGCACACGTGCCACCTTACGCAGAGCCGAGTTCGGCTTCTTCGGGGTGGTGGTGTAGACGCGGGTGCAAACACCGCGGCGCATGGGGCTGCCCTTAAGCGCGGGAGCCTTGGTCTTTGAGACCTTAGGCGTGCGGCCCTTACGGACCAGCTGGTTAATCGTAGGCACTCTCGTGTTCTCCGTTTTATCCGGAGCGGCTGTTTCCGGCCACTCTCTTGTTGCGTTGCCCCGCCGCCCGGGCCCTGAAGGGAATCTCCATGGCGGCGAAGGCGAAGCCTTAATAGTCGGATCGCACACCGGGATCGAAACGTACATTCCTGCAGTTCCCTAGGCATGCAAAAATGTGGCATACGTTGCACAAGAACCCTGCAAACCGGAAACGTCGCTCTGATCCAGCTTTTCAGCTGATACCGGCGCACTCATCCACTGCCACAATAACAATTGGTAACAAGTTTAGCATGGACGGGCCCCATGCCTTAATCGGGCCTCCCACCATGGCTAAACGGGGATGGTCCCCCACCTTGCGGTGCGGGACCATCCCTTGGTCAGGCGTCAACCGTCAGTGGTTACCGGAAGTCGTTGCCCAGGTCGTAGTCATCCAGCGGGATGGCGTGGAACTCGGGAGCTCCGTCACCACCCAGGGTGTCGTACGAGAAGTCACTGAACGCGCTGGGGCCGGTGAACAGGTTGGCCTTTGCTTCCTCAGTGGGCTCCACGGTGACCTCGGTGTAGCGCGGGAGACCCGTGCCGGCCGGGATCAGCTTACCGATGATGACGTTTTCCTTCAGGCCGAGCAGCGGATCGCTCTTGCCTTCCATGGCCGCCTGCGTCAGGACGCGGGTGGTCTCCTGGAAGGAAGCTGCGGACAGCCAGGACTCGGTGGCCAGCGACGCCTTGGTGATGCCCATGAGTTCAGGACGTCCGGAAGCCGGAGTCTTGCCCTCGGACACAACGCGGCGGTTGGCGTCTTCGAAGCGGCTGCGCTCGGCGAGCTCGCCGGGCAGCAGGTCCGATTCGCCGGACTCGATGACAGTGACGCGGCGCAGCATCTGGCGGACGATAACCTCGACGTGCTTGTCGTGGATACCGATGCCCTGGCTGCGGTACACGCCCTGCACTTCGTCCACGAGGAACTTCTGTGCCGCACGCGGACCCATGATGCGCAGGACCTGCTTGGGGTCCACCGGACCGTTGATCAGCTTCTGGCCAACGGCGACATGGTCGCCGTCTTCGATCAGCAGGCGTGAACGGCGGAGGACCGGGTAGGCGATCTCTTCCGTTCCGTCATCCGGGGTGATGACCAGGCGCATCTGGCGCTCGGACTCTTCAATGGTGATGCGGCCGGCTGCTTCAGCAATCGGCGCGACGCCCTTGGGAGTACGGGCTTCGAAGAGCTCCTGGATACGGGGCAGACCCTGGGTGATGTCGTCGCCACCGCCGGCGGAAACAGCACCACCGGTGTGGAACGTACGCATGGTCAGCTGGGTACCGGGCTCACCGATGGACTGTGCGGCGATGATGCCAACGGCCTCGCCGATGTCCACGGTCTTGCCGGTGGCCAGCGAGCGGCCGTAGCACAGGGCGCAGGTGCCGACGCTGGACTCACAGGTGAGTACGGAGCGGACCTTGACCTCGGTGATGCCTGCCTTGAAGAGCTCAGCGATCACGACGTCGCCGCAGTCAGTGCCGGCCGCTGCGAGGACGTTGCCCTCGGAGTCGACGACGTCGACCGCCAGCGTACGTGCGTACGCGCTGTTCTCGACGTTCTCGTCCAGGACCAGCTCACCGTTGGAATCGGCGACGGCGATGGGCGTGACCAGGCCGCGCTCGGTGCCGCAGTCCTCTTCACGGACGATGACGTCCTGCGAGACGTCCACCAGTCGACGGGTCAGGTAACCCGAGTTGGCGGTACGCAGTGCGGTATCGGCCAGGCCCTTACGGGCACCGTGCGTGGCGATGAAGTATTCCAGCACCGACAGGCCCTCGCGGTAGGAGGACTTGATGGGGCGCGGGATGATCTCACCCTTCGGGTTGGCCACCAGGCCACGGATACCCGCGATCTGGCGGACCTGCATCCAGTTACCACGTGCACCGGAGGACACCATGCGGTTGATGGTGTTCATCGGGGACAGGCTCTCACGCATCACGGTGGCGATGTCGTTGGTTGCCTTGTTCCAGATCTCGATCAGTTCCTGGCGGCGCTCGTCGTCGTCGATCAGGCCCTTGTCGTACTGGCCCTGGATCTTGGCGGCGCGTTCCTCGTACCCGGCAAGGATTTCCGGCTTGGCAGCAGGAACCTCGATGTCGGAGATGGCGACGGTGACGCCCGAACGGGTTGCCCAGTAGAAACCGGCATCCTTCAGGTTGTCCAGCGTTGCCGCGGTGACGACCTTGGGGTAGCGCTCGGCGAGGTCGTTGACGATCCGGGACAGTTCGCCCTTGTCGGCAACGGCTTCAACCCACGGGTAGTCCTCGGGCAGGGTCTGGTTGAACACAACCTGGCCCAGGGAGGTCTGGACGAGTGCCGGCTGACCGGGCTCCCAGCCTTCCGGGGCTTCCCAGCCGGCGTAGGGAACGAATCCTTCGAGCCGGATCTTGACCTGCGAGTTCAGGTGAAGCTCGCGTGCATCGAAGGCCATGATGGCTTCCGATACGGAGGAGAAGATCCTGCCTTCGCCGGCGGAACCCTTCCGCTTGGTGGTCAGGTGGTACAGGCCGATGATCATATCCTGCGAAGGCAGGGTGACCGGGCGTCCGTCAGAGGGCTTCAGGATGTTGTTCGAGGACAGCATCAGGATGCGGGCCTCAGCCTGCGCCTCGGGGCTCAGCGGCAGGTGGACTGCCATCTGGTCGCCGTCGAAGTCGGCGTTGAACGCGCCACAAACCAGCGGGTGCAGCTGGATTGCCTTGCCTTCAACAAGCTGCGGCTCGAACGCCTGGATGCCCAGGCGGTGCAGGGTAGGTGCACGGTTGAGCAGCACCGGGTGTTCGGTGATGATCTCTTCGAGCACGTCCCAGACCTGCGGGCGGTAGCGCTCCACCATCCGCTTGGCCGACTTGATGTTCTGGGCGTGGTTGAGGTCAACCAGGCGCTTCATCACGAACGGCTTGAAGAGCTCCAGGGCCATCTGCTTGGGCAGGCCGCACTGGTGCAGCTTCAGCTGCGGGCCGACGACGATGACCGAACGGCCGGAGTAGTCGACGCGCTTGCCGAGGAGGTTCTGGCGGAAGCGGCCCTGCTTGCCCTTGAGCATGTCGCTCAGGGACTTCAGCGGACGGTTGCCCGGTCCGGTGACCGGGCGGCCGCGGCGGCCGTTGTCGAAGAGGCTGTCAACAGCTTCCTGAAGCATGCGCTTCTCGTTGTTGACGATGATCTCCGGAGCACCCAGGTCAAGCAGTCGCTTGAGGCGGTTGTTGCGGTTGATCACGCGGCGGTACAGGTCGTTGAGGTCGGAGGTCGCGAAGCGGCCACCGTCCAGCTGGACCATGGGGCGCAGTTCCGGCGGGATCACCGGGACGGCGTCGAGGACCATGCCCAGCGGGCTGTTGTTGGTGGTCAGGAATGCGTTGACCACCTTGAGCCGCTTCAGGGCGCGGGTCTTGCGCTGGCCCTTGCCGTTGGCGATGACGTCGCGCAGCAGGTCGGACTCGGCCTGCATGTCGAAGTTCTCGAGCCGCTTCTTGATGGCCTCGGCACCCATGGAGCCTTCGAAGTACATGCCGTAGCGGTCGCGCAGTTCGCGGTACAGCCCCTCGTCACCTTCGAGGTCGGCGACCTTCAGGTTCTTGAAGCGGTCCCAGACCTGCTCGAGGCGCTCGATGTCGGCATCGGCACGCTTGCGCACGTTGGCCATCTGGCGGTCGGCGGAGTCGCGGGCCTTCTTCTTGTCGGCAGCCTTGGCGCCTTCGCCCTCGAGACGGGCAATTTCGCCTTCAAGGTCGCGGGCAATCGCGGCGATATCGGCGTCGCGGTTGTCGATCAGCTGCTTCTTCTCGATGTCGTGCTCAACCTGCAGGTTGGGCAGTTCCTCGTGGCGGGCAGCTTCGTCGACGCTGGTGATCATGTAGGCAGCGAAGTAGATGACCTTTTCGAGGTCCTTCGGGGCCAGGTCAAGGAGGTAGCCCAGGCGGGACGGAACACCCTTGAAGTACCAGATGTGCGTAACGGGGGCGGCCAGTTCGATGTGGCCCATGCGCTCGCGGCGGACCTTGGCGCGGGTGACTTCAACGCCACAGCGCTCACAGATGATGCCCTTGAAGCGCACGCGCTTGTACTTGCCGCAGTAGCATTCCCAGTCGCGGGACGGGCCGAAGATCTTCTCGCAGAAGAGGCCGTCCTTCTCGGGCTTGAGCGTGCGGTAGTTGATGGTTTCCGGCTTCTTAACCTCGCCGTACGACCAGCCGCGGATGTCTTCCGCGGTGGCGAGGCCGATCTGCATGAGGCCGAAGGAGGATTCGCTGGACATATGGTCCCTGTTCTCTCTTGTTCTCTAAATTCTGAAGTCTTGGTGCGGGATGAGGGAGGGGGCGTACGACGGCGGGTGGTCACCCGCCGTCGTAAACCTCCTGCTAAACCTCTTCTACGGAGCTGGGCTCTGCGCGAGACAGATCGATGCCCAGTTCTTCCGCAGCCGTGAAGACTGCGTCATCAGAGTCACGCATTTCAATTGTGGTTCCGTCCGTGGAAAGGACTTCCACGTTCAGGCACAGCGACTGCATTTCCTTGATCAAGACCTTGAAGGATTCGGGAACGCCCGGCTCGGGGATGTTCTCGCCCTTGACGATCGCTTCGTAGACCTTCACGCGACCGTGGATGTCATCGGACTTGATCGTGAGGAGTTCCTGGAGCGTGTAGGCGGCGCCGTAAGCCTCGAGCGCCCACACTTCCATTTCACCGAAGCGCTGGCCACCGAACTGTGCCTTACCACCCAGCGGCTGCTGCGTGATCATGGAGTACGGGCCGGTGGAGCGTGCGTGGATCTTGTCGTCCACCAGGTGGTGGAGCTTCAGGATGTACATGTAGCCGACCGAGATCGGATCCGGGAACGGCTCGCCGGAGCGGCCGTCAAACAGGCGGGTCTTGCCCGAGGAGTTGATCAGGCGGTCACCGTCGCGGGTCACGTTGGTGGAATCCAGCAGGCCCGTGATTTCCTCTTCGCGGGCGCCGTCGAACACCGGCGTGGCAACGGTGGTGGGACCACTCTCGCGCGGCAGGTTCGGCAGCTGCTTGACCCACTCGGGCTCGCCTTCGATCTTCCAGCCGGTCTTGGCAACCCAGCCGAGGTGCGTTTCGAGCACCTGGCCCACGTTCATACGGCCCGGAACACCCAGCGGGTTCAGGACGATATCAACGGGGGTGCCGTCGGCAAGGAAGGGCATGTCCTCGATCGGAAGGATCTTGGAGATAACACCCTTATTGCCGTGGCGGCCGGCGAGCTTGTCGCCGTCGGTGATCTTGCGCTTGGCGGCCACGTAGACGCGGACCAGCTGGTTCACGCCCGGGGGCAGCTCGTCGTCGTTGTCGCGGTCGAAGACGCGCACGCCGATGACGGTACCGGACTCGCCGTGGGGAACCTTCAGGGAGGTGTCGCGGACTTCGCGGGACTTCTCGCCGAAGATGGCGCGCAGCAGGCGCTCTTCCGGGGTCAGTTCGGTTTCACCCTTCGGGGTGACCTTTCCGACCAGGATGTCCCCTGCTTCAACCTCGGCACCGATGTGGATGATACCGCGCTCGTCCAGGCCGGCCAGGACTTCCTCGGACACGTTGGGGATGTCACGGGTGATTTCCTCGGCACCAAGCTTGGTGTCGCGGGCATCGATCTCGTGCTCCTCGATGTGGATGGAGGAAAGGACGTCCTCGGCAACGATGCGCTGCGAGAGGATGATGGCGTCCTCGAAGTTGTGGCCTTCCCATGACATGAATGCCACGAGCAGGTTCTTGCCCAGTGCGAGCTCGCCCTGGTCCGTTGCCGGGCCGTCGGCGATGATTCCGCCAACTTCCAGGCGCTGGCCTTCGTTGACCAGGACGCGGTGGTTGTAGCAGTTGCCCTGGTTGGAGCGGGCGAACTTGTTGATGCGGTAGTTGGTCTCGGTGCCGTCGTCGTTGAGCATGATGACGAGCTCGGCGGAAACCTCGGTGACCACACCGGCCTTCTTGGCGATGACAACGTCACCGGCGTCGACGGCGGCGGCGCGCTCCATGCCGGTGCCCACAACGGGGGCCTCGGAACGGACCAGCGGCACAGCCTGGCGCTGCATGTTGGCACCCATGAGTGCGCGGTTGGCGTCGTCGTGCTCCAGGAACGGGATCAGGGCCGTAGCCACGGACACCATCTGGCGCGGGGAAACGTCCATGAACTCGACGTCCTCGGCCGGAACCAGGACGGGCTCACCGCCACCACCGCGGGCACGGACCAGGACGGTCTCTTCGGCGAACTTCTTGTTCTCGTCGAGCGGGGCGTTGGCCTGGGCGATCAGGACCTCTGCCTCGTCGTCGGCGGTCAGGTACTGGACGTCGTCGGACACGACGCCGTCCTTGACCAGCCGGTACGGGGTCTCGATGAAACCGAACGGGTTGATGCGTCCGTAGGAAGCCAGCGAACCGATCAGGCCAATGTTCGGGCCTTCAGGGGTTTCGATGGGGCACATACGTCCGTAGTGGGACGGGTGCACGTCGCGGACTTCCATGCCGGCGCGGTCACGGGACAGACCACCGGGGCCAAGTGCCGACAGGCGGCGCTTGTGGGTCAGGCCCGAGAGCGGGTTGTTCTGGTCCATGAACTGCGACAGCTGGGAGGTTCCGAAGAACTCCTTGATGGCCGCAACCACGGGGCGGATGTTGATCAGGGTCTGCGGCGTGATGGCCTCGACGTCCTGGGTGGTCATACGCTCGCGGACAACGCGCTCCATGCGGGACAGGCCGGTGCGGACCTGGTTCTCGATGAGCTCGCCGACGGCGCGGATGCGGCGGTTGCCGAAGTGGTCGATGTCGTCGATCTCGACGCGCAGGTCCACTTCCTGGCCATCGCGGGTGCCCTTGATGGTCTTCTCGCCGGCGTGCAGCGCGACGAGGAACTTGATCATGGCGACGATGTCTTCAACGTGCAGGACAGAGGCTTCCTTGTCACCAAGGGAGCGGTCGATGCCCAGCTTGCGGTTGATCTTGTAGCGGCCAACCTTGGCCAGATCGTAGCGCTTGGAGTTGAAGTACAGGTTGTCCAGCAGCGACTGGGCAGCCTCGACGGTGGGCGGCTCGCCCGGACGCAGCTTGCGGTAGATGTCCAGGAGGGCGTCTTCGCGGGTTTCGGTGGCGTCCTTCTCCAGGGTTGCCCGCATGGAGTCGTACTGGCCGAACTCTTCGAGGATCTGGCCTTCGGTCCAGCCCAGGGCCTTCAGCAGGACCGTGACGGACTGCTTGCGCTTGCGGTCGAGGCGGACACCGACCTGGTCGCGCTTGTCGATCTCGAGCTCGAACCATGCACCGCGGGACGGGATGATCTTGGCGGTGAAGATGTCCTTGTCGCTGGTCTTGTCGGCGGCGCGCTCGAAGTAGGCGCCCGGCGAACGGACCAGCTGGGAGACGACGACACGCTCGGTGCCGTTGACGACGAAGGTGCCCTTCTCGGTCATCAGCGGGAAGTCACCCATGAACACGGTCTGCTGCTTGATTTCGCCCGTGTTGTTGTTCATGAACTCGGCCTTGACGTACAGCGGAGCCGAGTACGTTGCGTCCCGGTCCTTGCACTCGGCCATGGTGTACTTGGGGTCAGCGAACTCCGGATCGGAGAAGCTCAGGGACATGGTGCCCTGGAAGTCCTCGATCGGGGAGATCTCTTCGAAGATGTCCGACAGGCCGGACGTGGTGGCGACGCTGAGATCGTTTTCTTCGACAGCCTTTGCCACGCGTGCCTGCCAGCGCTCATTGCCTACCAGCCAGTCAAAGCTGTCCGTCTGCAGGGCAAGCAGATTCGGAACGTCAAGGGGTTCGTGAATCTTTGCGAATGAGAGCCGGCGAGTGGCACCATCAGTGCTGTCGGCGGTGTTAGCGGTTTCGTTATTAGAGGTGCTCGAGGCGACCAAGAGGGATCCTTCCACAGACCTTCAGGCGTTTTCAGATCTCCCCCGCTGTGCACCCTGCGAAGTGACTCCGCAGCGCTACCATCCGGTTCCGCTATATGACCCGGGGCCTGGACTGACTATGCTGTAACCGTTGTTACGGCACGTTGATTGCCAGCTGCCAGGCAAAGCCCACCGCTATATGAAGGCTGAAGGTAAACAGGGAAGACGCAAATATCTACGATACGGCAAAACAACCTACGTGTCTACCCCACTTCCTGCCGGAATGCAAGCACCTTGTTCCCAGGCTCCGTCCCTCGAGGTCCGGAACAGGCTAGAGGCGCAGCGTCACGCCCTGCGCCGTGCAGGTTCCGGCGTTCGCGAAGACGGCATCCCGGACGGCGTCCTCCGATTCCCGGGACGGCTTGCCCCCGGACTCCGCAGCCGATGAGTGGTCGATGGCCAGCAGGCCCAGCGAGGTGAAGAGTCCCTTCAGCTCCCCCGAAACGGTCTCCTTGGCGTCCTGGGCTTTCGTGTAGACGTCTTCGTAGCCCTGCGGGTCGGTGGGGGAAACTGCGGCATAGTCCGACACCAACTTGTTGAAGAGTTCGCAGGCCGCCCTGGCTCCGCCGGCCGCGGAACTTCCCGAGCCTGTGGAGGCAGCCGGGCTGCTGCTCTCCGTGCTGTTATCCGGGTTCGACGCAGCCGTTGTGAAGCGGGTGGATTCCGCGGGCGCCGGTGTGGAGACCGAACAGCCCGCCAGGGCGCCACCGCTCAGGACCGCCACGGCCATGGCAACCGCCGTCAGTGGTTTCTTCACAATGTCGCTCCGTCCATCCCGGCTCCGGACCTGGCGTCCCCCCTGCAAAGCGTCCCCCTGCAAAGCCTCGCCGTCCACCCTACGCAAGCGCCCGCCGTCGTGCATAACCCCACGGATGGGGACATCTCCCCCGCCCTCCTGGCCGCATGGCCGGAATGCACACAGCGGCTTTGGCGTTTGAATAGTTGGGTGACCAGGCTCACGATAGCCTTGGTGGCTTAGATCAAAACCGGACGGAAAGTGGTAACCATGGGCAACTCTTCCGACAACAGCGACGTTGTCATCCTCGGGGCGGCACGGACGCCGCAGGGCCGGATCAACGGCCAGCTGTCCAGCCTCACGGCAGTGGATCTTGGTGCCCACGCCATCAAGGCCGCACTGGAACACAGCGGTGTCGACGCGGCCGACGTGGAAGCCGTCATCATGGGCCAGGTCCTGCAGGCAGGAGCCGGCCAGAACCCCGCCCGGCAGAGCGCCATCGGCGCCGGCATCGGGTGGAACGTCCCCGCGGTGACCGTCAACAAGGTCTGCCTTTCCGGCCTGACCGCGGTGATCGATGCCGCCCGGATGATCCGGGCCGGCGAGGCCGCCGTGGTGGTTGCCGGCGGTCAGGAGTCGATGAGCCGCGCACCGCACCTGCTTCCTGGTTCACGCCAGGGCTGGACGTACGGCTCCATCCAGGCGCTGGACGCAGCCGCCCATGACGGGCTGACCGATGCCTTCGACGGCCAGTCCATGGGACTGTCCACGGAAACACGGAACCTCACGCTGGGCATTGACCGCATGTCGCAGGACAACGTCGCGGCCCAATCGCACCAGCGTGCTGCGCTTGCGGCGAAGAACGGAACGTTCGACGGCGAGATCGCACCCATCAGCGTCAAGCAGCGCAAGGGCGAGCCCCTGGTCGTGGACGACGACGAAGGGGTCCGCCCCAACACCTCGGTCGAGTCGCTGGCGGGCCTGCGCGCCGCGTTCGTCACCGACGGCACCATCACCGCAGGCAATTCCTCTCCCCTGTCCGACGGCGCAGCTGCTTTGGTACTCACCTCCCGCGGCTATGCGGAGGAGCACGGGCTGGAATACCTGGCGGTGGTGGGGAAGCCTGGGCAGGTGGCCGGCCCTGACAATTCGTTGCATTCACAGCCCTCCAACGCCATCATGAACGCCCTCGGCAAGGCGGGGTGGAGCACCGCCGATCTTGACTTCATCGAGATCAACGAAGCCTTCGGCTCGGTGGCTGTGCAGTCCCTCAAGGACCTGGACTACCCGCTGGAAAAGTGCAATATCCATGGCGGCGCCATCGCCCTGGGGCATCCGATCGGGGCCTCGGGCGCACGACTGGCGGCCCATGCCGCACATGAGCTGAAGCGGCGTGGCACCGGCAGGGCTGCGGTGTCCCTCTGCGGCGGGGGCGGGCAGGGCGAGGCCCTCCTGCTGTACCGCGACTGATGGCCGGCCCATCCGGAAGCGGAGCGCACGGCGCCGGACGGGAACGGTTCCTGGCCGATGCCGCTGCCCGTGGCCTGGAAGTCGACGTGGTGGAGCGGCCCGCAGCGAAGAGCCTTGAAGAGGCCGCGGGCATCCTGGGCATCACGCCGGCGGACATCGTCAAATCCCTGGTAGTGAAGCACAAGGACGGGACGTTCCTCTTTGCGCTGATCCCCGGTGACCGGCAGATTTCGTGGCCCAAGCTCCGCGCCCTGGTAGGCGTGAACAAGCTGTCCCTGCCGCCCGCAGGAACTGCGCTGGAGGCCACCGGCTACGAGCGGGGCACCATCACCCCGCTTGGCAGCACCACTGCCTGGCCCGTCTATGCCGACGCCACCATCGCCGGGCGGCGCATCTCCATGGGCGCCGGTGCGCATGGATACAGCGCGTTCGTCGACGCCGACGCTCTGACTGCCGCCCTGGAAGCCGTGGTGGCGGACATCAGCGATCCCGTCCAGGCGGGACCTGGAATCGATCGAGCTGGTTAACGCAGGAAACCCCGCCCACCGGAGTGGACGGGGTTTCCGAAGGAAAAGGCGCTGTTACTTGAGGGTAACGGTGGCGCCTGCAGCCTCGAGCTGCTCCTTGGCCTTCTCGGCAGCTTCCTTGTTGGCGCCTTCGAGAACAGCCTTGGGGGCGCTGTCAACCAGGTCCTTGGCTTCCTTGAGGCCGAGGGAGGTGATGGCGCGAACTTCCTTGATGACTGCGATCTTCTTGTCACCGGCAGATTCGAGGATGACGTCGAAGTCGGTCTTCTCTTCAACCTCTTCAGCGGCGCCGCCACCGGCGGGGCCGGCAACAGCTACAGCAGCAGCGGTAACTTCGAAGGTCTCTTCGAAGAGCTTGACGAACTCGGAGAGCTCGATGATGGTCAGTTCCTTGAAAGCTTCAATGAGCTCTTCGTTGCTGAGCTTCGCCATGGTAGGCGTCCTTCCTGTTGTGGTGACCGGGAGGCGCTGGGCCGGACGGACACCGGAGTCTGGTGGGGGTAAGAGAATTAGTTCTCTTCGGCAGCGGGAGCTTCGGCGGCAGCGTCAGCTTCAGCGGCGGGGGCTTCTTCAGCGGCGGGCGCTTCGGCAGCTGCCGGTGCACCGTTCTCTTCTTCAAGCTTGAGGCGCAGTGCGTCGATGATGCGTGCAGCTGCGGCGGCAGGTGCCTTGAGGACGCCTGCAACCTTGGCGAGCTGCAGCTCGCGGGACTCGAGGGCAGCCAGTGCGGCGACCTCGGTGGCGTCCAGCGCCTTGCCCTCGAAGTAACCGGTCTTGATGACCAGCTGCTTGTTGGCCTTGGCAAAATCCGTCAGGCTCTTGGCAGCGGCAACTGCGTCACCCTTGATGAACGCGATTGCAGTGGGGCCGGCAAGCTGGCCGTCGAATGCTTCGACGCCGGCTTCCTTGGCTGCAATGGCGGTCAGGGTGTTCTTGACGACCGCGAACTTGGTGTCCTGGCCGAGAGAAACACGCAGCTGCTTGAGCTGTGCAACGGTGAGCCCGCGGTATTCGGTCAGGACAGCGGCGTTCGATTCCTTGAAATCGTTAGTGATCTCAGCTACTGCTGAAACCTTGGTAGGCGTTGCCATAACCCTCCTTCCGGGGATAGTGCCGGTATTCGACGGTCCCCGCTCAAGAGAGCTAAAACTAAAAACGCCCCGCGCAGATGCACGGGGCTTGGCTCAACACGTTGCCGTGGAGCCTTGCTTCGTTCACCTGCGCCGGCCGCCCTGCGTTGAGGGTCCTTCGTCCGGAAAGCCACTGTGGTCCCCCGCGCACAACTGCAGAGTTGAGCCATGTTCAGGAGAGTGGATTTCCAACAACCGACGGTCTTTGGTACATCCAGCTTACGCGAGGCGCTGCCGGTCCGCCAAATCGGCCTCAGCTGGTGCTGGTGTGCAGGGTCGGGAGCTCCTTCTGCCAGATGCCGGTGACGCCGGCTGTCTGGAATCCCAGTTGCTTGTTGACCGTGAGGAGGTACCGGTTCTCCGGGGCGTTCCAGGTGTAGATGATGCGGGCGTCCGGGAACTGTTCGCTGAGCCGCTCCATGTTGGCCACCTTGATCAGCAGCCCGAGCTTGTTGCCCCTGTGCTCCTGGAGGACCAGGGTATCGTCCTGGAACACCACGTCCGCCCGGTGGGCAAGGACAGTGATGGTGGTAAGGCCCACCAGGGCCCCCGTGGCGATGTGCTCGACGGCGGTGACCACCGTTCTCCTGCCTTGGGCGATGGCGACGTCCTCCGCCTCACGCAGGATTCCGCCGTCGAACACCATGCCCTGTTCAACCGGCATGTCCAGTGACGGGTCCACGTCGGCGCCCGCCTGGTTTTCCAGCGCGGCCACGGCCTCCAGCCAGCGGTCGGGGCAGCGGTCCGTCCAGTGGTGCAGCCGGTACCTGCCGTTGTTCGCTTCCTCGGCCTCAGCCTGGAGGTCGGCCACCAGCTTGGTGTCCAGGGGCAGGAGGCAGGAACTGAACTGCTCGATGTGCTGCAGGGTGTAGCCGGTCTTCTGTGCGAACTCCACCTCGCGGCTCTCCAGGGGCACGAAGCCCTGCCCGGAGCCCGGCACCAGCTGGGCCCGTTCAAACTCATGCAGGGACGCCCCGGGATGGTTGGTATCCACCAGGATCATGGTGCGGCCCTCCCCCCGGGCCAGCTGTTCGGCAGCCTCCAGGAGCCGGCGGCCCACCCCCTGCCGCTGGAACTCGGGCAGGATGTCCAGGGTGAGCTCGGCAAGGTCCAGGTGGTCGGTCAGGGGCAGCGCAATATCAACCGTGCCCACGATCGAGCCGTCCACCCTGGCAACGAGGATCAACTGGCGCTCATACGGGTCCGCGAACTCAAGCAGCTTTTCCTCGGGATCGTACGCAAGATCGTCACTGCCCCACGTCTGCATGCGCACCTTGCGGCCCACTTCCACCGCGGCGAGGAAATCCGCAGCGTCCGGGGTGTCCAGGGAGTCGGGAATCCAGAGCTGCTCGATCTTCACGTCTATTGCCATTCGGGCATCATCCCAGCCGTTTCTGCCACTCACCTTCATAGCCGGCGGGCCTGAATCCAAGGGCGGTATTAATCGCCAGCATATGCTGGTTTTCGCTGGCATTCCATGTCAGGACGGAGCGCGCCTGCGGCCATTTTTCCCGGGCTCGCCGCAGGTTGGCCGCCTTGGTCAGCATCCCCAGCCGGTGGCCGCGGTGCTCGGCCGCCACCAGGGTGTCCTGCTGAATCAGCGACTCCGGCACCTCCGGGCGCCAGGTCAGGACCGTATACGCCACCAGTTCGCCGCTTTGCCGGTGCAGGGCTGCGGCCACGGAGGTCTGCACACCGCTGCGGACCTGGGCCTCTTCATCGCGGCGCACGCGCTGGACGTCCCAGTCCTCCCGTTCCCAGTCCATGCCGGCGGTGGGCGCGTCCGTACTCATCCGCGCCCTCAATCCGGCATAACCTGCAACGAACTTGTCCGGACAGTGGTCGTCCCAGCCGGCCAGCACGTAGTCCCCGGAGTGGGCTGCGGCGTCCTCGGCCAGCTGTGACAACAGGTCCGTGGCGACTGGCAGCTCCAGCCTGCTGGAGCGTTCCACCTGTTCGAGCTGGTACCCGGAGGCCAGGGCGAAGGCGGTTGCAGGGTCATCCGCCGGCAGCTGGCCCGCCCCCGATTTGGCGGTGACCATGCGTGAACCTTGGAGCATTTTGTCCAAGGGAACTTCATGGAAGCCCTCCAGGGATGTCCTGCCGCGGGCGCGGGCCACGGCTTCGGCATGTTCCAGCAGGCGCCGCCCCGCTCCCCTCCGGCGCCGGCCGGGAGCCACCAGGACGTCGATCCCCGCCGTGGCCAGGTTCTCGCGCAGAGGCAGCGCCACGGAGTACAGCCCCACCGGCTCAGCGCCGGCCCGGGCAAGGAAAAGCAGCCGTTCCTCGTACTCGTTCCCGCGCCAATACTCCAGCGCTTCGTCCAGGGTGGGGCAGCGCTCCAGGCTTCCCCAAAGCTCGAGGGCGTGGGCCTCCTTCATGGCCTGGCATGCCAGGAAGTCCGCGGTCAGCCCAGTGCCGCGGCGGTCGGGTCCGCGTGGCGGGATAACGACGGCGGCAATTGCCCAGGACGGGATCGACGGCGACAGTGGGGGGCCGGTTCGCTCAACGTGGTCCATGCAGCCAGCTTAGGCAGCACCGGCCCGCGTGGCAGCCGGCACAAAAAAGACCGTCCCGGCGCCTTGGCGCCGGGACGGTCTTTGGTTGCTCCGGAATCAACCCGGAGGCAGGAACTTCAGGAAGGACTATGCCTCGGTCAGAACCTTGGTGACGTTGGGGTCCACGGAGATGCCCGGGCCGAACGTGGTGGCAACGGTGGCCTTCTGGATGTAGCGGCCCTTTGCGGCGGACGGCTTGAGGCGAAGAACCTCTTCCAGTGCCGCTGCGTAGTTCTCGGCAAGCTTGATGGCGTCGAAGGAAACCTTGCCGATGATGAAGTGCAGGTTGGAGTGCTTGTCGACGCGGAAGTCGATCTTTCCACCCTTGATGTCGTTGACAGCCTTGGTGACGTCGGGGGTCACGGTGCCCGTCTTCGGGTTCGGCATCAGGTTACGCGGACCCAGGACCTTACCGAGGCGGCCAACCTTGCCCATGAGGTCAGGGGTGGCAACGGCGGCGTCAAAGTCGGTCCAGCCGGCGGCGATCTTTTCGATCAGGTCGTCGGAACCAACAAAGTCGGCGCCGGCTGCGATTGCTGCCTCGGCCTTGTCGCCCGTGGCGAAGACCAGGACGCGGGCCGTCTTACCGGTGCCGTGGGGCAGGTTGACGGTGCCGCGGACCATCTGGTCAGCCTTGCGGGGGTCAACGCCGAGGCGGAAGGCCACCTCAACCGTGGCGTCGAACTTGGACGGGTTGGTGTCCTTGGCCAGCGTTACTGCCTCGAACGGTGCGTAGTGCTTCTCCGCGTCGATCTTGGCGGCTGCTGCCTCATATGCTTTGCTGCGCTTTGCCATGCTGCTTATTTCTCCTTGTGCAGTTGTGGTCTGCGGACCGCGCTGGGCCCTGCCACAGTCGGTGGTCCGGTTCGTTATCCGGCCCGGATGCCCGACATTTCAATGTGTTTGGTGCCGGTGTCCCGGCGGTGCCGCCCGTCGTCGTCAATTACTTTGACGCTGGACAGCGGGAAGGGTGGTTAGCCCTCGACGGTGATGCCCATGGAGCGGGCGGTGCCGGCGATGATCTTGGCTGCGCCTTCGAGGCTGGTGGCGTTGAGGTCTTCCATCTTGGTGGAGGCGATCTCATTGACCTGGGCCTGGGTCAGCTTGGCAACCTTGACGGTGTGCGGGGTGGATGAACCCTTGGCAACGCCTGCAGCCTTCTTGATGAGCTCTGCAGCCGGCGGGGTCTTGGTGATGAACGTGAAGGAACGGTCCTCGTAGACGGTGATTTCCACGGGGATGACGTTGCCGCGCTGGGCTTCCGTTGCAGCGTTGTACGCCTTGCAGAATTCCATGATGTTGACACCGTGCTGGCCAAGCGCAGGACCGATCGGCGGGGCCGGGTTGGCGGCACCTGCCTGGATCTGCAGCTTGATGAGGCCGGTGACCTTCTTCTTGGGAGCCAATGTAGGGTCCTTCTCTCAATAACGTCCTGGGGCACAGGAGCGTGCCTCAGGTTTGTGGCCGCCATGGCAAGGCGGCCGGCCGTTCCGGTGCCGCTAAGCGGGCGGCGCCGGGACGAATTCTAGGATTTTCAGATCTTGGTGACCTGGTTGAACGCCAAGGTGACCGGCGTTTCGCGCTCGAAGATGGAGACCAGCACCACGAGGGTCTGGGACTCGGGCTTGATCTCGGAGATCGTGGCGGGGAGGGTCTCGAACGGACCTTCCTTGACGATGACGGACTCGCCAACTTCGAAGTCCACGGCCACGGGTGCCTGGTTCTGCTTGTTGACCGGCTTGCCCTTCTCGCCCTGTTCCTCTTCGAAGACAGGGGCGAGCATGGAGAAGACCTCGTCCAGGCGCAGCGGGACCGGGTTGTGGGCGTTGCCCACGAAGCCGGTGACGCCGGGGGTGTGGCGGACGGCGCCCCAGGAGGCATCCGTGAGGTCCATGCGGACCAGGACGTAGCCGGGGATGCGGACGCGGTTGATCACCTTGCGCTGGGCGTTCTTGATCTCCACGACTTCTTCCATGGGTACCTGGATTTCGAAGATGTAATCTTCCATGTCCAGGGTCTGGATGCGGGTTTCAAGGTTGGCCTTCACGCGGTTCTCGTAGCCGGCGTAGGAGTGGATGACATACCAGTCACCCTCCTGGCGGCGCAGCTTGGCCTTGAACTCCTCAGCCGGGTCAGCGGCGGCGGTGGCTGCCGCGGCGGCGAGGGCGTCTGCAGGCTCATCTTCGCCGTCGGCTTCTGAAGCGTCGGCTTCGTCAGCAACTGCTGCGTCGGAGGCGGCGTCGTCGGATTCGGGCGCGGAGGACTCAACCTCGGACTCTTCACCGGCTTCTGCCGTGACGTCCGGGGATTCTTCCAGCCCCGTCTCGGTTACCTCGAGCTCCTGCTCAGACACTTGGTCTCCTGCTTCCTCATTGCCTAACATGCCTATTTAAATGGCTCAATTCCGCACGCCGGCGCTTCCTCCCGGTTACCCGGATGAAGCACGCAGCCTGCGGACCGTTCAGCCTTAGCTGTCCTTGGGGCCGGTGCCGCCGAAGATCCAGCTGACAGCGGTTCCGAAACCAATGTCCAGCAGGCTGACGATGACCATCATGATGGCCACGAACACCAGCACCACGAGCGTGTAGTTGATCAGTTCCTTGCGGGTGGGGGCAACAACCTTCTTCAGTTCGCCGATGATCTGGCGGACAAAGAGTGCAATGCGGGCGAAGAAGTTTGCCTTGGCTTCCTTCTTAGCTGGGCGGCCCTTGGAGCTGCTGGCAGCTGTTTCGGTCACCTGGTCCTCGCTCATCTTTGCAATGGTGGATTACCCGGCCCTGATCAGAACCATGGTTGCTGCGCCTGCTCCGGGCTTTCGCCCGGAGCAGCTTGCGCAGGGCAGACAGGACTCGAACCTGCAACCTGCGGTTTTGGAGACCGCTGCGCTACCAATTGCGCCACTACCCTATGGAGTGAATTGCACTCTTTGATGGCCAACCACCAGCTTGAACTGGGGCGCACGCCATCATCCGTGTTTCAACACCGGTGAACCAGTCTACGCAAGAACTTCGCGTAGGTAAAACCAGCCCGTTTTCCGGACCATCCGCTGCCCGGCCCGGATCCTGCTGCACGGGGCAGTCATAAATCAAAACCGGCACCCCGGAGGGTCCGGTGAACAGCATAGAGTAGAACTCGTCGAATCCCACATTCCAGCCCCTGGGCTGCAAGCGAAGAACGGACCTGCCAATGCCTTTCGCCCGCGTTTCCCAACGCATCTCCGCAATTGCCGAATCCGCAACCCTGGCCGTCGATGCCAAGGCCAAGGCGCTGAAGGCAGCTGGCCGGCCGGTTATTGGCTTCGGTGCGGGCGAACCCGACTTCCCCACCCCGGACTACATTGTCCAGGCGGCCATCGAGGCGGCGTCCCAGCCCAGGTTCCACCGCTACTCCCCCGCAGGCGGGCTGCCCGAACTGAAGAAGGCCATCGCGGAGAAGACCCTGCGCGACTCGGGCTACTCCGTGGATCCTTCACAGGTGCTGGTCACCAACGGCGGCAAGCAGGCTGTCTACAACACCTTCGCCACGCTGGTGGACCCGGGCGACGAGGTCATCGTGCCCTCCCCGTTCTGGACCACCTACCCTGAAGCCATCCGGCTGGCCGGCGGCGTCCCCGTGGAAGTGTTTGCCGGGCCTGAACAGGACTACCTGGTGACCGTTGACCAGCTCGAGGCAGCCGTGACGGACCGGACCAAGATCCTGCTGTTCGTCTCGCCGTCGAACCCCACGGGCGCTGTCTACTCCCCCGGGCAGGTGGCGGAGATCGGCAAGTGGGCTGCGTCAAAGGGACTCTGGGTGGTTACTGACGAAATCTACGAGCACCTGACGTACGACGGCGTACCCTTCACGTCCATCGCCACTGCTGCCCCCGAGCTGGGCGACAAGGTGGTCATCCTCAACGGTGTTGCCAAAACCTACGCCATGACCGGCTGGCGCGTGGGCTGGATGATCGGTCCCGCGGACGTCATCAAGGCGGCCACGAACCTGCAGTCGCACGCCACGTCCAACGTGTCCAACATCATGCAGATCGCTGCCCTCGCCGCCGTATCCGGCCCCTTGACCGCAGTCGACGAGATGAAAGTGGCATTCGACCGCCGTCGGAAGGCCATCGTTGCAGGGCTGAATGCCATTGAGGGCGTGGAGTGCCCGACGCCGAAGGGCGCCTTTTACGTTTACGCGGACGTCCGTGCGCTGCTGGGCAAGGAGTTCCCCACCGCTTCCGGCACCGCTACGCCGCAGACGTCCGCGGAGCTGGCTGCGCTGATCCTCGACGAGGTTGAGGTGGCGGTGGTTCCCGGTGAGGCGTTTGGGCCCTCCGGCTTCCTGCGTCTCTCGTATGCCCTGGGCGACGACGACCTCGCCACGGGCGTCCAGCGCCTGCAGGACTTCCTCGGCAAGGCCCAGTAGTCGCCCCATCACCTTCCGCAGGAATAACCCAAACGCCCCATCACCTGGTGATGGGGCGTTTGGGTTAGAGACGCAGGAGCTGATGCGGCGTTTGGGTTAGAGACGCAGGATCTGATGGGGCGTTTGGGTTAGAGACGCAGGATCTGATGCGGCGTTTGGGTTAGAGACGCAGGAGCTGATGCGGCGTTTGGGTTAGAGACGCAGGAGCTGATGGGGCGTTTGGGTTAGAGACGCAGGATCTGATGGGGCGTTTAGAGGAGGCGGCGCTCCGCGGCCCACTTGGTTAGTTCGTGCCGGCTGGAGAGCTGGAGCTTGCGCAGAACCGCCGAGACATGGGTTTCCACGGTCTTGATGCTGATGAAGAGCTCCTTGGCCACCTCCTTGTAGCTGTAGCCCCTGGCGATGAGCCGCATGACCTCAAGCTCGCGGGCTGAGAGCTTGTCGAGTTCGTCGTCGGCAATGTCCGCGGGGGCAGTGCCGAAGGCGTCCAGGACAAAACCGGCAAGCCGGGGTGAGAAGACCGCATCGCCGCCGGCTACCCGGAACACGGCGTCGGTGATCTCGGCGCCGGAAATGGTCTTGGTGACATAGCCCCGGGCGCCGGCGCGGATCACTGCGACCACATCCTCTGCGGCGTCGGACACACTCAGCGCCAGGAACCGGGTGCTGGACAGGAGCGCGGCGGATCCGGCGATGACTTCGCGGCCGCCGCCGCCCAGTCCGCCGGGGAGGTGGACGTCCAGGAGGACGACGTCGGGCCGCTGCTGGGCAATCACGGCGATGGCCTGCTCCACGGTGGCAGCCTCACCCACCACCTGGATGCTGGGGTCAAGGTCCGCTTTCAGGCCGGACCGGAAGATGGCGTGGTCATCCACGATGACAACCCGTGCGGAGTTGGCCGGCCGGGCGCTTCCGCCGCCGGCACCCTGGGTCAGGTTCATGATTTTCCTTCCGCGTGTTCTGCTGCAGCCGGCAGCCGGAGCCGGACCTCCGTGCCGTCCCCCGTGCTGAGAATGGCAGCCGAGCCGCCGTGCCGTTTCATCCTGCCGATGATCGATTCCCGGATGCCCAGCCGGTCCGCCGGGACGTCCCCCAGCTCAAAGCCCGGGCCCCTGTCCTTGATGAAGATCTCGGCCAGCCCGTCCGATGCCTCAAGGTAGACCGAGACCGTCCCGCCACCATGGCGGGATGCGTTGAGCATGGCTTCCCGGCTTGCCTGGACCAAGGCTTCGTACGCCTCGGTCATGGGGGCATCACCAACGGTGACCACCTCCACGGCGTTGCCTAGCAGGTCCTCCACCTCGCCGGCAACGGCCTTGATCCGGTCTGAAAGCTGCCCGCTTTCCCGGCCGGGGTCCTGGAATAGCCAGCCGCGCAGCTCGCGTTCCTGGGCACGGGCCAGGCGGACGACGTCGTGCTCGTTGCCCGCACGCCGCTGGATCAAGGCGAGGGTCTGAAGCACGGAGTCGTGGAGGTGGGCGGCAATTTCGGCACGTTCCGTCTCCCGGATCCGGCCGGCGCGTTCGGCCTCGAGGTCACGCCAAAACTTCAGCGCCCAGGGCAGCAGGACCAGCACCACCCCGCCCAGGACGGCCACCGAGGCAAGCAGCGCAAGCCACGTTTGCTCCCATGACCCCGAGCCGGAGACCATCACCAGGACCCCGGCCACCACCAGCGCCAGGCCTGCAGCGAGGCGGCCCCAGCCGCCGGCCTGGTCAGCCTTGGTCTTGTCCACCAGCCCTGCGCGACGGGTCTCATCCAGCTGCATCCATGCGATCGAGGCGCCGCCCAGGACCGCGGCGGCCGGGATCAGCGTTCCCAGTGATACGTCCACGCCCAGCAGCTGGGCGATCATGATGCCTGCGACGAGCAGGAGCCCGCAGCCCAGCAGGATTTCCTTGCCGTACCGCATGCCGTGCGCCCGGAACCAAGGGGCGCCCGGCGGCACTCCGGCGCCGTCCGGAACCGGACCGGGGGCACCTGCCGGGGATCCGGCGTCGGCAGCGGTCCCCTGGGCGGGCCGGCTCACCGCCGGGGCAATGGGCGATGCCGGGCGGCGGGCGTTGCGGCGCACGGCCTCGTCCGCGGTGGGCACCATGATCCAGAGCCATGCGTAGAAGACCAGGCCGGCACCGCCTGCGAAGCACGCCAGGACCATGCCCAGGCGGACGTTCCGCACCGGCCAGCCCAGGTGTGCAGCCAAGCCGGAGCACACCCCGGCGATGACACGGTCGCTGCTCCGTGCCAGGGGTGGCCGCACCGGAAGGGTTGTCATGGGTCAATCCAAACATGGATCAGGGTTGCCCGGACCGCATTCAGCCGCTTCCCGGGGACAGCTCAGGGACGGTTCAGGGTTTCCCCCAGTAGAGGGCTGCCGGGCATGGACGGGAGGATCGAGGTATGAACTCGCAGACCCCCTCCCCCGACGACGAACACCCTGCCGAGCCCCTTCACAAGGAGCAGCCCGGCACGGACAGCGGGCAGCCCACCGAGCCGCTGCCATCCTCCGGCCCGACGCCTCCTGACCCCGCCACAGGCCCGCCGATAGTCCCGCCGGCGGAACCTTCACCTAACTATGCGTACCAGGGCAGCCCGGCACCCGCTCCGTCCACCGACTTCTTCGGCTGGATCCGCAGCAACGGCATCTACCGCGGCAATGACCGGTGGGTTGGCGGCGTCTGCAGCGGTATTGCGCACAGGCTGGGCGTTGACCCCATCATCATCCGCGGCGTCTTCATTGTCCTGACCCTCCTGGCAGGCATCGGAGTCCTGTTGTACGGCCTGGCCTGGGCCTTCCTCCCGGAACCGGACGGCAGGATCCATGTCCAGGAAGCCGGTGCGGGCCGCTGGTCCAGCGGCATGACAGGTTCCCTCATCGCCACCATCCTGGGCCTCACGGGCCTGGGCGGAGGCTTCTGGGGCTGGAGCCATAACGGCCTCAGCGGGCTGCTGTGGACCCTCTTCTGGGTTGGCGGCGCCATCTACCTGATCTACTACCTCTCCCAGCGCAACAAGGCCCACCCCACCATGGCCGGCCACGGCGGTGCCGCACCAGCCGGGACCTATCCGATGGGGAGTTCCGGCGCGGCCCACACCGCGACGTTCTCCGCCGGCACCGAAGCCGGACCGGCTGCGGCTGCGGCGCCGCCCTATGGCAGCAGCACCGCAGGCACGGCGGACACCAGCGCAACGGGCGGCCCTTACGGCCAGGGCGGCTACAGCCCGGCCGGAAGTGTGCCACCGGCTCCCGGCTCCGGCGGCGTTGGCGGCACGTCTCCCGGCGGTCCCGGCCGCGGAGCGCCCGGGGGCGGCAGCTACCCCAGCCCATGGGTTCCGCCGCGGCCGCCCAAGCCCCGGCCGTCCGGTCCCGGCGCCCCCGGCGTGGCCATCGCAACGGGTTCCGCCCTGGTGGTGGGCGGTGGGCTGAAGGCCCTCGACGCCGCGAACGTCATCAACCTGGGCGGCTCCGCCAACGCCATAGTGTGGGCCAGCGCGGCAGCGGTCCTGGGCCTGGGCATCCTGGTGGCGGGCTTCCGCGGCCGCACTTCCGGCATCCTGAGCCTCTTCGCCGTGGTTGCACTGGTCACCGGGGGCGTCTACAACACCCTGGACGATGGCCGGATGCGGTTCCAACAGGTGGACTGGAACCCCGCCAGCATCGAGGAAGCACGCGGTGGAATCGACATCACCGCCGGACGTGGAACCGTGGACCTCACGGGCCTGTCCCCAACCGCCCCCCTGACGTCCGACGTCGTGGTTCCCCTGGACATCACCGCAAGCAACGTGACCGTGGTGATTCCGCAGAACGTGCCGGTGGACATCAAGGCGGACATGACCATGGGCAACCTGAATGAGGGCGGAGGCCAGCGCGGCGGCACCACCACCCGCCAAAGCAGCTACAACACCGACCGGCCCGGCAACCACCTGGTGGTCCAGATCGACGGCACCTTCAGCAACGTCACGATCCAGGAAGGCAACTGAGATGGACAACAGCAACATTCCGACGACGGCGGGCCAGGACACCGCCGGACCGGCACCGGCAAGGGTGGGAACGGTGGTGTGGGGACTGATCGTCCTGGCGCTGGCCGCGCTGATCATCGTGGCCCAACTGGGGATCGTCGCCCTCAATGGCACCTACGTCCTGATCGGCCTCATGATCGGCGCCGGCGTGGCCCTGGTGGTGGGCGGCCTGCTCTCAGCCCGGAAACGTGACAACCAACCAACTACAGGGAAGTCTTGAACCATGGATAAGTTCTTCAGCATTGTCAGGGGCTTCGGCCTGAAGCGCGGACCGCAGCGCTGGGTGGGTGGAGTACTCGGAGGAATCGCGGCGCAGCTCAACGTCGACGTTGCCTATGTCCGCATCGCTTTCCTCCTGTTGTGCCTGCTCCCCGGACCAGCCGTGGTCTTCTACCTCCTGGCCTGGATCATCATCCCGGACCAGCGCAATGAAATCCTGCTGCAGACCTTCCTGGACCGGCGGTCGCTCAACCGGCCCTGACCGCGCCTTAGGCCCCTGACCGTGGGTACTCATCATCCACGGCGGGGGCCTTGCCGTGTCCCCCGCGGCCGGCCCCAATGTAACCGGTTTGTGTCGTACCCCACACACCCCACTACACTTCTAGGTGAGCTCAGCGTGGCGCTCTGCCTGTAAACCTTCTTCCCAGGATTTGAGCCGAACATGAAAATTGGAATCCTCACCAGCGGTGGCGACTGCCCCGGATTGAATGCCGTCATCCGCGGCGCGGTACTGAAGGGCATCGCCGTCCATGGCCAGGAATTCGTCGGATTCCGGGATGGCTGGCGGGGCGTGGTGGAGGGCGACATCATCGACATCCCCCGCACCATGGTCCGCGGCATCGCCAAGCAGGGCGGGACCATCCTGGGCACTTCCCGCACCAACCCGTTCGAAAACGGCGGCGGTCCCGAGGCCATCAAAGCCCACATGGACCGGCTTGGCATCGATGCCATCATCGCAATCGGCGGTGAGGGTACGTTGGCAGCGGCCAAGCGCCTGACCGACGCCGGACTCAAGATCGTGGGTGTCCCCAAGACCGTTGACAACGACCTTGACGCCACCGACTACACCTTCGGTTTCGACACCGCGGTACAGATCGCCACCGAGGCGATCGACCGGCTCCGCACCACGGGTGAATCCCACCACCGCTGCATGATTGCCGAGGTGATGGGCCGCCACGTGGGCTGGATTGCACTGCACGCCGGGATGGCAGCCGGGGCGCACGCCATCCTCATCCCGGAGCAGAAGGTCAGCATCGAGCAGGTCACCGAATGGGTCAAGGAAGCCCATGCCCGCGGCCGCGCACCCCTTGTGGTGGTGGCCGAGGGCTTCGTGCCCGAACACATGGAAAGCCCGCACTCGGAGCGTGGCCTGGACACCTTCGGCCGTCCGCGCCTGGGCGGCATCGCGGACCAGCTTGCGCCCGAACTTGAAGCACGGACCGGCATCGAAACCCGAGCCACCATCCTGGGGCACATCCAGCGCGGCGGTGTCCCCTCAGCCTTCGACCGGGTCCTTGCCACCCGGCTGGGCATGGCCGCCATTGACTCCGTGGTGGAAGGCTACTGGGGCACCATGGTGGCGCTGAAGGGCACCGACATCCAGCATGTCGCCTTCGAGGAGGCCCTGGGCCAGCTCAAGACCGTCCCGCAAAACCGCTACGACGAGGCCGCGGTCCTGTTCGGCTAAGCCACTGGGCCGCCCTAGGCTGGGACCATGACACTCGATCCCGGCTCAGCGGCCATCATCCAGCTGGCGTGGGCACGCCGGCTGGGCCTTGACGACGACGCATTCGGAGATGCCCTGGCATCCGGCGAACGGATTGTCCGCGCCGACGAATCCGCCCGGACCGTCGAGTTTGTGCGGCTGTTCGGCAGTTCCGTCCTGGTAGGACCACGGAACATCATCGAGGCAGCGGCCGGCATCCCCGACGAGGAAATGGCCCAGCATGTCACCCTCCTGAAACTGACCAGGGAACAGGGTGGCCACGGGCTGGGCGCCGCGGCCCTGTTCTTTGCCGACGACCTGCCGCTGCAGCAACCGTCGGAGGAACTGACGGTCTCGCACGGGAATCCCGAGGCGATCGAACTGGAGGGCAGGTGCCCGCCGGATGACGTGAATGAAGTGGGCCTGTCCGACCTCGAGAACCGATACACCATCGTCCATGAACTGGACGGCAGGCGCGTGCCCCTGGCCTGCGGGGCCTACGGCGAGTGGGAGGGCCTGCTGGCCAACATGGGCGTCCTGGTGGACCCGGACTGGCGGCGCCGCGGCCTGGGAGCGCTGGCGGGGTCCATCGCTGCCCACGAGGCCCTGGCCGCCGGGCTTACCCTGCAGTGGCGCGCTGATGTCAGCAACACCGGCTGCCTGGCATTGGCCCGGAAGCTGGGCCTGTCAGCCGGCGGAATCCAGACCAGCGTCCACCTTCGCTGAGGCCGGGCTGCCCGCGGCGCCCCAGTCCTGGACCGGCTTGGGCTTGGCGAAGAACAGTGCCACCGCCGCCCCGGCGAGCACAACGCCGGCGGGCAGCAGGATCGACTGGGCCATCGCCGTCGAGAACCCTGCCTGCAGGAATCCGGGCAACGTACCGCCCATCGCCATCCCTTCACCGGCTGATGCCGCAGGGCCGCCGGACGGGAGTTCCGCGGCGAGCCGGGACTGGATCAGGACGGCAATAGCTGCGCTGCCCAGCACGGCCCCGAACTGCCGGGTGGTGTTGTAGACGCCGGAACCTGCGCCGGCCTGGCGCGGCGGCAGGTTCCGGGTGGCGGTGGTGCTTAACGGTGCCCAGATGCCGGCGTTGGCGAACCCCAGGACAGCGCTGGGGAGAAGGAACAGCAGGATGGGTGTGTCCGGCTGCATGAGCAGGCCGTTCCAGACAAGGGCGACAGCCATCAGCGTCAGGCCGCCGGCGGCAAGGTATTTGGGGTTGACCCGGTCCACGATCTTGCCCACCACGGGCGCCATGCCGCCCGAAATCAGCGCCATGGGCACCATCAGGAGTGCCGACTGGGTGGGCGTCAGGCCGCGGACCAGCTGGTAGTAGAAGATCAGCGGCAGGCTGAAGGACGTGACAGTGAACCCCACCATGGTGATGCCAAGGTTGGCGAGGGAGAAGTTCCGGTCCCGGAACAGGCCCAGCGGCAGGAGCGGTTCGCCCTTGTTGAAGCGCTGCCATGCCACGAAGGCGGCCAGGACTACCAGGCCGGCAATAATGAGTCCCCAGACGCTGATGGGCCCGGTGATGGTCCCCCAGTTGTACGTCTCGCCTTCCTGGATACCGAAGACCAGGAGGAAGAGTCCGACGGCGCTCAGCAGGACGCCGGGGATATCGAACCGGTGCGGGTGGGTGCTCAGTGCCGGGACGTTGCGCATGGCCAGGATGAAGCCCACGACGCCGATGGGCACGTTGATGAAGAAGATCCACTCCCAGCCCAGGCCGTCCACCAGGACACCGCCCAGGATGGGCCCCACCAGGGTGGCCATGCCGGCCGTGGCACCCCAGACGGCCATGGCGGAGCCACGGCGGTCCGGCGGAAAGATGCGGGTGATGACCGCCATGGTCTGGGGCGTCATGACTGCGGCGCCGAGCCCCTGCACCACGCGGGCCGTGATCAGGGTTTCCACATTTTGGGCCAGGCCACACCACAGCGAGGCCAGGGTGAACACCACCAGGCCCAGCAGGTACAGCTTCCGCGGCCCGAACCTGTCACCGAGGCGGCCCGTGATGAGCAGCGGGACGGCGTAAGCCAGCAGGTAGGCGCTGGTCACCCAGATCACCGAGTTGATATCGGCGTGCAGTCCCTCCATGATCCGGGGATTCGCTACCGAGACGATGGTGCTGTCGATCAGGATCATGAAGAACCCGATCACCAGGGACCACAGCGCCGGCCACGGCTTTTCTACGTTTTCCACTCGGTCATCCTTCTGGAGTTTTGTTTTGGTGCCCGGGCGGAAACCCGGGAAGATCAGCCCAGCAGGTCCAGGATCTCTTTGCGGGCAAACATTTGCGCTGCGGCCCTGGCCGACGGCGCACCGGCGTCCGGATCCGCTCCGGCGCCCAGCAGGACGCGGGCCACATCCGTGTAGCCCTTGAATGCCGCTCCGGCGAGGGGGGTCTGGCCCCGATCGTTGGCGGTGTTGGCGTCGGCGCCGTGCTGCAGCAGCAGCTGTACGGTTCCGGCATGGCCATGATACGCGGCGAGCATCAGCAGGGAGTCGCCGGCGGAGTTCGTCATGGTGGCGGGGACACCGGCCTCCAGGTAGGGACCAAGCAGCGCGGCGTCCCCTTCACGGGCAGCCTGGAAGAGCGTATGCGCCAAAGCCAGCGCATCGTCGTCGTGCCCCTCCGTTGACTTCGCCGCGGCGTAGACGGGCGTGGTGTTCCCGGTCATCAGCGCGGCCCCCTCAGGAATCCGGTTTGGCGCCCCACAACCTGGCCGGCGTCGGGGGCGACGATGAGCTCCTGGGAGGCCGCATACGGCTCATCGCCGTCCAGGACCGTCAGTATGTCATCCGGGGCCACTGAACGTTTTATGACTGCCAGGGCCACCGGACCCATCTCGTAGTGCTGCGCCACCGAGGTCACGGTCCCCACTTTCCGCTCCCCGGCCATGACGGGGCTGCCGGCGGCGGGCAGGGTGTGCTGCGATCCGTCCAGCTGGAGGAACACCAGCCGGCGCGGCGGGTGCCCGAGGTTGTGGACGCGGGCGATGGTTTCCTGGCCCTTGTAGCAGCCCTTGGCCAGGTGCACGGCCGTGCGCAGCAAGTCCAGTTCGTGCGGGATGGTCTTGTCATCCGTTTCGGCGCCGATCCGGGGCCGCCAGGCGGCCACGCGAAGGGCCTCAGCAGCGAGCACACCGGCCAGGGGCCGGCCGGCAAGGGCGTCCTCAAGGCCGCCGGCAGGGATGAGGTACTCGAACCAGGGACGTTCAAGGCCGGGGTGGTTCTCCTCGGAAACGGTGGCATAGGAGTACCCGCCCGCGGACACGTGTGGCCACGGGTCCTGCCAGGCGAGGTGCCCGGCCCATTCCGGCACGGCCCTGGTGCTGCCGGCCACGGCCCAGTCCGCGGAGACGTCGGCAATCTCGACCCGCAACATGAACTTCATGCGGTTGAGGTACTCGGCCAGCGGGGCGGCCTCCGTTGCTTCGACGATCAGCCAGGTGGTTTCCCCGTCATCGACCACACGGGCATCGAAGTCGATCCGGCCCTGGACGCTGAGGAGCAGCAGTTCGCTGGACTCGCCCGGCTTCAGGGCTGCCACCTGCTGGGAAGACAGGGTGTTGAGCCAGCTGAGCCTGTCGGGCCCGGTGACGGTGACCACGCCGCGGTGGGAAAGGTCGACGACGGCAGTTCCGGCGGCAAGGGCGCGCTGCTCGCGCAGCGGCTCGCCGTAGTGGGCGGCGACTCCGGCGTCAGGACCGGTGGCCTCGACGGCACCGGGGCGCGACAACAAAGGGCTGGGCGTAGTCATATGAAGTAGAAGTCCTTGGAGGTCAGCGGTATTCCGGATTTTCGAAATCGAACCTTGTTCCGGCAGCCCATTCGCCGGGCAGGTTTCCGAACGCGGGGTAGCCCCCCGAGTCCTTGAGGGTCCGGGCCAGGTGCAGGAGGTTCCAGGTCATGAACGTCGTGTTCCGATTGGTGAAGTCGGTTTCCGGGCCACCGGAGCCTTCATCGAGGTAGCTCGGGCCGGGCCCCACGGGTCCGATCCATCCGGCGTCGGCCTGCGGCGGGATGCTGAAGCCGATGTGCTGAAGGCTGTAGAGGACGTTCATGGCGCAATGCTTGATCCCGTCCTCGTTTCCGGTGATCAGGCAACCGCCGACCTTGGGATAGAACGCCCATTGGCCCTTGCTGTTGAGTTCGCCGGAGTGGGCGTAGAGGCGTTCGATCAGTTTCTTGGTCTGGGACGAGTTGTCCCCCAACCAGATGGGCCCGGCCACCACCACGATGTCGGCTTCCTTGACCGCGGGGTAAAGCTGGGGCCACTCGTCGGTGGCCCAGCCGTACTGGGTCATGTCGGGGTAGACGCCGCTGGCAATGTCATGGTCCACCGTCCGGATCACCGTGGTGCCCACGCCGTGTTTCTCCATGATCATGCGGCTGATCCGGATCAGCCCGTCCGTATTGGACGTCTGCGGCGACTTCTTCAGCGTGCCATTGAAGAAGACAGCTTTCAGGTCGCTGTAATCAGCCGGTGCTCCTGCTGCCTGGACGGTGCTTTCTCCCACGGTGCCGCTCCCCTCTTATGGGTCCGGAAGACCCTATCTGGTCATGAGACGCGGTGCAGGAACGAGGAGGCGTGGGCCTCCAGCCCTTTTCCTGCGTCACCCCCGGTGGCAACGTCCCAGCGCCACAACAGGTTGCCGTCCACCAGGCCAAATATGCGGGTGGCGGCGCTGTAGTCCTTGGAGTGGCTGCCGCGCATCACCATGTCGGTGGTCAGCTGGATCTGAGGCCCTTTGATTTGGCCGTAGTACAGCTCCGTGATGCCGCCGGGGTGGGCGATGGATACGGAGATGTCGAAGCCGCCGTCCTTGTTGCGCAGCGCTTCGACCTCGTCGGCGCTCTTCAGCACCGGGACGATGTCTGCCGGCACCAGCCCAGGGCCGCCGTCGGCGTCTAGCTGCTTGCGCTCCAGCGCCCAGAAGCCGGTTTCGACGGTGAGCGGACGCAGGCGCGTCCCTTCGTCGTCGGTCAACCAGCTTTCGGCACGGTACTGCAGGTACGGCAGGCCGTTGTGGGTGAAGGAGACGTGCTGCAGGAAGTGTTCAGAGTCCTCGTCGCCGCTGCCCAGCCGCCCCCGGCCCTCCCACTCACCGATGAGCCAGGACAGGGGGACGAGTTCGGGGGTCAGGTCTGTAGGAATCTCAATGGGCATTGGTATTACCTCCAGCTACGGCCGGTCCCGGGAAAGGGCTGGCTACTGCTGGCCCTTGAAGAGGCGGTAGACCACAAAGCCGGCGAACCAGGCCATGGACAGGCTCGCGATGCCGAGCAGGACAAGGAAGAAGATTTCAAAAGCAAGTACGGACATGGTGCCATCCTAACCGTTAGTAGATGAGTAGTTTGTCTATGAAGTACGCAAGGGATCCAACAGCCGAGACCGGGGCCAGCCCCATGCCAAGGGCGGCCAGGATGTTCAGTGGCGCGCCGCGCAGGGTGGCCAGCCGCCGGAAGCTCGCCAGCACCGCGCCCACAACCACGCCGAAGATGGCCGCCGGCAGGACGGCAATGTCCGACAGGACCAGCCCGGCCAGTGGACCGGCAAGGCCCGCAAGCACCACTCCGAGCGGGGCAACAATGCTGTCCGGCCAGCGGATGAGCCCGGCCAGCAGGGCCACAGCCGCGCTGATCGCCGCCACCAGGAGCATCTCGCGGACACCGTTGAAGCGGGAGCCGGCAATCCAGCCTGCTCCCAGGCAGGACAGCAGGACACCGGCGCAGCACCCCAGGGTGGATTCCAGCCGTTGCGCCTGTCCTGTTCCGCGGATGAGCTGCACCACGAACACGGCCATCATTCCCAAGGCCACGAAGCCGGGAGTCCAGTCCAGGTATCCGGGGGCAGGCACCAGGGCGGCGGCTATGGCCGCGCCTGCACCCGGCAGGGCGATAACTGCGGCGAGGGTCTTCTTGGCGGGAATGCGGAGGAAGTGCGGCCAGCCGATGCCCACCGCCACGGCGATCACGATGCCCACCACCACGAGTGCCTCCGGCGAGGCGTAGACCCCGGCGATGATCGCGATGAGGCCGGCGATCCCGACGACGCCGACGGTCCAGGAGCCCAGTGAACGCGCGGGAGCCTGCAGTTCCGCCGTCATGCGTGGCCCGGCCTGTGCTTCGTCGGTGCACTCACTGCGCTGTTTTCCCATCCTGGCGGTCGGCCGGAAGGCAGGTCTGCCCCCTCGTGGCAGGGCGGGTGCGCCCTGGTCCAATCCTGCCTTATGTGAACTGGATATGTCGCAAATCGTGCCGGTCCACGTCCTGAATCTGTGGCCAGGGAGGGGCTGCCGGGTATACTCAAAGCTCAGCTACGCTCCCTGCTGAGGTGGCTGGCCGGCGGCGTGCTGACGGTCCAAAACCTTCCGCAGGAGCCAGTACCGGCCGGTGAGAATCCGGTTCAGTCGCCCAATGATGCGCGGACAGCCCTTGGAGGAACAATGTCGCACATCCTGTTACTGACCAACAGCACCGGTTCTTCGGTGGACATCCTGCCTGCCCTAGAGCTGCTGAACCACAGGGTCCATATCCTCCCCGCCGAACCAACGGCCCTCCTGGAAACAGACCCCTGCGATATTGTCCTGCTGGACGCCCGCAAGGACCTGGTGGGTGCCCGTTCCCTCACCCAGCTCCTGAAGGCCACAGGCCTCAGCGCCCCGCTGGTGCTGATCCTGACCGAAGGTGGCATGGCGGCGGTGTCCTCCGCGTGGGCCGTTGACGACATCGTCCTCGATTCCGCGGGCCCCGCCGAGGTGGAGGCCCGTATCCGGCTGTCCGTTGCCCGGGCAGTGCCCGAGCAGGAAGACGCGCCCAGCGAAATCCGCGCCGCCGGCGTCGTCATTGATGAGGCAAGCTACACGGCCCGGGTCAACGGGGCGCCCCTGAACCTGACCTTCAAGGAGTTCGAACTCCTGAAGTACCTGGCGCAGCACCCCGGCCGCGTGTTCACCCGGCAGCAACTGCTGACGGAGGTGTGGGGCTACGACTACTACGGCGGCACGCGCACCGTGGACGTCCACGTCCGTCGCCTGCGGGCAAAGCTCGGAGCGGACCACGAGAACCTGATCAGCACCGTCCGGAACGTCGGCTACCGCCTCACGCTGGTCCGGCAGCAGGAAGATGAACTCACGGAGGCCTGAGCCTGGGCTGCCGCCGGCGTATAGCCTTGGCTCATGACTCCAGCGCATCCGCAGAAGTGGCCCGTCCATGTCGTCCGGGGCGGAGTTGACCAGCAACTGCTGAAAGACTGCCGTGACCTTCTGGCCGCGGCTGAGGAATCGGACGGCAATCCTTCCATTTCCGAGCAAACCCTGGGGACCATGCGCGCCGGTGACTCGGCGGAGCACAGCCTCCTGACGCTGGCCCTCTACGCTCCCGACGAGGACTCCGATCCGGCGACCGGCCAGGACCTGGCGGGCTTCGCCGTCGTGGTTGAGGAGCCGGACGGCAGCGGCATCCTGGAAATCGCCGTCCATCCCTCCTACCGGAACCAGGGCGTGGCGGACCGGCTGGTGGGAGCGCTCAAGGAGGTCCGGGGCTTCAACGGGCTGAACGCCTGGTCGCATGGCAACCATGAAGCCGCTGCCGACCTTGCCGCCCGCTACGGGTACGCGCCGGTACGCGAGTTGTGGAAGATGAGGATGACGACGGCGGGCGCGGACCTGCCCGATGCCGGCCTGCCGGACGGGGTGGCCATCCGCACGTTCGTTCCGGGCAAGGATGAAGAGGCGTGGCTGGCAGCCAACCGGGCAGCATTCGCCCACCACCCCGAGCAGGGCAGCCTCACCAGGGCCGACCTCGAGGCGCGCATGGCGGAGGACTGGTTCGACCCGTCCGGCTTCCTCCTCGCCGAGGACCGGGACGGCAGGCTGCTGGGGTACCACTGGACCAAGGTCCACCCACGCCACGGCACCCACCCGGCCATCGGCGAGGTCTACGTGGTGGGCGTGACACCTGACGCGCAGGGCATGGGACTGGGCAAGGCACTGACCATTGCCGGCATCAAGCACCTCCGCGACTCAGGACTGGCCGGTGTGATGCTGTACGTGGATGCGGACAACGCTCCGGCTGTCGCGTTGTACCGGCGGCTCGGTTTCAGCCGCTGGGACATGGACGTCATGTACGGCCCCGCCGCCGGGTAGCCGGGAGGCCGGAGCAATCCCTGGCACGGCGTAAAACAAAGGCCGTGGGGGCGGTGAATGCTTGTAAGGTTGAAATGGAGCCGCGCGGGGCGGAAGCGCAGGCACCGGAGCGCCAGCTAAAGGAGAAGCCATGAACCCGGAACCGTCCGGAACAGCCACGTCCCAGGATGTTGCGGTGCCTGTCCGGGCCCGCTTCGGCTCCTCCGAGGTACCGGCATCCAGGGCCACGCAGGACCGCATCGACATCCCCGAATTCGCACCGAACCTGCAGCCCGAGGGCGACATCCGGCCCGACCGGTTCCTGGACCGCGAGCTGAGCTGGCTCGCCTTCAATTCCCGGGTGCTGGAACTGGCGGAAGACCCCACCCTCCACCTGCTGGAGCGGGTCAGCTTCCTGTCCATTTTTGCCTCCAACCTGGACGAATTCTTCATGGTCCGCGTGGCAGGCCTGAAGCGCCGCATCGCCACCGGGCTGGCCGTCCCCTCCCCTGCCGGGCTCAGCCCTGTCGAGGTGCTGGAGCGGATCAGCGAAGAAGCCCACCGGCTCCAGCAGCGCCATGCACAGGTTTTCGCCGAGCAGATCCGGCCCGCGCTGGCGTACGAGCACATCCACGTCATGCAGTGGGGGGAACTGGACGACGCCGCCCAGCAGCAGCTCAGCGTCATGTTCGCGGAAAAGGTCTTCCCCATCCTCACGCCGCTGGCCGTGGATCCCGCGCACCCGTTCCCGTACATCTCCGGCCTGTCGCTGAACCTCGCCGTGGTGGTCAGGAACCCCGTAAGCGACAAGGAGCTCTTCGCCCGCGTCAAGGTCCCGGACCAGCTGCCGCGGCTGATTTCCATTGACGGCCCCCGCGCCGGTGCGGTGCCGGGCCGGGTGGCACGGTTCATCGCACTGGAGGAAGTCATCGCCGTCCACCTGGACAAGCTCTTCCCCGGCATGGAGGTCCTGGAGCACCACACGTTCCGCGTCACCCGCAATGAAGACGTGGAGGTGGAGGAAGACGACGCCGAGAACCTCCTGCAGGCCCTGGAGAAGGAACTCCTCCGCCGCCGGTTCGGGCCGCCTGTCCGGCTGGAAGTCACCAATGACATCAACCCCAACATCCGGGCGCTGCTGATCCGTGAGCTGGGCGTGGAGGAGTCCGAGGTGTACTCGGTGCCGGCGCCGCTGGACATGCGGGGCCTGTCCGTCATAGCCGGCATCGATCGGGCGGACCTGCACTACCCCAAGCACGTCCCGCACACCTCCCGGTACCTGAACGAGTCCGAAACGTCCAAGGCCGCCAACGTGTTTGCTGCCATGCGGCGCCGGGACATCCTGCTGCACCACCCCTACGATTCGTTCTCAACCTCCGTGCAGGCGTTCCTGGAGCAGGCTGCGGCAGACCCGAAGGTCCAGGCCATCAAGCAGACCCTGTACCGGACCTCCGGGGACTCCCCCATTGTGGATGCCCTGATCGACGCCGCCGAGGCCGGCAAGCAGGTGCTGGCACTGGTGGAAATCAAGGCCAGGTTCGATGAGCAGGCCAACATCTCGTGGGCCCGCAAACTGGAGCAGGCCGGCGTCCATGTGGTGTACGGGATCGTGGGGCTGAAGACACACTGCAAGCTGTCCCTGGTGGTCCGGCAGGAAGTGGACGGCCTGCGCCGCTACTGCCACATCGGCACCGGCAACTACCACCCGCGCACCGCCCGGTACTACGAGGACCTGGGCCTGCTGACCGCCGACGAACAGGTGGGGCAGGATCTTTCCAAGCTGTTCAACCAGCTTTCCGGCTACGCGCCCAAGTCGACGTTCAAGCGCCTCCTGGTGGCACCCCGTTCCGTGCGTTCCGGCCTCATCGACCGCATCGAAACCGAGATCCGCAATGCCCGCGCCGGAATTCCCGGACACGTGCAGATCAAGGTGAACTCGATGGTGGACGAAGCCATTATCGACTCGCTGTACCGCGCGTCCCAGGCGGGCGTGAAGGTGGACGTGGTGGTCCGGGGCATCTGTTCGCTGCGGCCCGGCGTTCCCGGCCTCAGCGAGCACATCACGGTCCGCTCCATCCTGGGCCGGTTCCTGGAGCACTCACGGGTGTTCGCATTCGCCAACGGCGGGGACCCCGTGGTGTACATCGGCTCCGCGGACATGATGCACCGCAACCTCGACCGCCGGGTGGAGGCCCTGGTCCAGTTGGCCAGTGCGGACGACATCACGTACGTCCTTGACCTCCTGCAGCGCTACATGGATCCGGAGACCTCCAGCTGGCATCTTGACAACCAGGGCCATTGGACCCGGCACCACCTCTCCGAGGACGGGAAGCCGCTCGAAGACGTCCAGTCCTGGCTGCTGGCGTCCCGGCCGCGGCAACGCAGCCTGAGCCGGCGATAAGGGCCGCCGCGTTGTCGAGCGATGCACTCGTAGCCGACCAGACAGACCACCCGGGCGAACCCATTGCCGTCACTGCGGCAGGAGCCATTCCCTGGCGTGCCGGCCGGGACGGCCTGGAAGTCCTGCTGATCCACCGTCCACGCTATGACGACTGGTCATGGCCCAAGGGGAAGATCGACGCCGGCGAGACCGTCCCGGAATGCGCCGTCCGTGAGGTGTGGGAGGAGATCGGCCTCAAGGCGCCCCTGGGCATCCCGCTGCCGCCCATCCATTACCACGTAGCGTCTGGACTGAAGGTTGTCCACTACTGGGCCGTAAAGGTCAACGGCGACAGCCTGGTTCCGGACGGCAAGGAGGTGGACAGCGTCATGTGGTGCGCCCCGGAAAAGGCGGGCCGCCTGCTGTCCAACCCGTCCGACGTCGTACCGCTCGAGTACTTGCAGGACGCGCACGGGCGCGGGGAGCTGGACACCTGGCCCCTGCTGGTGCTCCGCCATGCCAAAGCCAAACCACGCGCATCCTGGAGCAAAGCCGAAGGTGAGCGTCCGCTGGCGGCAACCGGATCACGTCAGGCCCAGGCCGTGGGCCGGCTCCTGCAGGCATGGAAGCCGATGCGGGTTGTCAGCAGCCCCTGGCTGCGCTGCGTTGCCACCGTTGCCCCGTACGCGCGGGCCAGCGGGGCCAAGGTGAAGCTGGCGGAGGGCCTGACCGAGCACAAGCACCAGCGCAGCCCGAAGAAGACCGCTGCCGTCATCGAGTCCCTCGTGGACAAGCAACGGCCTGTGGTGGTCTGCACCCACAGGCCCGCCCTGCCGACCGTGCTGAAGCAACTGGCTGCCCACATGCCCTCACATCTCGCCAAGCTGCTGCCGGCCCACGAGCCATACCTCTCGCCCGGCGAGCTGGTGGTGTGCCATGTGGCCAACGGCGGGAAGAAGCGGGTTGTAGCGGTGGAGCAGTTCAAGCCCTTTGACGACTAGCCTGGCTTCCCTGAGCCTCCAGGCTTTCAAAGTAGACTTGGGGCGTGAGCATCCCAACGCCTTATGAAGACCTCCTGCGCGATGTCCTGGCCACCGGCACCCATAAATCGGACCGCACGGGCACCGGAACCACCAGCGTTTTCGGGCGCCAAATCCGCTTCGACCTCTCGAAGAGCTTTCCGCTGATCACCACCAAGCGGGTCCACTTCAAGTCAGTGGCGGTGGAACTCCTGTGGTTCCTGCGCGGCGAGACCAACATCAAGTGGATGACGGACCAGGGCGTCACCATCTGGAATGAATGGGCCGACGAAGACGGCGACCTGGGCCCGGTCTACGGCGTGCAGTGGCGTTCCTGGCCCACCCCGGACGGCGGCCACATCGACCAGATCGCCGAACTCATCGAGAACCTGAAGTCGAATCCGGACTCCCGCCGGCACCTCGTGTCCGCCTGGAACGTCTCCGAGCTCAACGACATGGCGCTCCCGCCCTGCCACGCGTTCTTCCAGTTCTACGTGGCCAACGGCAGGCTCTCCTGCCAGCTCTACCAGCGCTCCGCTGACATGTTCCTGGGTGTGCCGTTCAACATCGCCTCCTACGCATTGCTCACCTGCATGGTCGCCCAGCAGGTGGGGCTCGAACCCGGCGAGTTTGTCTGGACCGGCGGGGACGTCCACATCTACGAGAACCACATGGACCAGGTCCTCAAGCAGCTGGAACGCGAGCCCTACGAGTATCCGCGGCTGTTGATCACCCGCAAGCCCGCGTCGATCTTCGACTACACGCTGGAGGACTTCGACGTGGTGGACTACCAGCACCACCCCACCATCAAGGCGCCGATCGCTGTATGAGCACCGAAAACTTCACTGATCCCCAGTCCTTCACGGAGGAACTGGCCGCATCAATCACCGGCGTCGGGCTGGTGTGGGCCCAGACTTCCGACGGCGTCATCGGCAAGGACGGGGACATGCCCTGGAACCTGCCGGAGGACCTCAAGCACTTCACCCGGCTCACCACCGGCCACCCGGTCATCATGGGCCGCAAGACCTGGCTGTCCTTCCCGGACAAGTACCGGCCGCTGCCCGGACGCACCAACATCGTCATCACCCGGCAGAAAAGCTGGGCCGGCACGCCCGAGGCGGAGGGCGCCGTCGTGGTTCCTTCCCTGGATGACGCACTCCTTGAGTCGCAGTTCGTCGACGGCGGCGAAACAGTCTGGATCCTGGGCGGCGGTGACGTCTTCCGCCAGTCCACGGACCTCGCCAACGTCGCGGTGGTCACCACCATCGATGTGAAGGCCGACGGCGACACGTTCGCCCCGGAGCTCGGCACCAGTTGGGAGGCCACCGCCTCCGTCCCGCCGGACGGGTGGCTGACGGCCGCCAACGGCACACGCTACCGATTCACCAAGTGGTCACGGACCGAGGGCTAGGAACATGCTGAAGAAACCGGAAACCCTGTTCGTTTTGGGCTATATGCTGCTGCCCCTGCTGGCACTGCTGTCCGCTATCGTGGGGCTGACCATGATCCTGGGCGGCAACAAGATCGCCGGGGCCATCGTGCTGGTGGTGGTCACCCAGGTGTTCACTTTCGGGGCGTTCTTCGCCCTGCGTGCACGGAAGGCGGCGGTGCTGGAACAGTCCGACCAAGGCTAGCTCCAGCCAACTGGCGGGCTGGCATGGGGAGACCGCCCCATCGCGGCCGGCCTGCTCCTGCCCTAGGCTGGTGCACGCAGCACTCTGGGGGCTGTTGAACGAATATTGGGGGGGAATCCTGGTGGCAGGAACTTTGTGGGGTGCCGACGTCGAGCAACTGCGGACCCTCGCGCAGCAATTCAGCAAGACGGCGGACCTGCTGCAGCAGCAGTCGACCCAGCTGAGCAGCCAGATCAACAACAATCCAGCCTGGAAGGGCGCTGACGCACAGCGGTTCCGGTCTGACTGGAACAGCAACCACCGCACGCTCCTTCAACAAACCGTCGCCCGCTTGAAGCAGGAGTCCAAAGTCCTGCTCAGGAACGCGGACGAGCAGGAGAAGGCCAGCACCGGCTCCAGCGCCGGCGGAGGACCTGGCAACGGCTCTCCCGTCGGCAACAACGGTCCCCGCCCGCCAATCCCGGGTCAGGGCAGCAACGATCCGTGGGGCCCGGGCTGGCTCACGGATCCCAACTCCCCTTTCCGCAGCGGCTGGGACATTTACAACCTCACCAAAGCGTTGCCGAACCTCCGGGCAGGACTGTTCGATCTTCCCCATTTCATTAGCAAGGCAGACAATCTCGGTGAGTTCCTGTTCTCCAGGGACTTCCAGAACGTGGCAAAAGCATTCCAGAACACGAACATGTTGAGCCAGTATTTCAACACTTCCTCGGAACTGTTCGACGGCAGGTGGGATACGGCCTTGCGTCTCGCCGAAGGTGGCAAGGCCGCGGAGTTCTTCAAATTTGGTGGCAGGGCCCTGGGCGGAATCGGAGTGGGTCTTGACGTTTTGGACACCGTCAACAACGCAAAGGAGGGCGACACAGGGGCCGCCGTCTACTCTGGAATCAAGGCCGGCCTGGGAGTGGTAAGTTTTGCTCCCCCGCCTGTCGGAACGGCGGCCATGGTCGCATCCGGAGCGTTGGCCATCTATGACAATGTGCCCATAGTCAAGGAAACAGTGAATGCCATCGGCGGGTCCATCGCTGACGGTGCCAAGGAAGTCTGGGAAGGCGCTGGGGACGCCGCCGAAAAAGTCGGCGACTTCTTTGGATTCTGAGCCCACAACGAGAGGTATGGACGATGACTGAGACAGCGACGGAAGCCGCCACCATCCCTGATGCGATCGGATATGGCTTTGCCGAAATGCTTACCCTTGCAAGCCTCCAGGGCGGGGACGCTGCGGTCCTCAGCGCTGAAGCACTGAGGGTGGACGGCTATTTGGACAATACGGACATGGTGAGCGCAGGCGCGTCGTCACTGGTGGCCCGAGGCTTGGCCAAAGCCGAAAATGACGGGCTCCTCTCAGTGTCAGGACCCACTGCCGCCGTGGCTGCCCTGCTCTCCTCCGCCCTCCGTCGCATTGAGATCTCGCTGCTGACGGCCGAAGGGGGCGACAGCGTGGTCTTCATGGAAAATGAAGACATCCATCTGCTGTTCCAGCCCCGCTCCTACTTCACGTGGTGGGCAATGGCCCAGCGGCCGGACGTTACCGCCGCCGAAGCCAACCTCATGGTTATCAAGCAGCACCTGGACAGCAACCCGGGGGGCGGCGCCACTCTGCGCCGCCGCGAGGATCCCACCGGACAGACCCTGTACGTGAAGAATGGCGGCGACGGATCATGGACCACTGGTACCTCCACACCCGGGCAGGCAGACATCGCTGAAACCAAAGGCGTGGACGACGCCGGCCTCCTTCACCAAATCCGCGCCATCCGTCAGGACTGACTGTGACCTTCGACCGTGACCGCGAGCGGCGCAACGACGCCGTTCACGCCGAACATAAGGCCGCGCTTGCACGGGGTGAAAAGCGGGTGCTGCGCACCACCAGCACCGGCGAACTGCACAGTTACCCCGCCGACGAAATTGGGTTTTCCCCAGGCCGTGGCCACGTACAGGTCCAAACCTGGTGGGGTATGGGGATCCTGACCGGCGTCATGGTGCTCTTGACCCTCCTTTCCCTGGTCATACTGCTCAGGCCCCTGCCGGACGGCGGCCAGCCGTTCTGGGGCGCCCTGGTCCTCACTGCATTCGGCATTTTTGGAGCCTGGTATACCTTCGGCATGGCGAGGAACGAGTACCGGGCCAAGAAACTGCGGAAGGAACGGCATGCACCGGAACCTGGAGCAGGACCCCTCAGTGAATGAACCGCATGGCGGCCACGAGGCGCCCGCCACCTCGGCGGGGAGGGCCCGGCGGGGCGTGACGTAACCGACTGCGTCCTTCCGGATGCGAAGTCTAAACTGGACCAATGACTACAGCAGCTACCCCTTCCGTCGGCCTGGTCGGATGGCGCGGCATGGTCGGTTCCGTCCTGATGCAGCGCATGCAGGACGAGGGCGACTTCGCCAACATCAACCCGGTGTTCTTCTCCACCTCCAACGCGGGAGGTGCCGCGCCGTCCTTCGCTGACGGCGCCGGCAAGCTCGAGAACGCGTTCGACCTCGACACCCTGGCGAAGCTGCCCATTATCGTCACCGCCCAGGGCGGGGACTACACCAAGCAGGTCCACGGCGAACTGCGCAGCCGCGGTTGGGACGGCCTCTGGATCGACGCCGCCTCCACCCTGCGCATGAACGACGACTCGATCATCGTGCTGGACCCGATCAACCGGGATGTCATCGACAAGGGCCTGGTCAACGGCACCAAAGACTTCATCGGCGGCAACTGCACCGTTTCCTGCATGCTCATGGGCCTGGGCGGGCTGTTCAAGAACGGCCTGGTCGAGTGGGGAACCTCCATGACCTACCAGGCTGCCTCCGGCGGCGGCGCCCGGCACATGCGCGAGCTGCTCAGCCAGTTCGGCACGCTTAACGCCGAGGTCAGCACAGAACTGGACGACCCGGCGTCGGCCATCCTGGACATCGACCGCAAGGTCCTGGCCCACCAGCGCACCGACATCGACGCCACACAGTTCGGCGTTCCCCTGGCCGGCTCCCTGATCCCGTGGATCGACGCCGACCTGGGCAACGGGCAGTCCAAGGAAGAGTGGAAGGCCGGGGTGGAAACCAACAAGATCCTGGGCACCTCCGAGGAAAACCATGTGATCATGGACGGCCTCTGCGTCAGGATCGGCGCCATGCGCTCCCACTCCCAGGCCCTGACCCTGAAGCTCCGCGAGGACCTGTCCGTCGCCGAGATCGAGAAGCTGCTGGACGAGGACAACCAGTGGGCCAAGGTGGTTCCCAACACCAAGGAAGCCTCCATGGCGGACCTGACTCCGGTTGCCGCTTCCGGCACCCTGGACATCCCGGTGGGCCGCATCCGCAAGATGGAAATGGGCCCGCAGTACATCAGCGCCTTCACCGTGGGCGACCAGCTCCTCTGGGGCGCCGCCGAGCCGCTACGCCGCATGCTCAACATCGCCACCGGCACCTTGTAACTTGCCCCACGAGCGGCCCCTGCCCGCATAAACGGTGCTCCCCAGCGCCGTTCACGCGGGCAGGGGCCGTTTGTGTGTTCCGGGCTGTCCGAGGAACGCCGCCGGCCGGGCACGGAGCTGCCCGGGCCGGTCCAAGTGATTCCAGTGCAGCCGGAAGACCCCACCGCCATGTGGATTGTCGGCAGCCTGAGCGGCCCGTGCCCGCACAAGCGGTGCTGCCCGGCGTATGCGGGGCAGCACCGGTCAGGTGGCAAGGAACGCCGTGTAACGCCGGGCGGCTTTGGCCAGGGCTGCCTGCGCGGCGGGACCCAGCGGCCGGGCTTCATCGAAGAGTTCGGGCACGACGACGGCACCCGGCCCCGATCCCTGCAGCGCCCAGGTGCCAACCACCCTTCCCGCGGCAACCACCGTCTTCTTGAAGACACCGTTGCCGCCGGGCACGATCAGGTCGAAATGCTCCGGCGCCAGGACGACGCTGCGGTCGGTGTAGCCCAGGACAAACTCATCGAAACCGGGCAGCAGGTGGACGGACCGGGCCCCGGGCACACTGGAGCCCACCAAGGCCGCCACCTCCGGGGACAGCCAGTAGCTGGTCCCCTCGAACTCCAGCTCCACCAGCTCGCGCCGGACGTGCTCGAACGCGGTGCGCACCTCGGTCAACGGCAGCTGGGTCCACCAGGCGAAGTCACGGAGGGTGGCCGGCCCGTGGCTGCGGAAGTAGCGGAGCAGGAACTCAGCCAGGGCGGATTCGCGTTCCAGGCTCCGCGGCGCCGGGATCCATTCGTCGAACGCAGCGATCAGCTGTTGGTTTCCGGCCAGGGGCCCCAGTACCAGCCAGCCGTGCCGGCAGAGCGAACCCAGGAGATGGATCCCGCGTTGGCCCTGTGTCGGCTGGCCTCCGTCGTCGAACACCTTGAACAGTGCCGCGCGGCTGATGGGGCCGTCCGCCAGGATGCGGTCCAGCGCCAGGTCACGGGCCTTCTCCACGTCCGCCCACGCAATCTCCAACTGCCGGTGGCGGCCGGCGATGCTCCTGGTGAGCCGTTCGGCCGTGAGGTCCAGCATCCAGCGCAGATCCTCCGGAGCCACGAGGTGCAACGTCCCGCGCATAGGCCAGGACCGGACAATGGCTCCGGAATCGATGGCGGCACGTACCTGGGAGAGCCCCGCCCCTGGCACCCGGACCCCGACCGCCCACAATGCCGCGGGCAGGTCCTGTGCCTGCACGGCGGTCATCCAGCGGACCAGTTCCGGCACAGAGGTAGCCTCCATCCCGGCGAGCCGCTGGGACGCCAGGCGGAGCCTGCCAACCATCCTGCCGTCACGCAGGGCACCAGATGCAGCCATGCGCCCATCCTAGGCCGGGTGCGGCCCTGGGGGGACTAGAGTTCGAGGCCGATCAGCAGCGGCTCCGGGTGCAGCGAAATGCCGAAGTGGCGTTCGACGCCGGCCCGCACCTCCCGCGCGACAGCCACCATATCGGCGGCGCTGGCGGAGCCACGGTTGGTGATGGCCAGGGTGTGCTTGGTGGACAGAGACGCGCGGCCTCCGGCCACGCCGCCGTCTTCCAGGCCGAAGCCCTTCCCGAAGCCTGCCTGGTCGATGAGCCATGCCGCGGAGAGCTTCACCATTCCGTCCTGCCCGGCAGGGTATCGCGGAGCGTTTTCCGGCAGTTTGTCCGCTACGTCAGCCGCCACAATGGGGTTGGTGAAGAACGACCCGGTGGAGTAAGTGTCCCGGTCCGCGGCGTCCCACACCATTCCCTTGGAGGCACGCAGGCGCAGGACTTTGCGGCGGACATCGTTGGCGTAGGCGCGCTGGCCCACTTCCACACCCAGGGCCCGGGCCAGCTCGGCATACCGGATGGGCGCGCTCATCCGGCCCAGCGGCAACTGGAATTCGACGGTGAGGACCACGTACCGGGGCGAGCCGTTGACGGTGGCCTGCTTCAGGATGGAGTCCCGGTAGCCGAACTTCAACTCCGAGTTGGTGAAGGTCTGCACGGCGTTCCGCTCGCGGTCCCAGGTACGCACGGCGGCGATGGTCTGGGAAACGTCGGCACCATAGGCACCCACGTTCTGGACCGGCGTGGCACCGGTCGAGCCGGGGATGCCGGACAACGCCTCGATACCGGACCAGGCGTGCAGCACCGCGTGCTCCACCAGCTTGTCCCAGTTGTGCCCTGCCTGCACCACCACTGCCACTCCCCCGCAGGAGTCCTCTGCGTTGACCGTGAACCCCTCGGAGGCGATCCTGATGACGGTCCCGGGGAACCCGTCGTCGGACACCAGGAGGTTGGACCCGCCGCTGACGATGAGGACCTGTTCGCCGGCGGCATCCGCCGAGCTGACCGCGTTGATGATTTCAGCCTCGGTGCGGGCCTCGACGTACTTGCCGGCAGGGCCTCCGACGGCGGAGGTGGTCAGGGCGGAAAGGAGGGTGGAAGTCACCCGTCAACAATACAAGGGAAAGCTAGTCAGCCTTCCGGGCCACCGGGGACAGCACAAAGCTCACCCCAAGCATCACCATCACGGCCAGCAGCGAATGCAGGATGCCCACATGCTCAGCCAGCAGCCCCAGCAGCGGAGGGCCGCACAAGAACGCGGCATAGCCGATGGTGGACACCACGGACACCCGGGCGGCAGCCCTTGCGGGGTCGTCGGCAGCGGCTGACATGCCCACCGGGAAGCCCAGCGAGGCGCCCAGGCCCCACAGCGCGAGTCCTCCATACGCAAGCCAAGGCACCGGGGCGAAGACGAAGACGCCCAGTCCCAGCACAGCCATGGCAGCGCACCACCGCATCACGGGGACCCTGCCAAACTTGTCCAGCAGCACCGTCCCGGCAAAGCGCCCGATGGTCATGAACATGACAAAGAGGCCGTAACCGGCGGCCCCGGCAGCGTCGCTTTGCCCGTGGCCGTCGGCGAGTGCCAGCGCCACCCAGTCCCCTGCCGCGCCTTCGGCCAGGGCCAGGCCGAGGACCAGGACGCCCAGGAGCAGGGTCCGCCGGTCCCGCCACGCCTGGGCGATCTTCCGCTTATTGTCCAGCGGCGCGTCCGCCGTGGCCTCGGCGGTGATCACGGGGATGGGACCGGTGGTGGGGTCCCCGAAGGTGTCCGGCGAATAACTGCGCTCCCCTGCCACCGGGGTGATGTCTGCCCGGAACCAGGACGCCGCGGTCGCAACTGAAACTGCCACCACGGCCCCGGCCGCCGCGAGGTGCCAAAACACGGGCAGGGACACCGCGGCGGCGACGGCACCCAGGCCGGCGCCTGCTACAGTCCCCAAGCTGAAGGCCCCGTGGAGCCGCGGCATGATGTGCCTCCCCACCGCGCGCTCCACCGCGGCACCTTCAACGTTGGATGCCGTGTTCCAGCTGCCGGTGCCCAGCCCGATGATGGCCAGGCCAATGGCGGTCGCCACGTGGCTTGCCAGCACGGTTGTGCCAAAACCCGCGGTCAGCAGGCCTGCACCCACCATGATGCTGCCGGTCCGGATGGTCCTCTTGGAGCCCAGCCGCAGCACGATCAGCCCGGAGGCGGAGACGGAGGCAAAGGACCCCAGGGTCATGCACAGCAGAATGACGCCGACGTTGCCCGGGGTGAGGTCCAGTGCGTCCCTGATGGCCGGCAGCCGGGACACCCAGGAGGCAAAGGCAAGGCCGCTGGCGCCATAGGCCACCACGACGGCGTTACGCCACGACGAGACCTGGGCGCCAGTCGCTGTGGTTCCTGCGGACGTGGTCAAAAGTTGCAGCTCAAGACAACTTGACGAGGGCCTGGGCCTTCATCAGGACCTTCTGCCCCGCGGAGACCACCGTGAGGTCAACGCGCGCGGTGCCGGCGTCGGCGTCGAGCTTGCCGATGGCGCCGCTGACCTCGATGGTGGCCCCGGGCTGGTCGGTTCCGGTGGTGTCGGTGACCAGGACCGGCTTGGTGAAGCGGGTCTGGAAATCAACGACGGCGGCGGGGTCACCCGCCCAGTCGGTCACCAGCTGGACGGCCGAGCCCATGGTGAACATCCCGTGGGCGATGACCCCGGGCAGTTCCACGCCGGTGGCGAAAGCCTCGTTCCAGTGGATGGGGTTGAAGTCGCCGGAGGCGCCTGCGTACTTGACCAGGTCGGTGCGCGTGACCTCGATGGTGCGGCTGCCGATTTCCTGGCCGGCGCTGAGTTCGTTGAAGCTGGGGCTCATGGTTACTGTCCCTCTCCGCGGACCAGGATGGATGACATGGTAGTGGTGACGGGTTCGCGCGAGTCGCTGGAACCGAGGGCAAAGATCTCGGAGCGGGTGGTGATCATGGCACCGCCGCCCATGGCCCGGACACCGTCCACGTGCAGTTCGGCAACCAGCCGGTCACCGGCAACGATGGGCCGGTGGTGGGTGAAGCGCTGGTCGGCGTGGACCACGCGGGAGAAGTCGATGCCTGCCTCCGGGTCCTCGATGAGCTGGGCGTCGGCGCGCTGGGCGATGATGATGGCGAAGGTGGGTGGCGCCACCAGATCGGGGTGGCCCAGGGCCTTGGCTGCGTCCACGTCAAAATGGGCAGGGTGGGTCGCCTTCACGGCGCGGGCGAACTCGCGGATCTTCTCGCGGCCGACGTCGTACACCTCTGCGGCAGGGTAGCTGCGGCCCTGCAGGTCCGGATTGATAGTCATGGATTCCAGCCTATCGTTGCCACGCCCTTCAAAAAGGCCCTACCGCACTGGTATGATGAATTCATCATTTCATCAATTCGCTGTCCGGGGCCTGATCCGGCGGCCATCGCGCACAGGAGCGCCACCCCGGATGCTGTCTTCCGCCCAAGCACCTCTCTATGAGATCAAAGCGAACCTCTTCAAAGGCCTGGCCCACCCGGCGAGGATTCGGATCCTTGAGCTGCTGGCCGCAGCACCGCAGGAGTCTGCGCCCGTGAGCTATCTCCTCGCAGAGACCGGGCTGGAGGCCTCCCACCTCTCCCAGCACCTGGCCACCCTGCGGAAACACAAAGTGGTGACCTCCGTACGCAGCGCCAACGCGGTCACGTACCAACTCGCCCACCCGGGCGTATCGCAGCTGCTGGCCATCGCCCGGACGTTCCTCCTGGACAGCCTGGCCGATTCCAACGAACAGCTCCGGTTGGCACGGCAGCTGCCGGCGGACCACCTGGCCGGCGGCCAAGCCTCGTGAGCGCGACCCCGGCCGCTGCCGCGAGGAGCATCACCCGGTTCCTCCCGTCGAGGAAGGACTACGCCGGAGTTGCCGGCACGTGGCGCACCGACCTGCTGGCAGGGATCACCGTAGGCATTGTGGCGTTGCCGCTGGCCCTCGCCTTCGGCGTCAGCTCCGGGGTGGGCGCCGAGGCGGGCCTCATTACGGCGATCGTGGCCGGACTGGTGGCCGCCGTCATGGGCGGGTCCCCGGTACAGGTATCCGGGCCCACGGGTGCCATGGTGGTGGTACTCGCCCCCGTGGTGGCGGTCCACGGCATCGGCAGCGTCGCACTCTTGTCCCTGATGGCAGGGCTGCTGGTCTGCGCCCTGGGATTCAGCGGCCTGGGCCGGGCCGTGGCCTTCATTCCGTGGCCGGTGGTCGAGGGCTTTACGCTGGGCATTGCCGCCATCATCTTCCTCCAGCAGGTTCCGCTGGCCACCGGCACGTCCGGAACTCCGGGGCACAATACCCTTTTGGCCGCGGTAGAGGCGGCAGCGGGCGCAGCCTCCCCGACGGTCCTGTTCACGCTCGCGCTGGTGGCCGGAGTCGCCGTCGTGATGGTCCTGGTGCAGAAGCTGTTCCGCACCATCCCGGCCAGCCTGCTCGCAGTCCTCCTGGCAACCGCCGCCGCCGAATTCCTGCAGCTGGACGTCCCGCGGATCGGTCCGCTGCCGCATTCCCTGCCGGCGCCGGCCCTCCCGGCCCTGGACCCGGCCGCCCTGGGCAGCCTGGCCATGCCCGCCGTCGCCGTCGCCGTCCTGGCCGCCATTGAATCCCTGCTCTCGGCACGGGTGGCCGCCGGGATGGCAGGGCCGGACGGCAGGCCTACCGGCGCCTACAGCCCCGACCGCGAGCTGATGGGACAAGGCCTGGCGTCCATCGCGGCCGGCCTGTTCGGCGGAATGCCAGCCACCGGCGCGATTGCACGGACGGCGGTGAACGTGCGGTCCGGAGCCAGGACCCGGCTGGCCGCTACCGTGCACGCGGTGGTGCTGCTGGGCATCACGTACCTGGCGTCAGGAATGGTCAGCCGCATCCCGCTGGCGGCACTGGGCGGGGTCCTGATGGTCACAGCCGTGCGAATGGTCTCGCGGCGCACCGTCACCGCCATCCTCCGGTCCACCCGGGCAGATGCCGCCGTTTTCGTACTCACGGCCGTCATCACCGTGGCCTTCGACCTCATCGTTGCCATCCAGATTGGACTGGCCGCGGCGGCCCTCTTCGCCCTGCGGACCTTTGCCTCAATGAGCGGTGTCCAGCGTGAGGAGATTCCGGGCCCACCGGCGGAAGGGGACGGCCACATCGCGCTCTTCCGGCTTGATGGGGCGATGTTCTTTGGCGCCGCCGAACGCATCCTCCAGGAGATCAGCCAGGTCAAGGATGTGCAGGTGGCCATCATCAGGCTGTCCCAGTTGCGGATGCTGGACGCCACCGGCGCCCACGCCCTGGTGGAGGTCATTTCCGCACTGGAGCTGCGCGGCATCACCGTCCTGCTCAAGGGTGTCCGGCCGGACCACCTTGACCTGGTGACAAACGTGGGCGTGATCCGTTCCCTGCGGCACCACAAGCACCTGTTCGAGGAGCTGCCGGATGCCGTGGAACACGCCCGCAGCCACGTCCTGCGGAACGCGGCGGCAGCTAGCGCCTGAGGTTCTTGCGGATCGCCTGGCCGCGGACCACGATGCCCACGACGTGGAGGACCAGGCCCAGCCCGATGAGGGGCAGGGATGCCATGGCCAGGGCCTGGTTGCCGTTGATGTTGCCCACAAGGTTAAGGATGATCCCGACGGCGATCAGTCCCATCGCGCTGAAAACCAGGACTTTGTAGCGGGTGGGCGCGGTGGCCCAAAATTCGTTCAGCACCGTCCAAGTCTACCGAGTCCCCGGGACGCCCCCGGCGGACCGGGGCTCCGCCGTCGGCCGCCGGGCTTGCCACAGGCGGACCATCCCAAAAGACCCCGTGGACCAGATAGCGGGTATCGGTCACGGGGTCTCCTGAAGTAGTGGTGGCGCTACAGCGCGGGCTGCACCCCAAAGGCTACCGCGAGCTTCATGATCTTCTCGGCGCGGCCCAGGCGGGGCAGGTCGGAACCGTCACGGATGACGCGGCCGTTGGCTTCGAAGTCGTTCATGAAGTCGGTGGCCCAGGCGACGTCCGACGGCGTGGGGCTGATGACCTCGTTGATCACGGGGGTTTGGTCGATGGCCAGGCACAGCTTGCCGGTCATGCCCATCATCACCGTGATGCCGGTCTGCTCGCGCAGGATGGGATGGTTGGTGCCCACGGTGGGACCGTCGATGGGGCCGGGCAGGTTGCCCACGCGGCTGGCGACGACGAGCTTGGCCCGCGGGTACGCCATGGCCTCGGGGGTGGCGGCCATGCCCGTGTCGCGGCGGAAGTCACCCGAGCCGAACGCCAGGCGGAACGCGCCCTGGGCCTTGGCGATGTGGTTGGCTTCCTCGATGCCGAGCGCCGATTCCACCAGCGGGATGACGGGGGTCTTGCCGTCCATGCGGTGGTAGCTCTCGGTGACCTGGTCCGCGGATTCGGTCTTAGCGAGCATGACGCCGAGCAGCCCCGGGGTACCGCGCAGGCCGGCGAGGTCGTCGGCCCAGAACGGGCTGGTGGCGTCGTTGATCCGGACCCAGGCCTTGCCGCCTCCGGTCAGCCAGTCGATGACGTTGTTCCGGGCCTGGTCCTTCTGCGACGGGTCTACGGCATCTTCAATATCCAGGATGATCGAATCAGCCCGCGACACGGCCGACTGGTCGAAGAGCTCGGGCTTCATGGCATTGACCAGCAGCCAGGAGCGTGCGATCTCGGCGGGGATATTCCGTTCCGGCCTAACGGTTTCGGCGGCGATGGTAGACGTCATGCTTTCTACAGTATCCGGCCTGCAAGCGGCACGGCGAAGAAAACAGCCCGCTTGTGAGGATCAATACGAACTAAACGCGTTGTGACCGGATACGGAAGCGGCGGGCGCCCTGATGACCATGCATCACGGCGCCCGCCGCCACCGGCTGCGGAACGGTCAGGGGATGTTGCTGCCCCGTGCGGTGACCCAGAGCCGGTACCAGTCTGCGCGGGTGAGGGCATGGGCCACGCGGGCGGCGTCCGCGGAGGCCCGGATCCGGTCCGGATTAACCGTGCCGATGACCGGCGCGATGCCGGCCGGATGCTTCATCAGCCAGCCCAGGAGGATGGCCTCGCCGGATGTGCCGTAGGTCCCCGCCAATTCTGCGACGAGTTCCGCGGTGGCGGCCTCGGCCGACGTGGGGCTTTCCGGTTCAGCGCCGGTGTAGATGCCGCGCGCCAGCGATCCGTACGCCTGCAGGGTGACGTTGTTGCGGGTGCAGTATTCCAGCGTGCCGTGCGGAAAGCTGTAGTCCAGGTGTTCCGGATGGTTGACCAGGACCTGGCTTTCCAACCACGCCCGCTTCAGCAGGCTCATCTCCAGCTGGTTGGCCACCACGGGAGTTTCCAGCCGGTCCTGCAGCACCTCGATCTGCGCAGCGGACATGTTGGACACACCCAGCTGCCGGACCTTGCCCTCGGACATGAGCTGGCCGACGGCGGCCGCCACCTCCCCCGGGTCTGCCAGCGGGTCCGGGCGGTGCAGCAGGAGGACGTCCACGTAGTCGCTCCGGAGCCGTTGAAGGCTGCCGTTGACCCGCTCCAGGATCGCCTCCCGGCTCAGGTCGTAGTGGGTTTGCAGGCCCCGCTCGTTCAGCCGGATGCCGCACTTGGTCTGCAGCCGGATCCGCTCGCGGAGGCCCGGAGTGGCGGCCAGGACCTCACCGAACACGGCCTCTGACTTGCCGTTCCGGTAGATGTCAGCATGGTCGAACAGGGTGATGCCCGCGTCCACGGCGGCCTGGACGGCAGCGTCGGCCTGCTCCACATGGTCAACTCCATGTGGCTCGTCAGACCAGCTGCCGCCCAGCCCCATGCATCCGTAAATGATTTCCTGCATCAGGCCCGCAGCCATGCGGTGGTGTTGCCCGGCAGCTTGCCGTCCTCGAGCGGGCCGCTGCTGACCAGGACCGTGCCGGCGGGAAGGTCGACGGCGGTGCTTCCGAAGTTGGTCACGGACTGCCACCCGTTGGGGCGCTTGAAGTGCAGGACGTCCGGGTTGGCGTTTTCCACCCACTCGAGGTCCTCGTCGGTCAGCAGTTTGCGGCGCAGCTTCAGTGCCTTGCGGTAGAGCTCCAGCGTGGAGCCCTCCGTCCCGTCCTGCGCCTCAAGGGCATACTTGCTGAACCAGTCCGGCTGCGGCAGGTGGGACCCGCCGTCGCCGAAGCCGAAGGACGTGCCCTCCACCTTCCACGGCAGCGGGACACGGCACCCGTCACGGCCGATTTCCACGCCCTTGTTGCGGAAGAAGGACGGGTCCTGGCGCTCCGATTCGGGAATCTCGGCCACTTCCTGCAGGCCCAGTTCCTCACCCTGGTACAGGTACGCGGATCCGGGGACAGCCAGCATCAGCAAGGTGGCGGCGCGGGCACGGCGTTCACCCAGTTCGACGTCCAGCTGGTCCTTGGGGCCGCCGGCGAGCAGCCAGTCCTTGCCGTCCTGGCCCTTGGCACCGGCTTTTTCCTTGGCAACCTGGGGCAGGCCGTAGCGGGTGGCGTGCCGGACGACGTCGTGGTTGGAGAACACCCAGGTGGAGGAGGCACCGGTGGCAGCGGCCTCGGCGAGGTTGCGGGTGATGATTTCCTTGTATTCGGCGGCGTCGAAGTCGGCCTGCAGGAGGTCGAAGTTGAACGCCTGGCCCAGGCCCTGGGGGCTGGCGTAGCGGGCCCGGCGGGTGGCGTGCACCCATGCTTCGGCGACGGCGGTGCGCGGCGGGTTGTACTCGTTGAACACTTCGCGCCATTCGGCGTAGATCTCGTGCACTTCGTCCCGGTCCCAGAACGGGTGCGAGCCGTCGTCGAATCCGTCCACGCCGGTGTTGGCGGCACTGAGTTCCAGTTTGGACAGGAGCGGCTCGGTGAGGTCCTTGGTGAGGGCGTGAGCCACGTCGACGCGGAAGCCGTCCACGCCACGGTCGGACCAGAAGCGCAGGGTCTTGAGGAAGTCGTCACGGATTTCGCGGTTGGACCAGTTCAGGTCCGGCTGCTCCTTGGCAAAGATGTGCATGTACCACTGGCCCGGGGTGCCGTCCGGTTCGGTGATGCGCTCCCAGGCCGGTCCGCCGAACACGGAGTCCCAGTCCGACGGCGGAAACTCGCCGTTGGGGCCCTTGCCGTCACGGAAGATGTAGCGGTCGCGGGCCGGGGAACCCTTGGGCGCAGCGAGGGCCTCCTGGAACCACTTGTGGCGGTTGGAGGAGTGGTTGGGGACGATATCCGCTATCAGCTTGATGCCGGCTTCGTGCAGCGCCTTGGCCATTTCATCGAAGTCGGCCAGGGTGCCCAGCTTGGGGTCCACGTCGCGGTAGTCATCAACATCGTAGCCGCCGTCGGCGAGCGCCGAGGGGTAGAACGGGCTGAGCCATACGGCATCGATCCCCAGCGTCTTCAGGTAGGGGACCTTGGCGGTGATGCCCTTCAGGTCGCCGATGCCGTCGCCGTTCGAATCGGCGAAGCTGCGGGGGTAGATCTGGTAGACGGAGGCCTGGCGCCACCAGTTGGGATCGGCCAGACGGTCAGAGTCGGACAGGGTTGCCAGAGTGGCAGTGGTGGACAAGGACTGACCCTTTTCTTCAGTGCGGCTATATTTATATTGAATCTAAATTTACTTCCTCAAGTATTATCGGATGCTTTGGACAGGAAGGTCAACAGCATGCCTGAACCGGTTCCGGCCACCCCCCAGCTGCTGCGCCGCGTCAGTGCCGGCGCGGTCCTGGAGTTCATGCGCGCCTCGGAGGCCGTGACGGTCACCGACGTCATGGCCGCCACCGGGCTGACACGGGCAACCACCATCGCCGTCTGCGAAGACCTGGTCCGGCGGGGCTGGATCCTGGAGCTGGAGAACCAGCGTGAATTCGGCGGATACCTGAAGGGCCGCCCCGCCCGGCGTTTCGAACTCAACGAGCGGGCCGGCGTGGTTCTGGGCATGGACATCGGGTATTCCAAGGTCACCGTGGTGGTGTCCGACCTGCGCGGCACCACCCTGGGACGGTCCAGCCGCCCCTTCCAGGCCGGGGAGGTGGGTTCGCAGGAACGGATCGCCTTCATTGACGGCGTTGCCATGGCTGCCCTGCGCTCGGCCGGAACGGAACCGGAGCGGGTGCTGGCCGCCTGTGCCGGGGTTGCCGCGCCTGTGGACCGGCACGGCGAGGTGGTGGCCACGCAGGAGTTCTGGGGACTGTTCGACCTGGGGCTGCGGCCCGCGCTCAAGGCAGCCCGCGGGTGGACCGTCCTGCTGGAGAACGACGCGAACCTCGCCGCCCTCGGCGACCGGTGGCAGGGAGCGGCTGCCGGCGTCGACGACGTCGTGGTGATCCTCGCCAGTGAGCGGCTGGGTTCGGGCATCGTGGAGGGTGGACGGCTGGTCCACGGCACCAGTGGGAGTGCCGGCGAACTCGCCTACCTGAACCTGGTGGAAGGCGTGGGCGACACCTACGGCATCGCCCACCTGGCGCGAACCTGGGCCGCGGAAGCACTGGACACCGCCACCCCCACCGCCCTCCGGGCATTCCAGCCCGGACGGGTGGAGGCCGAACAGGTCTTCGCCGCCGCCGGCCAGGGCGATGCCGTGGCGCTGGACATCCTCGACCGGCTCGCGGACAGGATGGCACGGGTGGTGGGCACCGTGGCCACCATGCTCAATCCGGAACTGGTGGTGCTTGGCGGCGGCGTTGCGGATTCCGCCCACGTGCTCCTGGCCCCGATCAGTGAGCGCCTTGCCGGGTACACAGCCACCCCCGCACGGGTGGCGGCATCGCCGCTGGGCGATGCCATTGTCACCGTGGGCGCGGTGCGCTGCGCCCTGGACTACGTGGAGAAGAACTCACTGGACCTGGTGCTCGCAGGGCGCGCCGCTCCGGCCTGAGGGGTTCCTACTCCGGCATGACCATGGTGCGCAGGTCCAGCTGCCTGAGCACCCGGTCGGCCACCTCGGGGTCCATGTCCGGCTCGTTGCGGGCTGCCACCACTTCCTGCCGGGCGGCGTCGAGCGCGATGGTCTGAACCGCGATGGCAAGCTCCCGTCCGCGCCGGCGCTTTTCCGCCAATGGTTCGTTCCGCAGGCTGCCGTCCGTCAGTTCTGCGCGCAGGCGCTGCATCCGTTCCTTGACCAGCTTCACCTTTTCCGGCGGCAGGTCCGTCATCAGGTCATGCTGCTTCAGGGCCGCAACGGCGGCCGCCTGGGCGCGGGCGGCAAGCAGCCGGACAGCGTCGCGTTCCGCTGTTCCATCCTCGGAGGCCTTCAGGACACGCATCAGCCAGGGCAGGGTCAGGCCCGGAAGGACCAGCGTGGCAAGCAGCACCGCGCAGGCAATGACCAGGAGGTAGTCCCGGCCCGGGAACGGCGTGCCGTCCGCCAGGGTCAGCGGCAGTGCCAGGGCCAGCGCCAGGGTGGCCAGGCCCCGCATGCCGCACCAGGTGAGGATCAGGACCTCTTTCAGGGACGTTGGCTGGAGGAGGTTCTTCCGTTTCCGGGCGCCCAGCGCCAGGACGCCCATCCACAGGAACCGGACCGCGAAAACCAGCACGCAGACCAGCGCGGACACCCCGATCATGCCGAAGATCCCGCTTCCTTCATCACGGATGACACGGCGGATCTCCAGGCCCACCAGGCCGAACGCGAGACCGGTCACCAGCAGCTCCACCACATCCCAGAAGGCATTGCGGGTGACGCGCTCCGCCGCGTCCTGGGGGCGGGCGTGGCGCTGCATTTCGAGGGCAGTGACCACCACGGCGATAACCCCGGAGGCGTGCACCTCCTCGGCCAGGATGTAGGCGGCGAAGGGGACCACCAGCGTCACCGCGCTGCGGGCCACCATGGAAGTGACCAGCCGGGTGACCAACGCGATCAGCCAGCCCATGGCCACGCCCACCAGGACGGCGAGCGCGGCGCCCAGCAGGAACTGGAGGACGACGTCGGGCCCTACCTTGGTGCCTCCCACGGCGGCGGCCACGGCCGCCTGGAAGATCACGATGGCGGCAGCGTCGTTGAAGAGCCCCTCGCTTTGGAGGACGGAGATGAGGCGGCGGGGCATGTGCACGCGGCCCGCCACCGAGTCCACCGCCACTGGATCCGGGGGCGCCACCATGGCGCCGAGCGCGATGGCGGCGGGTACTCCGATGCCGGGAACCATCAGCCACGCTGCGCCGGCCACCACGGCGGTACTGATCACCACCAGCGCCACGGCCAGCATGATCAGGGTCCGCCACCGGACGCGGAACACCGCCCAGGAACTCCGCTGGGCGGTGGCGAACAGCAGCGGCGGCAGGAAGATGGGCAGGATCAGCCCGGGTTCGATTTCCAGGTCGGGGAAGCCCGGAATGAACGTCAGCGCAGCCGCCAGGAGCAGCATCAGGACCGGGTATGGCAACCGGAGCCTGTCCCCCAGGCCCACGGCCACCACGGTGGCCAGCAGCAGTCCGACAATGAGTGCGAGCTGGTCCATAAGCCCCGTCCCCGCAGCCGGCTACGCGCGCGGTTCCAGTGCAGCCGCGACGGGCAGGGTGCCATCACGGAATTCGATGGTCCGGCCGGCGGTTTGGGGCAGGTCCAGGACGGCGGCCGCCACGATGGCCGTGTTGGCGCGGGAAGTATCCCGGCCCCCAACGGGTGAGGGGTCGACGTCGATCAGTCCCGTTCCGGGCTTGTCCGTCAGGGCGCCCGGGCCAAGGATGGTCCAGTCCAGGCTGGTGCCGCGCAGGTACTCGTCCGCGGCCGCCTTGGCCTCGGCATACGCGAAGAAACTGTTGTCCTCGGGCACGCCGTGGTCCTTGCCGGCACCAAAGTAGGAAACCATGACGTACCGGTCCACGCCGGCCTGGGCCGCTGCGTCCATCGAACGGATGGCAGCATCCCGGTCCACCGCGTAGGTGCGCTCCGGGTTGCCGCCGCCGGCGCCGGCGGACCAGACCACGGCGTCGTGCCCGGCCAAGGCGCCGGCGATGGCCGCCGTCGTCGAATTCTCCACGTCGAGGACCAGCGGCGTGGCGCCGGTGCCGGTGACGTCGGCTGCGTGGTCCGGGTTGCGGATGAACGAGGTGACGGAGTGGCCCTCGCCGGTGAGGAGTGCGGACAGGAGGAGGGCCACTTTTCCGTGGCCGCCGATGATGGCGATGCGTGTCATGCACCCATTCTGCCCGCATCGTGGATAACTGCAGAAGCCATTTGCCCCTGAACAGGGCCTTTGGGCCCTGTTCAGGCTTTCCGGCCCCCACCTAGCTTGGGGGCATGGCTACCGGACCCCATGCGGGGTTAGATGGACCCGCATCAGAAGCAATGTTGAAGCTGGGCCGTTTCTTCACGAGGTGGGACCAGACGGACGACGGCAGGGCGGTGTTCAGGGAGGGCGGCCGCAAGGGTGACATCTTCTACCGGGACCGCTGGAGCCACGACAAGGTGGTCCGCTCCACCCACGGGGTGAACTGCACCGGCTCCTGTTCCTGGAAGGTGTACGTCAAGGACGGCATCATCACCTGGGAATCCCAGCAGACAGATTACCCGTCGGTGGGCCCCGACAGTCCCGAATACGAACCAAGAGGCTGCCCCCGCGGGGCGGCCTTTTCCTGGTATACCTACTCCCCCACCCGGGTGCGGTTTCCGTACGCCCGGGGCGTCCTGGTGGAGATGTACCGGGAGGCCAAGGCGCGCCTGGGCGACCCGGTCCTCGCTTTCGCGGAGATCGCAGCGGACCCGGAGAAACGCCGCCGCTACCAGCAGGCCCGCGGCAAGGGCGGACTGGTGCGGGTGTCGTGGCAGGAAGCCATCGAGATCGCCGCCGCAGGGCACGTCAACACCATCAAGACGTATGGCCCTGACCGGTGCGCCGGTTTTTCGCCCATCCCGGCCATGTCCATGGTGTCCCACGCGGTGGGGACACGCTTCATCCAGCTCATCGGCGGGGTGATGACCTCCTTCTACGACTGGTACGCCGATCTGCCCGTCGCCAGCCCGCAGGTGTTCGGTGACCAGACCGACGTTCCCGAATCCGGGGACTGGTGGGACGCCCGGTACCTCGTGATGTGGGGCTCCAACGTTCCGGTGACCCGGACGCCTGACGCGCACTGGATGACAGAGGTCCGATACCGCGGCACCAAGGTGGTCACCGTCAGCCCCGACTATGCGGACAACACGAAGTTCGCCGACGAATGGCTGCCCGCGCAGGCAGGAACGGACGCCGCCCTGGCCATGGCCATGGGGCACGTGCTGCTCAAGGAATTCTTCGTGGACAGGGACGTGCCGTTCTTCACCGACTACGTGAAGCAGTACACGGACCTGCCCTTCCTGGTCAGGCTGGAACGGAACGACGGCGGCGCCCTGACGCCGTCGAAATTCCTCACCGCCCTTGACGTCCCCGGCGAGTCCGGGGCTGAGGATGCGGCGTTCCGCACCGTCCTGTTCGACCGGGCCGCCGGCCGCCCCGCCGTCCCCAACGGGTCGATGGGGTTCCGCTATTCCGGCAGCGGGGAAGGCAAGTGGAACCTGGACCTCGAGGGCATCGAACCTGCGTTGTCCCTCCGTGAAGTATCCGGGGAAAACGCCGAAATCCTGCTCCCCTGCTTCGAGGACGCCGGTGGCGAAGGCAGCATCCTGCGCAGGGGCGTCCCGGTAATGGAGGTGGGCGGCCATCTGGTAACCACCGTGTTCGACCTGATGCTGGCCCAATACGGCGTGGGCCGGGACGGCCTGCCCGGCGAGTGGGCGGCCGGCTACGACGACGCCGCCACCCCGTACACGCCGGCCTGGCAGGAGGAGATCACCAGCGTCCCCGCACAGGCCTGCATCCGGGTGGCACGCGAGTTCGCCCGCAACGCCGAGCAGTCCAGGGGCCGCTCCATGATCATCATGGGGGCAGGCATCTGCCAATGGTTCCACGGCGACACCACCTACCGGGCGGTGCTGGCACTGGTGATGCTCACCGGCTGCATGGGCCGCAACGGCGGCGGCTGGGCGCATTACGTGGGCCAGGAAAAGACCCGGCCCATCACCGGCTGGGTGTCACTGGCCAACGCCCTGGACTGGTCACGGCCGCCGCGGACCATGACGGGCACCAGCTACTGGTACATGCACACGGACCAGTGGCGGCAGGACGGATATTCCGCCGACGCCCTCAAGTCACCCCTGTCCACCGGCAAGCTGGACGGCATGCACACGGCGGACGCCATCGCCCAGTCCGCCCGGTTGGGCTGGATGCCGTTCTACCCGCAGTTCGACCGCAATCCCCTGGACGTGGCGGACGAGGCGGAGGCCGCCGTCGCCGCCGGGACAGCCGCGGACACACCCGCCTACATCGCCGAATCGTTGAAGAACCGCTCCCTCAACCCTGCCATCGAAGATGTGGATGCCCCGGCCAACTGGCCGCGGACCCTGGTGCTGTGGCGGTCCAACCTGTTCGGCTCCTCGGCCAAGGGCAACGAGTATTTCCTCCGCAACCTGCTGGGAACCCACAACAACGTCCTGGGCGGGGACAGCGCGGAGGAACTCAAACCCCGGGACGTGGCCTGGCACAGGCAAGCGCCGGAGGGAAAGCTGGACCTCCTGGTCTCCGCCGACTTCCGGATGACGTCCACCACGCTGCTGTCCGACGTCGTGTTCCCGGCCGCCACCTGGTACGAAAAGCATGACCTTTCCTCCACGGACATGCACCCCTTCGTGCACGCCTTCAGCCCCGCGATCGATCCCCCTTGGGAAACCAAAACGGACTTCGACACCTTCCACCTGCTGGCCCGGGAATTCTCCCGGCAGGCCAAGACCCACCTGGGCATCCGCCGCGACCTCGTGAGCATCCCGCTGCAGCACGACACCCCGGGCCAGCTCGCCCAGCCCGGCGGCCGGGTCCGTGACTGGCGGGACCCGGACATCCCTGCCGAGCCTGGGCAAAACATGCCCGTCTTCTCCGTGGTGGAGCGGGACTACACGGCCATCGCGGACAAGCTCGCCGCCGTCGGACCGCTGGCCGGCAAGCTGGGCTTCACCGTCAAGAACGTCACGTACAAAATGGCCGGACCGCTGGCCCGGCTCAGCCACGCCAACGGAGTGATGCTCGGCGGGGCTGCGGACGGCCAGCCGGCCATGGACACCGATGCGAAGATGGCAGAGGCAATCCTGGCATTCTCCGGCACCACCAACGGCGCCCTGTCCGTCCAGGGCTTCAAGGACCTCGAGGTCCGCACCGGACAGAAACTGGCGGACCTCGCGGAGGGTTCCGAGGAAAAGTTCATCACCTTCGCCCAGACCCAGGCTGGACCGGTCCCGGTGATCACGTCCCCCGAGTGGTCGGGCTCGGAGACCGGAGGCCGGCGGTACGCCCCGTTTACCATCAACATCGAACGGCTCAAACCCTTCCACACCCTCACCGGCAGGATGCATTTCTTCCTGGACCACGACTGGATGATCGACATCGGTGAAGCCCTTCCCATCTACCGGCCTCCGCTGGACATGCACCGGCTGTTCGGCGAACCCCGGCTCGGCTCCGACGGGGCCATGGAGGTGACGGTCCGGTACCTGACGCCGCATTCCAAGTGGTCCATCCACTCCGAATACCAGGACAACCTGCTGATGCTCTCCCTGTCCCGCGGCGGCCCAACGGTCTGGATGAGCCCCGCCGACGCCGACGCCATCAAGGTCCGGGACAACGACTGGGTGGAGTGCACCAACGTCAACGGCGTGCTGGTGGCCCGCGCGATCGTCAGCCACCGAATGCCGGCCGGCGTGGTCTATGTCCACCACGCCCAGGAGCGCACCATCGACGTCCCGAAATCGGAAGCGACCGGGCGCCGCGGCGGAATCCACAATTCGGTGACCCGGCTGCTGGTGAAACCCTCGCACCTGGCCGGCGGCTACGCGCAGCTGGCCTACGCGTTCAACTATCTTGGCCCCACCGGGAACCAGCGCGACATGGTGGCCACGGTGCGCCGCCGCTCGCAGGAGGTGCAGTACTGATGAGGGTGATGGCCCAGATGGGCATGGTGATGAACCTGGACAAATGCATCGGCTGCCACACGTGCTCGGTGACGTGCAAGCAGGCGTGGACCAACCGTGCCGGCATGGAATACGTGTGGTTCAACAATGTGGAGACCCGGCCCGGGCAGGGCTATCCGCGCCGGTATGAGGACCAGGAGCGCTGGTACGGCGGCTGGACCCTGAACCGGCGCGGCAAGCTGACGCTGAAAGCCGGCGGCAGGGTGAAGAAGCTCATCGGCATCTTCGCCAGCCCCGTCCAGCCCGAGCTGAAGGACTACTACGAGCCGTGGACCTACGACTACAAGACCCTGGTGGACGCTCCGCTGGGCGACGACTTCCCCGTGGCCCGGCCGAAGTCCCTGATCACCGGCAAAGACACCAAGATCACCTGGTCCGCCAACTGGGATGATGATCTGGGCGGCGCCACCGAGCACGGGAACCTGGACCCGATCGTGGCGAAGATCCGGCGTGAGTCCGAGGACAAGATCAAGTTCGCCTACGAGCAGACCTTCATGTTCTATCTCCCCCGGATCTGCGAGCACTGCCTCAACCCCTCCTGCATGGCGTCCTGCCCCTCGGGTGCTATCTACAAGCGGGTGGAGGACGGGATTGTGCTGGTGGACCAGGACCGGTGCCGCGGCTGGCGCCAGTGCGTCACGGGCTGCCCATACAAGAAGATCTATTTCAACCACAAGACCGGCAAGGCCGAGAAATGCACGTTCTGCTACCCCCGGGTGGAGGTCGGCCTGCCCACCGTGTGCTCCGAGACGTGCGTGGGCCGGCTGCGCTACCTGGGACTGTTTTTGTACGACGCCGATGCTGTCACCGCGGCAGCGTCGGTCACCGATCCGAGGGACCTCTACGACGCCCAGATGGACGTGTTGCTGGACCCCCACGATCCCCGCGTCCAGGCGGGGGCCCGCGCACAGGGCATCCCCGAGGACTGGCTGGACGCCGCCCGCCGGTCCCCCGTCTACGCCCTGGCCAAGGTGTACAAGGTGGCCTTGCCCCTGCATCCGGAGTACCGCACCATGCCCATGGTCTGGTACGTCCCGCCACTCTCCCCCGTGGTGGACCTCCTCCGCGACCAGGGGCACGACGGCGAGGATCCCGGCAACCTGTTCGGCGCCATCGACGCCCTGCGGATCCCGGTGGAGTACCTCGCCGAGCTCTTCACTGCCGGGGATACGGAGCGGGTTACGGCCGTGCTGCGGAAGCTCGCGGCCATGCGGTCCTTCATGCGCGGCATCAGCATGGGTGGGGACCCGGACGAGGCCATCCCGGAGTCCGTGGGCATGGACGGGCAAAGCATGTATGACATGTACCGGCTGATGGCCATCGCCAAGTACAGCGAACGCTATGTCATTCCCACGGCGCACCTTGAGCAGGCGCACGACCTGGAGGAGTTGGGCTGCTCGCTGGATTTCGACGGCGGACCGGGCATGCAGGACTCGGCCCCGTTTGGCGAGGCGAGCGGGCGGCCCGTCCCGGTGGCAGTGGACACGTTCAACGCCTTGCGGGACCGGCAGAGCTCGGACACCATCGCCGAGGGGACGGGCCTGCGCGGGCGGGTGAACCTGCTGAACTGGGACGGCCGGGGCGCCCCGTCCGGACTCTTCCCGGACAAGCCCGCCCCGGACAGGGGCCCGGCGCCGGACACCCTGGCCGGCGCCGAGGACGGGTCATGAAGCGGGCAAACATGGACCGGTCGACCGGGAACCGCCGCGACCAGGTGGTATACCTTGCCGCAGCCTGGTGCCTGTCCTATCCGGATGGGGAACTGGTGGAGCGGGTCCCCCTGGTCCGGGCGGCGCTGTCCGAATTCCCCGGCGCACTGCCCGGGTTCGCGCCCGTGCTGGACCTCCTGGAAGCGACCCCGCCCATGGACCTGCAGGCCCAGTACGTCCGCGAATTCGATCTCGGCAGGCGGCACGCCCTGCACCTGAGCTACTGGACGGACGGGGACACCCGGCGCCGCGGCGAAGTACTGGGCTACTTCAAGGAGGCCTACCGGCACAGCGGTGTCCTGGTGGACCTGGACGGGGAGCTCCCGGACTACCTGCCGATGGTGCTCGAGTTCGCCGCCAGGGTGGATGGAGCCGCCGGCCGCGACCTGCTGCAGCGCTACCGGGCCAGCCTTGAGATGCTCCGGCTCGGGCTGCTGCGGGACAACCTGCCTCACGCCCGGATCCTGGCGGCCATCTGTGCCACGCTGCCGGGAAAGTCACCCCAGGACGAGCAGGAAGTGATGCGCATGGCCGGATACGGTCCGCCGACCGAAAGCGTGGGACTGGATCCCTACGACCCGCGGCTGCTCCCCGTCAGGAGGTCCTGACCATGCCGGCACTCGGGGCGGCGCTGGAGGCGGAGCCAGGAGCCGTCGTCGTGCTTAGCACCTGGGACACCGTCCTGTGGGGCGTGCTGCCGTACGTCATGGCGGTGGTGCTGGTGGGCGGCCTGGTGTGGCGCTACCGGTACGACCAGTTCGGCTGGACCACCAGGTCCTCCCAGCTGTACGAATCCAGGCTCCTGCGGATCGCTTCCCCCCTGTTCCACTTCGGGCTTCTGGCCGTCATCGCCGGCCACTTCTTCGGGCTGGTCATTCCCATGGCCTGGACGGCAGCCGTGGGCATGAGCCAGGAGTTCTACCACTTCAATGCCTTGGCTGTGGGCGGCATTGCCGGGGTGGGAACCCTGGGCGGAATCGCGCTGCTGATCTACCGGCGGCGCACCACGGGGCCGGTGTTCATGGCCACCACCAAGAATGACAAGACCATGTACGTGGTGCTGACCGCCGCCATCGTCTTCGGCCTCTGGACCACGCTGGCCAGCGTCTTCGAGGGCGAACACGGGCACAACTACCGGGAAACCGTGGCGCCCTGGTTCCGGTCGCTGTTCATCTTCCAGCCTGACATCGCGGCGATGGCGGCCGCCCCGTTCTCGTTCCACCTTCACACGCTGGTGGGAATGGCGCTGTTCGTCATCTGGCCGTTCACGAGGCTGGTGCACGCTTTTACCGCGCCCCTGCACTATCTGTTCCGCCCGTACATCGTCTACCGGTCACGGGACAGGGAGACCAAGGGCCGCGGCTGGTCCGCCGTGGGCACGCCGGACAGGGACACCCGCAACCGCTGACCGGCGGTGCGTTTGGATGATGTGGTGAGGAGCTAGCAGTGGCCGGAACAACCTCTAAGCCAGCCACCGGCAGGGCGCTGAACCTGGCGTTGGCGACCGCGGCCTCCGTGGCGGGTTTCTGGGCGTGGAACTCGGTTGCCACGCTCGGTGCCTTCTACACGCAGAATTTGGAGCTGAAGCCTGCCACCACGGGCGTCCTGGTGGCCATGCCGGTGTTCGTCGGTTCGCTGGGACGGATCGTCGTGGGCACCCTGACGGATAAGTATGGCGGACGGGCCATGTTCACCTTTGTCCTGCTGGCCGCCATCCCTCCCATCCTCCTGGTGTCCGTGGGCGGCCTCATCAGTTCCTTCGCCCTGGTGCTGGGCGCCGGGCTGCTGCTCGGCGTGGCCGGGACCGTGTTCGCCGTCGGGATACCGTTCGTCAGCGCCTGGTATGAGCCGGCCCGCAGGGGTTTCGCCACCGGTGTGTTCGGGGCGGGGATGGGCGGCACAGCCCTGGCGGCCTTCCTGAATCCCCGGCTGGTTGCCGGGATCGGCTACTTTCCCACGCACCTGCTGATCGCCGGCGTCCTGGCGGTGATGGCAGGGCTGGTCTGGTTCCTCATGAAGGAAGCGCCAGGGTGGGCCCCCAACCATGCGCCGGTGCTGCCCAAGCTCATGGACGCGGCCAGGACGGCGGTCACCTGGAAGATGTGCTTCCTGTACGCGGTGGTCTTCGGCGGTTTCGTTTCGTTCGCCACCTACCTGCCCACCTACCTCAGGGACGTGTACAGCTTTGATCCCGCCGGCGCCGGTGCCCGGACGGCCGGCTTTGCCCTGGCCGCGGTCCTGGCCCGGCCCGTCGGCGGGGTGCTGGCGGACAAGCTCGGCCCCAGGCCCGTGGTGCTCGTGGCGCTGGCCGCCGTCGCCGTCCTGGGCTGGGTGGTCAACCTCAGGCCCGACGGCGAGGTGCCCGCGGGTGCCACCTTCGTTGCCATGGCTGCGGCGCTGGGGTTGGGGACGGGCGGAGTGTTTGCCTGGGTTGGGGTCCTGTCACCGGCCGGAAAGGTGGGAAGCATCAGCGGCATTGTCAGTGCCGCGGGTGGCCTGGGCGGGTACTTTCCACCGCTGGTGATGGGCGCGACCTACGACGCCGCGACGCGCAGCTATTCGATCGGGCTGCTCCTGCTGGTCGGCACGGCCCTGGTGGCCCTGGTGTTTACCCTGTTCGCGGTCCAGCGCAGGGCCGGGACGGCAGCGGTTCAGCGGGCGCGGTAGCGCAGGTACACCACCCCGTTGCCGAACCGGCGCTGGTCCACCAACTCCAGCTGCGCCTTGAGTCCGTCAGGCAGGAAGCGCAGGCCGCCGCCGACGGCCACCGGATTGATGAACAGCCGGCACTCATCCACCAGCCCGGCTTTGAGGGCGTGCGCCGCGAGGGTGGGGCCGCCGATGCTGATGTCCTGGTCGCTGCCCGATTTCAGGTCCCGCACGGTTTCCGGGAGGAATTGCCGCTCCAGGCGGGTTTTCGGGGTGCTGGGGGTGTCCAGCGTGGTTGAGTAGACCACCTTGTCCGCCCCCTGCCAGATGCGGGCGTAGTCCTGGATGACGGGCGGCTCATCCCGTGTGTCCATGGTTTCCCAGACGGACATCACCTCATACATCCGGCGGCCCAGCAGGTAGGTGCCCACATCCCGCTCCAGGTCGTTGACGAAGGCGTGGATTTCCTCGTCCGGCATGGACCAGTTGAAGTTGCCTTCCGTGTCTGCGGTGTAGCCGTCGAGGGACATGATTGCGGAGTAGATCAGCTTCGCCATGGGCCCATTCTGCCGGGGGAATGACGCGGGGAACAGGGGCCCGCCCAGGTTGGCCGGCCGGTAGGGATTACAGCAGGTTCGCCGCCAGGGTCCGGGCGATGAAGGTGCCGTAGCGTTCGGCGGACCATTCCCGCTTGATCACCAACGTTTCGTAGAGTTCGGCGGCAGTGGAGGTGAACATGACGTCGGCAGCCTCGGCTTCGGTGAGGCCGGGCCTGAGAAGCCCCCTGCCCACCAACTGCCGGGCATTGTGCAGCATCCGGCGGTAACGGGCCTCGTCCACGTCCCGCAGCAGTGCCGCCATGGAGGCGTCCCCGCTGGCCGCCGCGTCCCTGATCAGAAGGTAGACCGGGGCTCCAATGGGACTGATCTCCGTGGTGAACCGGCCGAACCGCTCCATCAGGCGTACGGGATCCGACTCGGTTTTCTGGGCGAGATCGGACCTCTGCTCGGCCGGCGGTCCGCCGGCGCCGAGGAGGCTCTCCTCGTAGATGGCGCGGACCAGCCCCGCTTTGCTGCCAAAGTTCTTGTAGACCGACTCGGCGGAGACGCCGGCAGCGCGGGCAATCTGCGCAATCGTCGTCGCCCCGAAACCCTGGGTGAGGAAGAGCTCCCTGGCATGCGTCCGGACGCTGTGCAGCGACTCCGCAGCGAGCTGCCGGCGCCGCCGTGCGTCATAACTTCGCCTTGCGGGGCGTTTCCCGGAGGCATTGACTGGGCTCTGCATGCGGTCTTAAACTCCAATCAATACAGCTAACTGTATTGAAATCAATCTAACAGGTCACAGCCTCGCCCGGCGAGGCACCAAGGAGCATTTCCATGGACACGCCAGACGGCGTGGACCGCCTCCCAGACGGCCCTGTGCGCCGAATGTTTTCCGCAACACAGCGGCGCGACCTCGATGCCATGCTGGCCGAGTTCGCAGACGATTACGTCAATATCACCCCCAACCACCCGGCCCGCAGCTTCACCGGAAGCGCACAGGTGCGGAAGAACTGGTCCGCACTGTTCGCAGGGATTCCCGACATGACCGTGACAGTGCTGGACTCGGCAACCGGCACCGGCGGCAAGGTCTGGGTCGAATGGGGATCGCGCGGCACCCGCCTGGACGGCAGCGCCGTCGAGCAGGCCGGCGTGGCAATCTTCAGCGTCCGCAGCGACCGGATTGCGGCGGTCAGGTTCTACCTGGAGCCTGTCGAAAAGGACACGGCGGACGTGGATGCCGCGGTCCAGGCCGTCACCGGAGCAGGCACGGAAGGAGCACGGCCATGATCCTCCTGGTCGGGGCAACGGGTGACCTGGGCGGCCGGGTGGCAAAACGGCTGCGCGCTTCCGGACAAGAGGTCCGCTGCCTGGTCCGGCGCCAAACGGACGATTCGCCACTCCGGGCGATCGGCGCGGAAGTTGTGCGCGGAGACCTCACCGAACCTGCCACGCTGCCGCCCGCGTGCGAGGGCGCCGACACAGTGATTGCCACGGCAACGGCGATAAGCCGCCGGTTCGCGGGGACCAGTTCCGCTACCATCCGGGACGTCGACGAAGTGGGAATGGGCCACCTTGTCGACGCAGCGGAAGCCGCCGGCGTGCAGCGCTTTGTCTACCTGTCCTTCCCGATCGGCAGCGCCAGCCTCCGGACCCCGCTGGAACAGGCCAAGCTCACCATTGAGCGCCGCCTGGCGAACTCACCCATGCGGACCGTAGTGGTACGTTCCGACGGACTGCAGGAAGTCCAGCTCAGCCCCGCCGCACGGTTCGACCTCGCGGCGGGAAAGGCAGCCGTCATCGGAAAGGGCGACAACCGCCGTCGGCTGGTGGCCACCGGGGACATTGCCGCTCTCCTCGCCGCCGTGGCACTGGAGCCCGATCCGCCGGCGCAGATCGACGTGGGCGGACCCGAGCCGCTGACCAAGAAGGAGATCATCGGCATCGCGGGGGAACTGGCGCACCATCCCCTGAAGGTGCAGCGCATGCCCCGTCCTGTGGCGCGGATGGCCACGCTTATGTTGAAACGCAGGAACGACGCCATGGCTTCTGCACTGGGCGTCGGGTTGGCCTCGGATATTGAGGAGGCCACCTGGGATGATAAACCCCTGCGCCAGCGCGGGATCAACCCGAAGTCGGTCACCGAATTCCTGAAGGAGCAGTCGCAGGCGCTGGCCGGCCACTGACGCGCCAATCACGGCCGGCGTGACACCAGGAACTGCTGGGCCAGCGTCCAGAGGTTGGAGACCGTCCAGTAGACCAGGACGCCGATAGGGAAGAAGATCCCGCCCACCCCGAAAATCAGCGGGAGCAGGTACAGGAGAATCCGCTGCTGGCGCATCAACGGGCTGTCCGTGTCCTGCCCCGCCAAGGTCCGTGACGCCACGAGTTTCTGCGTGAGGAACTGGCAGGTGATCATCACCAGGATCATGGCGACGGCGAGGACGGCCACGGCGGCGGGGTCACCGCCCCCATGCAGGAGGGACGCCGAGAGGGGCGCCCCGAAAATGCCGGCGGACGCGAACTGGACCACCTGCCCGTGGTCCAGGGCCCCGATGCCTTCGCCCCGCGGCGAGGCGCCGGAGAGTCCGGACAGAACCTGGAAGAGGGCCAGGAAGAACGGCGCTTGGATCAGCAGCGGCAGGCAGGCGGAGAACGGGTTCGTGCCGTGCTTCTTGTACAGGCCCATCTGTTCCTGCGCCATGGCCTGCCGCGACACCGGGTCCGTCCGGCCCTTGAACCGCTCCTGGAGCTCCTGCAGTTCCGGCTGCAGGAGCCGCATCCGGCGCTGGGCCCGGACCTGCGCCAGGAACACGGGAATCAACACCGCCCGGATCACCAGCACCAGCCCGATGATGGACAGCGTCCAGGTCCAGCCGTCCCCCGGCGGCATCCCCGCCGCACCCAGCCAGTCGTGGAACCCCGCCATGACGACTGAAACCAGCCATCGGAACGGCTCCATGACCGCCGCAAAAACGTCCACCAAACCCCCATCCGCAGTTGCTGCCAAGCTACTGCGGATGCGGGAAACAGGAAAGCCCGGGTTGTTGCTCCGCCCCCCTTCAAGGGCTCGGGATAAGGAGAAGCGGGCGGCCCGAAGGGAGCCGCCCGCTTCACTCCAGAATTTTTAGGGCTGCGGTCCCGCGCCTGGGGTTGGTAGTAGTTACAGGCCGAGCAGGCGGTTCAACAAGGCTGCCAGGCCGTTGAGTCCGGTGCCACCGTCCAGCAGGCCGGCGACCGAGCAGAGCAGGTTGCCAAGCAGGTTGCCCGCGCCGGACTGGGCAGTGATATGCAGAACCACCTGGTTCAGGTCCACGACCAGCCCCAGGACGTTCAGGTGCAGCGGCCCAAGAACAAGGTTGAGAATGTCGCATGTCCCCGTGGGCGTCGTTGTTGCAGACAGCACAGTCGTCGTGAGGGTCTGGCTAATCGGCGTGATGTCGCCAGCGACGGAGGTGAAGGTGCCTGACAGGAGGCCCGTGACGGCGAGCTGCCCGTTCTGGGTGCTAAAACCGGTCGGAGTGAATGTGCCAGCAAAAGTGCCAACACCCGCGATGGTCTGGTTGATGGTAGCAGTCCCGACCAGCTGCGAGGCTTGGGTCGATGCTGCAGGTGCGGTGGGCGCGGCGGCCGAAGATGGTGCCGCGACGCCGAAGAGCATGGCTCCGGACAGGGCGATGGTTGTTGCTGAAGCTAAAATTCGTGTTCGCATCTCAGGTGTTCCTTTCAGCGCCGGTGTCCGACGCATGAACCCCCGGAGCCGGCCCCCATGCCAGAACCCCGGCGGAACTTTGTGATTGCTGGGTTGGTGCCCTCTTGGGCTTGATGTGGTGTGACCTATGACACTTTTTCCACTCAACCAAACCTAATAATAAGCATACTGAGCAGTCAACCCCTGTCGCGGGAATGGAAGGCCTTAAAGTCGAGGCGCCGTTACCGGTGGCTGGACCTGCAGCAACAGGAAAGCCCCCGGAATCTCGGGGATTCCGGGGGCTTAGCCTGTAGCGGTGGGGAGGCTCGATCTCCCGACCTCACGATTATGAGTCGTGCGCTCTAACCAACTGAGCTACACCGCCACGAATGAGAAAAACCTGCGTCAAGCCGGTCAAAACCGCCTTGACGCAGGCCCTCATTCAGAGCCCCCCACCGGAATCGATCCGGTGACCTCGTTCTTACCAAGAACGCGCTCTACCACTGAGCTAGGGGGGCAACGAGTAAATACTCTACCCGAAGATTTCCGCACCAACAAATCGGCATCCATGCCCTCCGTGCGCCTGGAATGGCACCCGCTGCCGGGGCCTCCAAAGCGGCACTTTCCGCGGAATTCCGGGGCTGGCGGGGCAGTGAGCGCACAGCTGCCGACGCCGGGATGGACCTTTGAGAGGCCCCTTCCCTCCATGCCGGGACCGGAATGTGTCCAGCCCCACATCCTGGCTTCGGGTTAAATGCCGATGGGCCGGCTCGAAAGCCGGCCCATCGTCGTCGTCATTTGCTCAACGCGCGGAAGTGTTTACCACTTGCCCTTGCGGTTGAAGTCACGGTGTCCGCTGTCGCCGCCGCTGCGGGGCTTGCGGGAACCGTCGCCGTGGCCGCCGAAGCGGGAGTCCCCGGCCTGGCCGCGGTCGCTGAAGGAACGCTCGCTGTAGGAACGGCCGCCACGGTCAGCCGAGGACCGCTCGCCGTCGTTTTTGCGGAACTCCTTCTTGAAGCCGCCGTTGCCCTTGAAATTGCCGCCGCGGTTGCCCTGGTAGGCGCCGCGGTCGCCGGAGGGCTTGCGGCCGTTGTCCAGCTCGAGGTGGATCAGCTCGCCGCCGATCCGGGTGCGGGACAGCGCGCGCAGCTGTTCCTGGCTCAGGTCCGCGGGCAGCTCCACCAGGGAGTGGTCCGAGCGGATGTCGATGCCGCCGATCTGTGCGGAGGAGATGCCACCCTCGTTGGCGATGGCGCCCACGATCGAGCCGGGCATGACGCGCTGGCGGCGGCCCACTGCGATGCGGTAGGTGGCGTTGCCCTCGGTCAGCGCACGGGTCGGCCCACGTGAGCCGAAGCCGTCCTTGGAGCGTTCGCGCTTCTGGAATTCGGGAGCGGCGGGCAGTTCCTTGACCAGCAGCGGCTGGCCGCCCTGCGCCATGACGGCAAGGGCCGCAGCGATCTCCGCTGCCGGGACGTTGTGCTCTTCCTCGTAGGAGGCGATGAGGTCGCGGAACGCCGCGACGTCCTCGGAGGCGAGGGTCTCGGTGATGCGCTCGGCGAACTTGCCCAGGCGCAGCGTATTCACGGTCTCGGCCGTGGGCAGGTGCATCTGTTCCACCGGCTGGCGGGTGGCCTTTTCGATGGAACGCAGCAGGTACTTCTCCCGTGGCGTCATGAACAGGATCGCCTCGCCGGAACGGCCGGCACGGCCCGTGCGGCCGATGCGGTGCACATAGGACTCGGTGTCATGCGGGATGTCGTAGTTGATGACGTGGCTGATCCGCTCGACGTCAAGGCCACGGGCGGCGACGTCGGTGGCCACCAGGATGTCGATCCGGCCTTCCTTCAGCGCGTCAACGGTGCGCTCGCGCTGCTGCTGCGGGATGTCGCCGTTGATGGCGGCAGCCTGGAATCCGCGGGACTTCAGCTTGTCAGCCAGGTCCTCGGTGGCCATCTTGGTCCGCACGAAAGCGATGACGCCGTCGAAGTCTTCCACCTCAAGGATGCGGGTCAGCGCGTCCAGCTTCTGCGGGCCCATGACCTGGAGGTACCGCTGCCGGGTGTTGGCTCCGGTGGTGGTCTTGGACTTGACCTGGACCTCAGCCGGATTGTTGAGGTACTGCTTGGACATCCGGCGGATCTGGCCCGGCATGGTGGCCGAGAACAGCGCCACCTGGCGGTCCTCCGGGGTCTGCTGGAAGATCTGCTCCACGTCTTCGGCGAAGCCCATCCGCAGCATCTCGTCAGCCTCGTCCAGCACCAGGTACTGGAGTTCGGACAGGTCCAGGGAACCCTTGGAGATGTGGTCGATCACGCGGCCGGGGGTACCCACAACCACCTGGGCGCCGCGGCGAAGGCCCGCCAGCTGGGGCCCGTAGGCGGAGCCGCCGTAGACCGGCAGGACAGTAAAGTCGTCAATGTGCTTGGCGTAGGAGGTGAAGGCCTCGGCAACCTGCAGCGCCAGCTCGCGGGTGGGGGCCAGGACCAGGGCCTGGGTCTTGCGGGAGGGGCCGTTGAGGTCGTGGAGCTCGGCCAGGCGGGACAGTGCCGGTACTGCGAATGCTGCAGTCTTACCGGTGCCGGTCTGGGCCAGGCCCACCACGTCGCGGCCTTCAAGCAGCAGCGGGATGGTGGCGGCCTGGATGGGGGACGGCTTCTCGTACCCGACGTCCTGCAGGGCGGCCAGGACTCGGCCGTCGATGCCGAGGTCGGCGAACTTGACGGTGTTTTCGTCTTCGTCCGCGGCAGGGGCGGCCGTGGCAGGCGCCTCAGCAGCGGGAGCCTCAGCAGCAGGGGCTTCAGCGGCGGGAGCGGTTACGGGAGCCTCGGCGGCAGCCACGGGGGCGTCCTCGATAACAGCGGTGGTTTCGTTCTGGTTTTCGGGCATAGGGATTTATTCCTCATCCATAGGGGGCCAGGCGGCACTACCCGAGGTGAGCGGAGCCGCAGTACACGTGCCGATGGTGCCGGGCAAACGTTGACCGGCCGGTCACAGAAGTCCGGCGCTTTCGCAATCCCATGGCAGGACTTCGCGCTGCATCTCTTGGCTGCTATCCCAGCAGTCTGTACAGCGTTTTCTTTAGCCGGCTCTCCCTATGAAAATGCCCGCATCGCTTGCGCGGGCCCCAACACTTGCCAGTCCTGCCTCAAGAATTGGGCAGGAAAAAGGGATTTCCGGAGTGGGGGATGTTTCAAGTGTAGGGCACGGACGCCGCGGACCGGAAATCGAACGGCCGACGACGGCGGGTGAGCTTGCGCACACAGCCCGCCGCACTGCCGCGACGGCGGGCGGGTGTCACCGTCCCAGCCGCCGCAACAGCACCTCGAACTTGGTGTGGTATTCGTCCTGGAGCCGGATCTCGCCGTCGGCCTCTGCCCCGCGAAGGACCGCAATGAGGTCCGCGTCCGGCTCACTGAACCACTTGCCAATGGTGACCCCATGGCGCGGGACGAACGTGCGCTCGATGGTGTCGCCGGCCTGGATGCTGCCGGTGCGGAGGACACGCAGGTATGTTCCCACCCGTCCTTCGTCGGTGAAGCGCTTCACCCACTGGGGTTCCTTCATCCGCCGCTGGAAAGTGGCGCAGGGCGTGCGTGGAGACGTCACCTCAAGTTCGACGCCGGCGCCCACCGTCCAGCGCTCCCCGATGACCGCGTGGGTGGCCTCGATGCCGGAGATCCGCAGGTTCTCGCCGAAGAAGCCCGCGGGCAGCTCCCGCCCCAGGGCGTCGGCCCAGTAGTCGGCGTCGGCCTGTGAGTAGGCGTATACGGCCTGGTCCTCCCCGCCGTGGTGGGCCCTGTTGGCCTGGATATCGCCGCGCAGCCCCAGCTTGTGTACCTTGACCGGACCATTCACCGGGCGCTTGTCGATGGCCGTGACGCCCACGCTGCCCCCATCCCGCAGGAGCTGGTGGACGCGGCAGACGGCAAGGACAGAACCGGATTCCATGGGATCAGTCTAGGGTTTTCCAGCACAGGGCCCCACGCGCCGGCAATGGGCAGGTCTCCCCCGCTGCCGCAGGTAATTCCGCTCGCAGGCGGTTCCTGCAGGGACTACGCTGATTCGAGACTTGCATTTGGGGGTGCAGTGCTGCGCCCAAACCGTGCGACCAATTGAGGGGGGACGCCGTGGACTCGGACCAGAAAGGCCCAAAAGAGGAACCGGAAAACGGGCCGGCGGGCAACGGCAGCAGTGACACCGGCAGCACCGCCAAGCCACCGCCCTGGCAGGTACCCAAGCCGGACCTGCGTCCCGAACTCCTCAACGAACCCGTCACCCCCGTGGATCCGTTCGCGCGCGAGCGGGAAAAGCAGCTCAACCAGGCGGCAGCGCGCAAGAAGCGCTCCCAGCGGCGCACCGTGGTGGTGGGCCTGGGCGTGACCGCTCTGCTGGCCGGCACCATCACGGCGGTGGTTGCCAGCAACGAAGACGACCCCGACTACGCCCAGGTCTGCTTCAACGAAGAAACCGGCGAGCGCGTGGCGGACAACAGCTGTGACAGTTCCGCGGGCCGCGGTGGCGGCCTTTACGCCTGGTACTTCTACTCCCGCGGGGCCAGCGTTCCGGCAATCGGCCAGAACAGGTCCACCTCACCCGGCTACTCCCGTACCATCCCCAGCGGCGCCAAGGCGTCCACGGGCTACAGCAGCAAGGGCGGCACGGTCAGCCGCGGCGGGTTCGGTTCAAGCGCGAAGAGCGGCACAAGCGGCGGTGGAAAGGTCTCGGGGGGCTGATGTGAAGAGGCTGGCAAGCGAGCCCCGGCAGGGCTGGAAGCAGAAGATCGAAGAGCAGGGCCTGGTCTTTTCCTCCACCACCATGGATGACGGGCGCCGGATTGAATACTGGAACGAGTCGGCCTACTACGAGTTCACCATGGACGAGGTGGAAACCCTGGAGCTCGCCGCCGAGGAAATGCACCGGATGTGCCTGGAGGCCGCCAAGTTCCTTGCCACCGGGGCCATGGGCAGCATAGGCATCGGCCCGCAGGCCCTGGAACTAGCCGCCGAATCCCTGCAGGCCGGCGACGTGGACGTCTACGGCCGGTTCGACTTCATCTACGACGGCCAGGGCGGCCCGGCCAAGATGCTCGAATACAACGCCGACACGCCCACCGGACTCATCGAGGCCGCCGTCGCCCAATGGTTCTGGCTGCAGGACGTCCACCCGGAAAAGGATCAATGGAACGGCATCCATGAAGCCCTGATCCGGCAGTGGAAGAAATTCCAGTACCGCACCGGGATGAGCACCCTGCACGTTGCCCATTCCGAGGTGGAGGAGTCCGGCGAGGACTGGATGACCGCCGCCTACATGCGCGACGTTGCCAGCCAGGCCGGGTGGACCACCATCGGCATCAATATGTCCGATATTGGATGGGACCCCAACCTGAACCGGTTCGTGGACCTGGACAACTTCATGATCAGCACCATCTTCAAGCTGTACCCCTGGGAGCTGATGATGAAGGAGGAGTTCGGCCCCCGGCTGCTGGAGCGCGCCCACAACCCGCGGTGGGTAGAACCGGCCTGGAAGATGTTGCTCTCCAACAAGGCCCTGCTCGCGGCTCTGTGGCACCTCTACCCCAACCACCCCAACCTGCTGCCGGCCTACCTCACTGACCCGGGGCCGCTGAAGGAGTGGGTGGCCAAGCCCCTTCACGGCCGGGAAGGCGATAACATCCGCATCCACGCTGAGGGCCTCACGCTGGAGCAGCCTGGCGGGTACGGCCGGGAGGGCTGGTGCTACCAGCAGTACCACCCGCTCCCTGACTTCGACGGCAACCGCCCCGTCCTGGGCCTGTGGGTGGTGGACGGTGAATCCGTCGGCTGCGGCATCCGGGAATCGGACGGGCCGGTGACGGACTATTTCTGCCGCTTTGTCCCCAACACCATTGACGCGCCGGCTCCGCTTTCCGCGGTGGCCGGCTCCACCAAGGCAGGAATCATCCTATGAGTACGGACATGACGACGGCGGGAAGCCACGGCGGCGGGGGTGGCACCCCCGTCCCGGGCAAGGGGCTGCGGGCAGGGATCCTGGACCTGGGCGACTCCGTGATGCTGGGGCTGGCCTCCACCGCCCCGGTGTACTCGCTGGCCGCCACCCTGGGCCTGATCGTTGCCGTCAACGGCAACTACACACCGCTGATCCTCCTGCTGGGCTTCATCCCGGTCCTCTTCATCGCCTACGCCTTCAGGGAGCTGAACAGTGCCATCCCGGACTGCGGCACCACGTTCACCTGGTCCCGTCAGGCCTTCGGCCCCTGGGCCGGCTGGCTGGGCGGCTGGGGCGTGGCGCTGGCCGGGATCGTGGTCCTGGCCAACCTGGCGCAGGTGGCAGGCCAGTACCTGTGGCTGTTGGTGGGTGACGGATCCCTGGCACAAAACAAACTGCTGGTCACTGGGACCGGCCTGCTCTTCATCGTGCTGATGACCCTGGTGAACTACCGCGGGATCCGGCTGGGTGAGCACGTCCAGCGGGTCCTGACCTACGTCCAGTACATTGCGCTGGGCATCTTTGCCCTGGCAATTGTCATGCGGATCGTGGGCGGGGCGCCGGAGGGCCAGGCCTTCGACTTCGAATGGTTCAACCCGGTGGGCGCTTTTGCCGAGCCCGGCGCCGTGGTGCACGGCGCCCTCCTTGCCCTGTTCATCTATTGGGGCTGGGACACCTGCCTGGCGGTCAACGAGGAAACCGAGGACCCGTCCACCACGCCGGGCCGTGGCGCGGTCATCTCCGCTTTCGTGCTGGTGGCCATCTACGTTTCGGTGGCGCTGCTGGTGATGATGTACGCCACCGTGGGGTCCGAGGGCATCGGTCTGGGCAACGAGGCCAACCAGGACGACGTGTTCCTGGCCATGAAGGATGTGGTGCTGGGGCCGTGGGGCTGGCTGATCGTCGTTGCCGTGCTGGCTTCGGTGCTGTCCTCCACGCAGACCACCATCCTGCCCACCGCCCGCGGCACCCTGTCCATGGGTGTGCACGGCGCGCTGCCGGCCAAATTCGCCGAGGTGCACCCGCGCAACCAGACCCCGGGTTTTTCCACCAAGGTGATGGGCGGGGCGGCGGCTGCCTACTACGTGGCCATGAGCTTCCTGAGCGAGAACCTGCTGGCAGACTCCATCAGCGCCATCAGCCTGTTCATCGCGTTCTACTACGCCCTCACCGGGTACGCCTGCTTCTGGTACTTCCGCGGAACGCTCCGGGACTCGGCCCGGAACCTCTGGTTCTGCGGCATCCTTCCCCTGGCCGGGGCGCTGCTGCTGACCGCCGCGTTCTTCATCTCGGCAGTCCAGATGTGGGACCCGGCCTACGGCGACACCCGGATCTTCGGCGTCGGCGGCGCTTTCGTCAGCGGCGTGGTCCTGCTGGCCCTCGGCGTCGTCCTGGCCGCCGCCTGCCGGTTCCTGCCCGCCACCCGCGCTTACTTTGAGGAGAAGCTATGACCGCCGCATCATCGGACATCCTGGACCTCGATTCCCTTCTGTCGGCGGAGGAACTGGAGCTCCGGCAGAAGGTCCGTGACTTCACCCGGCAGCGGATCAAGCCGGATATAGCCCGCTGGTATGAGGAAGCCGTCTTTCCCCTGGAGCTGGCGACGGAACTGGGCGAACTCGGCGTCCTGGGCATGCACCTGGAGGGCTATGGCTGCCCGGGCCGGTCCGCCGTCGAGTACGGCCTCGCTGCGATGGAACTGGAGGCCGGCGACTCCGGCATCCGCACCTTCGTGTCCGTCCAGGGTTCGCTGGCCATGACCGCCATCCACACCTGGGGCTCCGAGGAGCAGAAGCAGGAGTGGCTGCCCCGGATGGCCGCCGGCGAGGTGATCGGCTGCTTCGCCCTGACAGAGCCAACGGCCGGCTCGGACCCCGCCTCCATGGCCACCTACGCCACAAAGGATGGCAGCGGGGACGACGCCGGCTGGGTGCTCAACGGCACCAAGCGCTGGATCGGGCTGGCCTCCGTGGCCGGCGTGATGGTGGTGTGGGCCATGACGGACGACGGCGTGCACGGCTTCCTGGTGCCGGCCGGAACCCCTGGCGTCACAGCCACGCCCATCCAACAGAAACTGTCCATGCGCGCCTCCATCCAGTGCGATGTGGTGTTCGACGGCGTCCGGCTGGGTCCGGAGGCCCTGCTGCCGGGTGCACGGGGGCTGCGCGGCCCGTTCACCTGCCTGAACGAGGCCCGGTACGGGATCGCCTGGGGCGCCATGGGCGCCGCACGCGATTCCTACGAGGCGGCGCTGGAATATTCGCTGGGGCGGCTGCAGTTCGGCAAGCCGCTGGCAGGCTACCAGCTCACGCAGCAGAAGCTGGTGGACATGCTGGTGGAGATCCAGAAGGGCACCCTGCTGGCGCTCCACCTGGGCCGGCTCAAAGACGCGGGGACCATCCGGCCCGAGCAAATCTCGCTGGGCAAGCTGAGCAACGTCCGCGAGGCCATCAGGATCGCCCGCGACGCCCGCTCCATCCTGGGCGGCAACGGCATCACCACGGACTACTCGCCGCTGCGGCACGCCGCGAACCTGGAATCGGTCCGGACCTATGAGGGTACCGACGAGGTGCACACCCTGGTCCTGGGCCGGCACATCACGGGCCTGGGCGCCTTCCACTGATCGCCTGCCCCCAACTGGGGTGGTCAAGCGGAGAAACCGCCGTCGGCCTTGACCAGCTGCCCGGACACCCAGCGGCCCGCGGGTGAAAGCACGAAAGCCACGGTTCCGGCAACATCCGCGGGGGTGCCCAAACGGCCGCCCGGCTGTTGCGCCGTGAGCTCTTTCCGAACTTCCGGGGTCATCCAGCCGGTATCCACCGGGCCGGGGTTGATGACGTTCGCGGAAATCCCCTGCGGACCCAGCTCGCGGGCGGCAGCAATCACGATCCTGTCCAGCGCCCCCTTCGAGGCTCCGTAGGGAAGGTTGAATGCTGTGTGGTCGCTGGTCAGCGCAACGATCGCGCCGCCGTCGTCCGTTGCCTGCCGCGCGAACGCGGCAATGAGCTGCCAGCTGGCGCGGGTGTTGACCGCGAAATGCCGGTCGAAGGACTCCACGGTGGTGTCCAGCACGCCGGAGTCAACCGACTCCGCGTGGCTGAGCACCAGGCCCTGCAGCGGTCCGGACAGCTGAACGGCCTCGGCCATGAGCCGGTCCGGGACGCCGGGATCCTGGAGGTCGGCGGACAGGACGTGGACCTTGGCGCCAATGGCTTCCAGCTCCGCGGTCAGCCGGACCACGTCTTCGGGTTCGCTCCCCCAGGGCATTCGGGCGTCGTACTCGGCCCAGTAGGACAGGACCAGGTCCCAGCCGTCCGCCGCAAGCCGGCGGGCTATTCCCGCGCCGATGCCGGCCAGCCGGCCCACACCAGTGACCAGGGCAACGGGGCGGGCAGGGGCCGGTGCGAGGGGTTCCATCCGACCAGCCTAGCGGCGCCGCGATTCAGGCCGCGGCGGGCGCCGCTTCCCGCGGGCTGTGGTGCCGGCGGATGGTCGCGCTGATGACCGCCGCGATGGTGCACATCGCGGCCGCGCCGAACCAGGCGTAGGTGTAGTGCCCGGTCGCGTCACGGAGGGCTCCGGCGGCAATGGCGGCGGCCGCCGCGCCAAGCTGGTGCGCTGCAAAGACCCATCCGAAGACCACGCTGCCGTCAGCTCCGAACGTTTCGCGGCAGATGGCTGCGGTGGGTGGGACGGTGGCCACCCAGTCCAGCCCGTAGATCACCACGAACACGATCATGCTGGGCTGGACCTCGGCATTCAGCAGCAGCGGAAGCACCAGCAGGCCGATCCCGCGGAACTGGTAGTAGACAGCCAGCAGGACGCGGGGGTTGAACCGGTCGGTCAGCCAGCCCGAGGCGATGGTCCCGATGATGTCGAAGATCCCGACGACGGCCAGCAGTCCCGCGGCAGTGGTTTCGGGCATGCCGTGGTCGTGCGCGGAGGGGATGAAGTGCGTGCCAATCAGGCCGTTGGTGGTTGCGCCGCAGATGGCGAACCCCGCCGCGAGGGCCCAGAAGGTCCTGACCTTGCTGGCGCGCCGGAGCACCTGCAGCGCACGGACGGCAGCGTTGGTGCGGGGGCCGCTGTCCGGCACTGGTGCGGCCTCTTTCACCTCGACGTCCACCGGCGCAGCTCCATACGGCAGCACCCCGACGTCGGCCGGCGAGTTTTTGAGGAACTTCAGCACCAGCGGGACTACGGCCAGGGCGCCGGCGGCGATCAGCAGCGAGGCCTGGCGCCAGCCGGGGTCCTGGGCGAGCATGGCGATGAAGGGCAGGAAGACCAGCTGTCCGGCGGCGCTGCCGGCAGTGAGGATGCCAATCACCAGCCCGCGGCTTTTGGTGAACCACGTGTTGGCGATGGTGGCGGCGAAGACCAGGGCCATGGAGCCCGTACCGAGCCCGATCAGCAGGCCCCAGGTCAGCAGGATCTGCCAGGACTGGTTTACCAGGACGGTCAGGGCGCTGCCCATGCCGATCAGGACCAGGGCGGTGGCCGTCACCGCCCGGATGCCGAAGCGTTCCATCAGGGCGGCCGCGAACGGGGCGGTCAGGCCGAAGAGGACCAGGTTGATGCTGACCGCAGAGGACAGGACCGTGGTGGACCAGCCAAACTCCTGCTGGAGCGGGACCATGAGGACGCCGGGTGCAGCCCGGAAGCCTGCCGCGCCCACCAGCGCCATGAACGCGACGGCGGCGACGATCCAGGCGGGATGCAGGCGGCGGCGCGGACCCCGCGGGGTGTGCAGCGAGGCCGTGTCCGCTGTTTCCCCGGGCAGGGCGCTCATGCGGCCGTTCCGTTCCCTGCTGCGGTGGACAGCCGGATGGGCTGTTCGGACCGGGAGCGGCTGTGCCAGCTGGTGTTCGCCGCGGTGAGCCGTTCTCCGCATTCGGTGCAGGTATCCGCCGAGCTGGTGGCTTTGCCGCAGCCTGAATGGATGACATACAGGTGCGCCTGGTCGGAGGGTGCGGGCAGGTGCTTTTCCGCCCAGAGCGTGACCGCGTTCAGGACCGGCAGCGCGTCTTCGCCCTTGGGGGTGAGGACGTACTCCTGGCGGGTGCGGCCGCCGTCGTCGTAAGCCTTCTTCTCGAGCAGGCCCGATGCCACCAGGCCTGCCAGCCGTTTGGTGAGCACCGAGTCCGCCACCTCCAGCCGGCCCTTCATGGCGTCGAAGCGCCCGTTGCCGAAGAAGACCTCGCGGAGGACCAGGATGGACCAGGGGTCACCCAGGATGTCCAGCCCGCGGGCCATGCTGCAGTTGCGTCGGGACCAGTCGGATCGAAGAGGCATACCTGGAACGCTAGCTGACTTTCTTCAAGAAAGCCATACCTGTCGCGAGATGCCGCTCAACGGCAGTCCCGCACGTGAACGTCGCCGTTAATGGCATCTCGCGGGTGGATTACGGGATGTTCGAGAAGGCCTGGTCCAGGTCCGCGATCAGGTCTTCCTTGTCCTCAATGCCGCAGGACAGGCGCAGCAGGTTCACGGGAACGGCCAGTTCCGTGCCCTTGACTGAGGCGTGGGTCATTTCGGACGGGTAGTTCATGAGCGACTCGATGCCGCCGAGGGACTCCGCCAGGGTGAAGACGGAGGTGGACTCGGCCACCTTGCGGGCAGCTGCCTCACCGCCCTTGAACTGGACGGAGACCATGCCGCCGAACTTGCGCATCTGCTTTTTGGCGAGCTCGTGGCCCGGGTGGTCCGGCAGGCCCGGGTACAGGACAGCCTCCACCTCGGGGCGCTCCAGCAGCCACTCGGCCACGGCCTGCCCGTTCTCGCTGTGCCGGTCCATCCGCACGCCCAGGGTCTTCAGGCCGCGGGTGGTGAGGAACGCATCCATGGGGCCGGACACCGCACCGACGGCGAACTGCACGAAGCCGATCTTCTCCGCCAGCTCCGCGTCCTTGACCACGACGGCCCCACCCACGACGTCGGAGTGGCCGCCGATGTACTTGGTGGTGGAGTGGACCACCACGTCGGCACCGAGGGCGAGCGGGTTCTGGAGGTAGGGGGACGCGAAGGTGTTGTCGACCACCAGGAGGGCCCCGGCGTCGTGCGCGATGTCGGCGAGCGCCACAATGTCGGTGATCTTCATCAGCGGGTTGGACGGCGTTTCCACCCACACGAACCGGGTCTTGTGCGCGGCCACCGCATGGCGGACCCGGTCAAGGTTGGCCATGTCCACCGGAGTGTTGCCGATCCCCCAGTCCCCCAGCACCCGGCTGATGAGCCGGTAGGTGCCGCCGTAGGCGTCGTTGCCCAGCACAATGTGGTCGCCGGGGCGGGTGAGCGCGCGGATGAGGGAGTCCTCCGCGGCGAGCCCGGAACTGAAGCTGTAGGCGTGGGTGCCCAGTTCCAGCGCCGCGAGCTGTTCCTGCAGCGCGTCCCGCGTGGGGTTGCCGCCGCGCCCGTATTCGTAGCCGCTGCGCAGGCCGCCGATGCCGTCCTGGGCGTAGGTGGAACTGAAGTGCAGCGGCGGAACCACCGCGCCGGTGCGGGGCTCGAAGGCCTGGCCGGCGTGGACGGCGCGGGTGTTGAAACCTTGGTTTCCAGAGGCAGTCATGATGCTCCTTTTGGGTAGCGCAGATCAGTTGCTGAGGTAGGCCAGCAGGTCGTGCCGGGTGAGGATGCCCACGGGGGCGCCCACGAACGTGACCATCAGGGTGTCCGCGTCCGAGAGCAGTTCCCGGGCCGCGGAGATGGTTTCCAGTGAGCCGATCACAGGTAGCTTGGGTCCCATGTGTTCGGAGATCTTGTCCGTCAGCTTCGCTTCGCCGCGGAACAGCTTGGCGGTCAGGGTGCGCTCATCCACGGCGCCCAGGACCTCACCCATGACCACGGGCGGTTCCTGCGAGAGGACCGGGATGTGGCTGACGCCGAACTCGTTCATGATGTTGATGACGTCGCGCACCGACTCGTTGGGGTGGATGTGCACCAGGTCCGGCAGTTCGCCGTTCTTGGATTTGATGACCTCCCCCACGGAGGTTTCCTCGCCGCCGGAGAGGAAACCGTAGGAGCGCATCCACTGGTCGTTGAAGATCTTGGCAAGGTAGCCGCGTCCGGAGTCGGGCAGGATGACCACGACGACGGCGCTCTCCGGCAGGTCCTTGGCCGCCTGCAGTGCGGCTACCACGGCCATGCCGGAGGAACCGCCCACCAGCAGGCCCTCTTCCCGCGCCAGGCGCCGGGTCATGGCAAACGAGTCAGCATCGGAGACCGCGATGACGTCGTCAGGGATGGTCTTGTCGTAGTTCGCCGGCCACATGTCCTCCCCGACGCCCTCCACGAAGTACGGACGCCCGGTGCCGCCTGAGTAGACCGAACCTTCCGGGTCCGCGCCGATGATCCGGACCACCCCGCCGTCGGACTCCGGTCTGTCAGCCGAAACCTCCTTGAGGTACCGGCCGGTCCCGGTGATGGTGCCGCCGGTACCGGCGCCGATGACGCAGTGCGTGACCTTGCCCTCGGTGTCCCGCCAGATCTCCGGGCCAGTGGTCTTGTAGTGGCTGCCGGGCGCGGCAGGGTTGGAGAACTGGTCCGGCTTGAAGGCGCCCGGGGTCTCGCGGGTGATCCGGTCCGAGACGCCGTAGTAGCTTTGCGGGCTGTCCGGTGGAACGGAGGTGGGCGTGACCACCACTTCGGCGCCGTAGGCCTGCAGCACGGCACGCTTGTCCTCGCCTACCTTGTCCGGGACCACGAAGACGCACTTGTAGCCCTTTTGCTGCGCCACCAGGGCCAGGCCAACGCCGGTGTTGCCGGACGTCGGCTCCACGATCGTGCCGCCCGGCTTCAGCTTGCCCTCGCGTTCGGCGTCCTCGATCATCTGCGCCGCGATGCGGTCCTTGATGGACCCGCCGGGATTCAGGTACTCCAGTTTGACCAGGACGGTGGCTTTAATCCCGTCGGTCACGTGGTTCAGTTTGATGAGCGGCGTATTGCCGATGAGGTCCAGGATGGACTGGGCGTACTTCATAGATACAAAGCTACCGCTTCCTGCAGGCCGTTCCCCGCTCGGGATGCGAGGATAGCCCGGTGATGCAGTTCGCATGGCTGAAAGCCACCCGCAGCTACCTGCTGCCCGGCGCAACCCTGGCGGCAGGCCTGGCCACCCTCGCCGTCGGTGCCCTCCCCCTCACGGCCTTCGGCGAACTGGCCGGACGCACCATTCCCATCCTGGCCTTCGTGCTGGCCATGTCCCTGGTGACCGAACTGGTGGATGAGGCAGGACTTTTCCGGGTGGTGACGGACCGCTTGGCCGCCCTGGGCAGGGGCCGGGTCTTCCTCCTGTGGCTGCTGGTGGTGGCAGTGGCCACGGTGGCCACCGTGTTCCTGTCCCTGGACACCACCGCGGTGCTGGTGACACCCGTGGTGGTCCTCCTGGCCGTCCACGCCCGGATCCCTCCACTGCCGTTCGCGCTGACCAGCATCTGGCTGGCCAATACCGCTTCCCTGCTGCTGCCGGTGTCCAACCTGACCAACCTCCTGGCGCAGGACCGGCTGGGCCTGAGCCCGTGGCGCTTCGCGGGGCTGGTGTGGGCTCCGGCACTGGTTGGCCTGCTGGTCCCGCTTGCCCTGCTGTGGCTGGCGTTCCGGCGGGACCTGCGCGGAACCTACGGTCCCCAGCCTGCCCGTCCTGTCCGCGACCGGACCCTGCTGAAAGCCGCGGGGATCACGCTGGTGGTCCTGCTGCCCGCGCTGGTGTCCGGGCTGCCGGTCCAGTACCCGGCACTGGCCGCCGCCGCCGTCCTGGTGGCGGTCTTCCTGCGGCGCCGGCCCTCGGCCCTGCGGTGGTCCATGGTGCCTTGGCGGCCGCTGATGCTGACGGTTGGGCTGTTCATGCTGATGGAGGCCCTGCACGCCCATGGGCTGACGCCGCTGCTGGCGGGTGTGGCCGGGACCGGGGACAGCCTGCCCGCGCTGCTTCAGCTGGCCGGCCTGGGCGCCGGGGCGGCGAACGCGGCCAACAACCTTCCCGCCTACCTGGCCCTGGAACCGGTGGCGGGGTCGCCCGCCAGGCTCGCTGCACTGCTGATCGGGGTCAACCTGGGACCGCTGGTGACGCCGTGGGCGTCGCTGGCCACGCTGCTGTGGCATGAGCGGCTCCGGGTATTGAACGTGCCCATCAGGTGGGGCGGGTTCGCAGCGGCGGGACTGGTGGCGGTGGTGCTGACCGTGCCGCTCGCGGTGCTGGCACTGTGGGCCGTGTCCGGGATGCCCTGAGCAACGGCACGGCTTATCCCACGAACATCAGCCAGAGGATTACGGCAGGGAGGAACGCCTGGCCGATGCCGCTGATCCACAGCCGGGGTTCACTGATGATCAGCACGACGCCGAGGATGGCGTGGGCAATGGACATCATGGCCACGATGGTCCGGCCCACCGTGACCTGGCCGGCATTGGCGAGGACCACCCCGGATATCCCGAACAAACCCCAGACGATGTTGTAGAACCCCACGTTGATGGTCCAAAGGCGCACAGCGGAAGTATCTTCCGGCCTGATCAGGAAGATGGGATGGAGGCGCTGGTCCGTGTACCGGAAAGCTTCCAGCAGGCCCACAGTGATAAGGGTGATCCCGGTGATGACTGCAAGCACCTGGATGACCGTACTCATGGGCGCGTCCTGCTGCCCCGGCGCGGGCGCATGCTATGCGCCGCCGCCCTCGTTTCCGGGGAGGTTCTCCCAGAGACCCAACACGTTGCCCTCGGGATCCTTGAAGTAGGCCGTGAAGCCCATGCCGGGAACTTCGTTCTTGGGTATCAGGACCGAACCGCCGGATTCCTCGACGGACTTCAGTGTTGAGTCGATATCCGGCACATCGATGGTGATGACCGGGCTGGTGATCTGTCCTTCGCGGGCCATCATCCCGCCGTTGATGGCCCCTGGCGTTGTTGACTGGCCGGCGTCGTCCATGTCCGTGGTGATGACCATGCTGTAATCCATGCCCGGCACCGGTTCGATCCGCCAGCCCAAGGCCTCCTGGTAGAACTTCCTTGCCCGCATCTGGTCGTCCGCGGGAATCTCGAAATGCACTACTCCGCCCATGGTTGCCCTCCGTGTCCTTCTGGTTCTCTGTCGATTCGGTGCCTGGTGCGCCCGACGCCCGGGTGCCACCCGGGGTGATCTTAATCCGGGGCCAGGAAGCGCAGAAGGGCCGATGGTCCCGCCACTGTCGGCGGTCCGTGGGACGATGGAAGACATGACGATCGCAGAGGCACCTCCCCGGCTGGCAGCCGCGGCGGACGTGTCCCTGCGGTGGTATCCGGATGGTCCCTACAGTCTTTCCCGGACCCTGGGGCCGCTCCTGCGCGGAAACAGCGATCCCTCCTTCTGCGTCCAGGGTGACGTCATCTGGAATGCGTTTACGACGCCGGACGGCCCGGCGACCATCCGGCTCGCCTCCGCGGGCGGCGGCGCCGCAGGCACCCCGCTGGTGGACATCCAGGCGTGGGGGCCGGGCGCCGACGCAGCCGTGAAGGCGGCACCCCGGCTGCTGGGTGCCGACGACGACTGGCAGGGTTTCGACGAACCGGCCTTCCATTCGACACTGCCACGCATGGTGCAGGAGGCCCGCCGCCGCGCCCTGGCGGTCCGGCTGCCGGCAAGCGGGCGGATGGTGGACCAGCTGGTGCCGATCATCCTCGAACAAAAGGTGACGGTCATCGAGGCGCGGCGCGGCTACCGCTACCTGGTGCACCGCTACGGGACTCCGGCGCCGCGGGCCGGGATGTCCACGCCGGCCGGGCTGGTGGTGGCGCCGACGGCGGCGCAGTGGCTGCAGGTTCCCAGCTGGGAGTGGCACAAGGCAGGGGTGGGTCCCCAGCGTTCGGCCACTGTCATGCGTGCGCTGCGCTCCGCCGTCGCGCTTGAACGCCTGGCCGCGCTGCCTGCCCTGGTGGCGGGGGAAAAGATGCAGGTCATTCCGGGCATCGGAGCCTGGACCGCCGCCGAGGTGGTCCAGCGCACCCACGGCTGCCCGGACTCCATTTCGGTGGGTGACTACCATCTCGCGGCGTATGTGGGGGCGGCACTGACCGGACGCAGGACCGATGACGCCGGGATGCTCAAGCTGCTGGAGCCTTGGCGGGGACACCGGCAGCGCGTGGTCCGGATGATCCAGAGCACCGGCTTCCGCAAGCCCACCTTTGGCCCGCGGATGACCATTCAGGACCACCGGGGGCACTGAACAACGCGGCGCTTCCGGCCGGTTGAAACCGCTTGATCTCCGCGCCAGAGGGTACGGAGCCGGTATGGGGCGCCCCGCCGGGTGCCATCCCCGTCCGGTTGGACGGCACCAGGCTGGCAGGCACCGTCGACCGAAAGGATCCCATGAGCTCCGAACCAGGCAGCACCTATCCCAACTCCGAGGCTGTGCCCGGAACGTCCCAGGATCCCGCCGTCCTGGATCCGGACGCCCAGGATCCGGGCGCCGAGGAGAAGCTCAGGCTGCAGCTGGCCATCTTCGACGTGTCGCGGGACGCCGAAGGCAGGAGCCTGGAAGAGATCCGGGACATGCTGCTTTCAGCCTTTGCCGCCCGCGGCGTGGCCCCGCCTCCCGGCACCTGGGTGGAGTCCGTGGCGTCGTCGGCGTTTTACGGTGAGCCCTACATCATCGACTACCCCACGGCCATTGCCGCGGACAACCTGGAACCGGCTCCGAACCCGGAGGTCCGCGAGCGGCTCGCCGCCCGGCGGGAACTGCGCGAGGTGCAGCTCCCACCCGGAATCTTTCCCTCCCAGGAGGAATGGAATATCCCGGCCAACGAGGTCACCGGCGCGGCCAGCACCCGCATGCTCTCCCCGGCGGGGTGGGAGGGCAGGGCGGTCCTGGCCGTGGCGGCGCTGGCAGCGGTGGCCGTTGCGGCAGTCGCGGCTATCCGGGCCGGCACCGGCCGCCGCCGCAGGGATGCCTAGAGCCCCAGCCGGGCCACCGCTTCCTCGCGCATCTGGACTTTGCGGATCTTCCCGGAGACCGTCATGGGGAAGCTCTCCCGGACCTCCACATACCGGGGTATCTTGTAGTGCGCCAGACGCCCCCGGCAAAACTCTGCCAGGGAGGCGGCGTCAAGGGGCCGGGCACCCGGTTTGAGGATGATGCAGGCCATCAGCTCCTCACCGTACCGGGTGTCCGGGACCCCGATGACCTGGACGTCCTGGATGTCCGGGTGGGTGTAGAGGAATTCCTCGATCTCGCGGGGGTAGATGTTCTCGCCGCCCCGGATCACCATGTCCTTGATCCGGCCTTCCACCACCACATAGCCGTCGTCGTCCATGCGGGCCAGGTCCCCGGTGTGCATCCAGCCCTCCGCGTCGATGGCTTCGGCGGTCTTGTCCGGCTGGTCCCAGTATCCAGCCATGACGGCGTAGCCGCGGGTGCAGAGTTCGCCGATCTGCCCGCGTTCCAGGTCTTCCCCGGTGGCAGGATCCACGATCCTGCTCTCCAGTTGCGGCATGGTGCGGCCCACGGTCTCGGTGCGCTGCTGCAGCGTGTCGCCCTTGCGCGTCATGGTGGACACCGGCGAGGTCTCCGTCATGCCGTAGCAGATGGCCACGTCCACCATGTTCATCTCCGCGATAACCCGGTTCATTACCTCGATGGGACACAGTGAGCCAGCCATGACCCCGGTGCGGAGCGTGGAGAGATCGTACGAACCGAAATCGGGCAGCGCGAGCTCGGCGATGAACATGGTGGGCACGCCGTACAGGGAGGTCCCCTCGAAGTCCTGGACGGCCTCGAGCGCGGCGGCGGGCGAGAAGCCACGGCCCGGAATGATGGTCGCGGCACCGTGGCTGAGCGCATTCAGGTTGCCGATCACCATCCCGAAGCAGTGGTAGAAGGGCACCGGGATGACCACGCGGTCACGCTCCGTGTAGCCCAGCAGTTCACCGATCGCGAAGCCGTTGTTCAGGATGTTGTGGTGGGTCAGCGTGGCGCCCTTGGGGAAGCCTGTGGTGCCGGAGGTGTACTGCAGGTTGATGGGATCGTGCGGGCTGAGTTCGGCCATGCGGGCCAACAGGCGCGAGTGCCCGACGGCGTCGGCACGCTTGAGCAGCTCGCCGTAGGTCAGCTCCGCATCGCCTTCCGGGCTGCCGGCGTTCAGCGCATCCAGGCCGTGGTCCGGAAGGAAGACGAGCTCCTGCAGGTCCGGGCAGGTGAGGAGGGCCTGGCGGCCCATGGCCACGTAATCGCTGTTGGTGTCCGACGGCGCCGTGACCAGCGTGCGCATGCCGTTCTGCTTGACCACGAATTCGAGTTCATGGCTGCGGTAGGCCGGGTTGACGTTGACCAGGATGGCGCCGATCTTGGCGGTGGCGTACTGCAGCAGCGTCCATTCGGCGCAGTTGGGGCTCCAGATGCCCACCCTCTCCCCCTTGGCGACGCCCAGGGCGAGGAGCGCGCGGGCCAGCCGGTCGACGTCGTCGTTCATCTTGGTATAGCTCCAGCGGCGGGCATCGCCGCCCGGCACCGGCGCGGCCTCGATCAGGGCGTCGTGGAGGGGAAACTGCGCGGCGACGCGCTCAAAGTTCGCGCCAATGGTTTCCTCCAGGAGCGGGACGTCAGTGTCCCCGGCTGTGTAAGCACGCATGATGGCACGCTACCAACAGGATCCCGGCAGGAGAAGCAGGCCGGCACCGCAACACTGCCGGTTCGTTCCCGGGCGCCCGGTATTGTGAAATCCATGAGTGCACCCATTGACCTGATAGCAACGTTCATCCCCAACGACGGCGAGTTCCACCGCGTCAAGCTGGCCCTGGAAATCGCCATCGACGAGGTGGTGAAGGAGCCAGGCTGCATCCAGTACGAACTGACCGAAGCCACCGAGGAGAAGCTTGTCCTGACCGAGCAGTGGGCCTCCCAGGAGGACCTGGACAGGCACTCCAAGGGCATCGCGGTGCAGGACCTGAACGAATCGCTGAGCGCCCTGCTGGCCGAACCGGTCAAGGTGGAACGCGTCTAGCGCAACCGGTTAAACGCAGAATGCGGGACCTCCGGAGGTCCCGCATTCTGCGTTTAACCGGGTCTTAGAAGTCGGGGATCTGGGTGCCGTCCTGCGGTCCGCCCTGGCCGGCAGGCTTGCCCGCCGCGGCTGCCGCTTCCTCGCGCTGCTTGGCCACATGGGCGTGGACTTCTTCCATGTCCAGCGCCTTCACGGCGTCAACCACCTGTTCCAGCTGCTGGGCGTTCAGCGCGCCCGGCTGGGAGAACACCAGCACCTTTTCGCGGAAGGCCATCAGTGTGGGGATGGAGGTAATGCCTGCCTCCGCCGCGAGCTGCTGCTCCGCTTCGGTGTCCACCTTGGTGAAGAGGACGTCCGGGTGCTTCTCGGAAACGGTGGAGTACGTGGGCCCGAACTGCTTGCAGGGACCGCACCACTCTGCCCAGAAATCGACCAGGACAATGTCGTTTCCTTCGATCGTCGATGCGAACTGTTCACCTGTGATGTCAAGGGTAGCCATGTGTCTACGCTACGCGCCCGGGACTGCCCGTGTCGCGGATGTTCGCTCCCCGCGTCATCGGGAATACCGGGCGGACGACGCCGGCCGGCCGGGTCAGGCGGTGGCATCCCACAGGTGCGGGGCGGGGGTGCGGCTGCCGGGGAGGGCGCTGGAGGCGCGCCATTCGTGGATCCATTCGGGGAGGACCAGGTCCTCGGGCGGGGTGCCGAACTCCGCGAGGATGTCGTCCTGGCTGACCGGACCGCCCTTGGTGACCAGCCGGGTGGCGATGTAGGCACGGGCGTAAATCTCGCCGTCGGCCACCATCCTCTGCTCGAAGAAGATCGCCTTGGTGTCCAGCCCGATGATGCGGGTCTCGATGGCGTACTCCTGCCACAGCTGCAGCGACTTGCGGAAGGAGATGGTTTCCGCGGACACCACAGGGCTCCAGCCGCGGCGGCGCATCCGCTTCCAGACGCCGCTGCGCACCATGAGGTCGAACCGGCCCAGGTCCATCAGGGACAGGTACATGCCGTTGTTGACGTGCATGGCGATGTCGATGTCCGTCGGCAGGACGCGCAGGGGCAGGGACGCCGGGTCCCACACCGCTAACAGCGGACGGCGGCCGGAGCGGAAGAGCAGGAGGAGGGTTCTCAGGAGCAGGTGCATGCCCCTATGTTACCCGCCGGTAACATTTTCCGGCAGGGCCCCCGCCAGCAAGTATCCAGGCTCCCGGCGTCGAGTAGCAGCCCCGGTCCGGGCGAGTAGCGGGCCTTGAAAGTCGGGTAATCCCTACTGGTGCCCGGCCGTTGGCATGCTTCCTAGACTCGGGATTCCTAGGACCAAACATGCACTGGCAGGTCCGCCGGGTGGCTTCCGGCCGTTCCTGCCTTCACGCGGAGCTCCGCATCTTCTGGGTGTGCGGATGACTCCATACTGCGCCGCCATTGGCTCCGGCAGCCGCCGGAGCCGGCGGTGCACTGGCATCTCGATCCGTCCAATGTCCTGGCGCGCACCGCATCGCCACGGCTTGGACCGAAACCTGATGGGCAACCCATGAAACAGCCAACAATCCCCTCCCCCGACAACGCGAGCAGAAGCTTCGCCACCGACGAACCGCGGACCGACCTCACCACCGGCCGCCCGGCCATAAGCAACAAGCTATGGGCCGGCATGGCCACCGCGGCGGTGGTGGCCGCAGTGGGCGTCGGCGCACTTGCAGCACCACCGGTGTCCCTTGACGGGAGCACGACGGCGGCGGCCCAGGTGGCGGAGGCCGCCCCACCACCGCCCAGCGCCGAACCAAGTGACGCGGCCGGGCCCGGTGCCGCAGCAGTGCCCGCAGCCGCGGCACAGCCGGAAGCACCCGCGGCAGAGGCGCCCCCTGCCCCGCCAGTGGAACCTGTTGCCGCTCCGGTCCCGGCGCCTGAGCCGGCCCCCGCACCCGAACCTGCGGGTGACCCCAACCTGTACACGGTGGTCCCGGGAGACACCGTGGGCGCGATCGCGGCCGCCCATGGCGTGGACATGAATTCCATGCTGGCCGCCAACGGATTGGGTGCCTTCAGCATTATCTTCCCGGGCCAGACGCTTCTGTTGACGGGGCCCCCTGTCGCCGTCGTCGAGCCCGCACCTGCTCCGGCTCCCGCGGCCGCTCCAGCCGCCGCAGCAGCACCGGCGGCTGCACCGGCACCCGCCCCGGCTCCCGTCGTCGTGCCGGCTGCTCCTGCCGTCCGGACCATCTATGTAGCGGGTTCGGGTGGCCAGTCCATGGTGGACGCGTGCATCGGGCCGATCCACTACACCCCCAATGATGGCTTCTCGCTGTTCATCACCGAACATGATTTCTGCGGCGGGTGGGCCCGGTTCTCGGGCATCGGCGTGGGTGAGGCGGTAAGCATCCCGGGTTATGGAACGTACACGGTGACCGGGCGAGGCACGGTCCCGAATCCCGGAACCACCAACGACGTCATCGCGGTCTTCGGCGGCTTCCCCAGGGCCATCCTGCAGACCTGCATTCCGGGAACCAGCACGATGCTCCTGATCGCGCTGAACTGAAACTCCGGAATTCATGAACTTGTCCGCGGATCCGAACCTTGAAGGCCCGGATTCGCGGACAAGGGCATGATGCGCTACACCGTGTGGCGTTCTGAGATGTGCTCCACCAGTTCACCCACGCGCTGTTCGGAGTAGTTGCGGGCAATATCGCCCTGGCTGATGATGCCCACCAGTTTGTGGTCCGAGATCACCGGGAGCCTGCGGATCCGGTGCTCCTCCATCATGCCGATGGCTTCATCGATGTTGGCATCGGCATCAACGCAGTACGGCTTGCCGGAGGCCAGGTCGCGGGCCATCATCTGTCCGGGGTCGCGGCCGGCGGCGACGCATTTGAGCACAATGTCGCGGTCGGTGATCATGCCCTTCAACTTGCCGTCGTCACCGCAGATGGGAAGCGCCCCGCAGTCGAGGTCCTTCATCATGCGGGCCGCGTCCACAAGGGACTCGTTTTCCCTGATACATCGCGCATCAGTGGTCATGAATTCACGTACGGCACTCACTGAATCCTCCTTCATCGATGGGAAATATCGACGCAGGGCATCGGGGCACATGCGCCGATGCTGCCAGATTACGCCCGCACCACCATGGTGTCGACGGCGGAGCGACGCCCCTGCCGGAAGGCTCCGCGGTGGATCCAGGGCAACGAAAAAGCCTCCGGAACCTGATGGTTCCGGAGGCTTTTCCTTGGGTGGCAGATGAGGGATTCGAACCCCCGTAGGCGTTGCCAGCTGATTTACAGTGATTTGACCACCGTGACCGCGCAGACCCGCTGATCCCCGGATGCTCTAGATCCCGGGGATCTCCGGGGTGCGGGCGGCAGCGCCGTCACCGCCTGAACCCACCCATATCGTGGAGTGTGTGCTCACGCCGTGATCACACGTCATGCCTCGCCGCCCCGGACTCTCCGGCTTCTTAAGGAACCAATCACTTCTTAGTCGAGGGCCACACTTGATGCAGAGGGTCCCACCACAGAATGTGAAAGACGTGCTCCCTGAGAAACCCGTAGAGCCTTGGTGCACCACCGCACCGCAGTCGGACGATTTCGGTTTCGTCATCGCGTTCAAGTTCCTGGAGACGCTTCTGAGGAGGAGCCGGCATGCTCGCTACTTCGTACGACTTCCCATGCTCGCTACCCGGGGCGAAGATCTCCCCGATTGTCATGGTTTCGAAACTAGCCATTTTTTCGAAAAGGTTTGCGATGTGCTGCGGATCGATGTTGATCGGAGACCAGTCACCGTCTCTATCAATCTGGTTAAAGCGCCAGACCAGCTTTCGTTCAAGTACCTGGTCATGCTCAACGTCGAGAACGACGGCACGCTTTTGCGTCGCAACGGGAAGAGCTTGGGGGGTTGCATGCTTACCAGCGGCGACCTGCCACCCGCCTTTGGGCACCGGGACATTCTTGTGTGGTTTACCCTTCGCCACGGCAATGCGTCAGCCGGAGAGCCCGTGATAGTACTCGTGCAAAGAGGCCTGGGAGATATGGGCAGCACTTCGCGCCCCTTCCGGGAGGTCCCGCCGGGCATCCCGCCACGGATCTTCACGGTGGGTCATTTCACTTAGTTCATGAGCCGTGTACTGACCATAAGCATCAAGAACTGCATCTATGGTTTCTTTTTCGTCCTCGTTGAGTACGTCAGGGCTACCCCATCGCCAGTTGGACAACTGGAATTGACCACGGTGCTTGTCGTAAAGCGCGTATACAACTGGCCCATTAGCCCACGCTTGGATGTCATCCTCGAATAGCGGCCTCTCGTCCCAAACGAGACTCCACGCCTGTGAGTAGTACGCAAGCTTTTGGAGCTTCATTGCCGACATGGGCCCTTTTTTATCCAAAATGTAGGCCGCTACGTCATGCCACGCTCGCCACCAAAATCACCTGCTTCCCCAAGAAAAGAAAAGAGGAATTCCAGGGTTCATCCACAGAATTCCGTCGCTTATGCACATGTTTTCCACATGCCTTTCTGGAGACAAGTCTACATGCTGTGCGTGTATGAGCGTGCGAGAGGATGCGTGTTCGTGAACTTCCATCTGACTTCGCTTGAAGTCACCTGTTGACCCGTGGTTGCATGGCCCGCCATGCCTCCACATCGGTCCATGGGATGCGGATGTGACTGGAGTGCCGGCCGGCCCCGGTCTTGTAGGAGTTGGGGAAGTCCCCTGAGCGGGCCATGGAGCGGACAGTCTCGGGGTGGAGGCCCAAATACTCGGCAACCTCCTTGACCTTGGCGTCACCGGTCAGGGGCTTTTCTTGGCTTGTCATGGGCCAGAAGTTACAGCAGGGGTACGGCCGGCTTCGGATTTGCCAACTCACGCGGCAAGCCTTCCTAAGAGTTCCGCAGAATCGACCTATTAAGCGTTGTACTGTTCGAGAAACACTTATCTCTTGGGGGGATCATGAACTTCAAACCTTCTGCCGGGCTCTTCGTCGGCGGTGTAACAATGTCCATCTGCGGACCGATCTTGAGCAGTGGATGCTGGTTCTTTGCCAGCATGGCCGTGGTAAGAGGAGATCAGCAAATGGCCATGATCTTCTGGATCGTGGCCGGCGTCGGGGCCCTGCTGGGGCTGGTTGGATCTTTCGTGCTCATCGCTGCCGTCCATCGCGCTTTGGTCAAGATCGATGCGCTCCCATTGGAGGCTGCGCGTCGGTACGGTGAGGCGCCACAGAGGTCCGGCAGTAGCAGCGTGTTTTAGTCACCAAAAGGCATTCGACATACTTCCGCCGCAACGGGCCTGCCGGTTCAAGCGGCTGTATTCTTGGGCCACTTACTCGTCATTTTCCATGGGGGAATAATTGAAAAAGCACTACCCTATCGCCGCAGGTCTCATCGTCGCTGCCCTGTCCCTGTCGGCCTGCGGGGGGACGACTCCGGCCGCTGATGCCAGTCCGACCGCGACCGTCAGCCCGACACCCAGCCCCACGCCCACCGCCACCGTTGCTCAGTTCGCCTCCATCCTGACTGAGCAGGAAAAGAACTGGCGGGACTACAACGACAACATCACAACTTGTGCCTTCGCGAGCATCAGCACGAAACCGCTGGATCAGATGCAGGCTCTGACATGCAAGTTCAGCGCCATGACTGTGACACTTACCGCAAAGACCGCGGCCAAAAACATCCGTGCGCTGCCCACTCCGCCCGCCGAAATCTCTAGCCTCAGGACGCGGACACTCTCTGCCCTAGATGATCTTGCAGCTATCGACGCCACGACTGCATGCAAGGACACAGAGAGCCAAGCCTGTGACGATGCTGAGACGCTGGCTAATGGGGCAATCCGCCCCCTGATTTCCGTATTGGATGCCTGGCGGCCGTACACGAAGTAGCCAGGCCAACATCAGGACCCTATAAACCACTTTCGGCCCCATTCATAGGAGTCACTCATGCGAGACGAAACCTACGTCCCCTTCAAGATCATCGGCGTCAATAAGGCCTTGGTGGGAACACCACTAAATGACGGCTCCCCGGGCTCAGCCCTTTATGCAGTCCCGCTTACACTGTCCCGCCCCTTGTCAGCGGAAGAGCAGGAGGCAATGGTGGCGGTATGGGACAACCCGCCTTCCTACAGCTCTATGCATAGGCCCGGAATAGCGCGCTGCTACAGCACCGAATTCGTCCTCAGCAAAACAACTATCGAGGAAGTCCGCGACCACCATGCCAGAACGCTGCAGGGGGTCGTTGAGAAGGTCAACGCCCTCTCTGAGGAATGGCATCGGGGCAAGGTTGCGCGGGAAACGGAGCGAAACGCACAGGCTGAACTTCACGCCAAGAACGTGAAGTCCGTAGCTGACGAGATCGAATTCTAGCCAAAGGAGGGAATGTCTCCCGCTATCGGGGGGCTGATTCCGTATCAACTCCCCCGCTCGGATCCCTTGCGGTTACTGGGCAGTTTCACGCCGTGATCACACGGTGAGCACACCAAGCGCGGGAATGCCCGCTGTCAGAGCCGGGCGGCGTCCCCTGACAGCGGGCTGGTCTTTTTGCAGTGGCACTAACTACCGACGCATGCCGCCGACCTGCCGTGCCACATTGTCCAGGCCAGCCTCCACGCGCCCGTCCGCCACTTCCGCGACGTACGCTGTGAACTCCCGGCCATCAACTACCAAGGTCAGGGATGAGGGGAACCCACCGGACTGTTGTGGCCACTGCCCGGTCCGGTTGGCCTGCAGCACGTTCCCGAGCCCGAGGGACTGCACGGAGGCGCGGTTGATGACGACCTCACCGGGGGTGAGCATCGCCGGGACCGTGTCCGTCCCGGACGGACGGAACGGGACACCACCGCCGCCGGCCCGGTACAGGACCTCACCGCCGGCAGCGTGCTGGGCCGGGTTCAGCGCGGTCATGGACGGGTCATCCGGTGATCCGCCGCCGCGAACTTGGGTGGTGATCGCGGTGATCTCCACCGTCCGGTGCCGGGTCAGCGCCTGCAGGGCGGCTTCCGCCGCCGACGTGTCCACGTCCAGTTTCGTGGGCGGCACGCTCTTGGGGACCTGCAGCAGCTTGTCGATGTAGTTCGTAACCGCATCCCGGTCCACCCCGTGTGCCACGGCGTTTTCGATGATCTTGGCCCGCATGGCCTCCATCTGTTCCCGGGCTTTACCAGTGGAGTTCGACAGCCCGCCGTTGGCCTCCACCACGTTCATCAGGTTGGCAACCTGACCATTGAGCTGCCCGCGCAAGGCCACCGACGCGGCAGACATGTCGTCAATGGAGGTGGTTGTGAACTGGATCTTCTTGCCCGTGGCACTGACGTGGTCACCCATGTTCGCCAGGGAAGAGTCGAACGCGTTCTGCGCCTGGGCAGCTGACAGCGCCTTGCCATTCAGCCCATCAAGAGTCATCTTCAGCAGACCGGCAGCGTCATTCTGCTGCTGCATCTTTGCCGTGGCCTCAGCCGTGGACTGTGCGTTCTTGTCCTGGGCGTCCTTGGCCGCCAGGAGCGCCTGCACCGTCGTGCCGTACTGTGTGGCCTCTGCCTGCAGTGCCGCGGTCTGTGCCGATGTAGCTGCCGTCTGATCAGCGTTGGCCTGCTTGGACCGGTCGATTGCGTCCGTCTGGGACTTGACCTGCCCCGTAACGAGGTCGATGGCCTTGCCCATGTCGTTCTGGGCCTGGGTGGCGATGTAGATACCCGTGTTGCCGTCCACAACGCCCTGGGTCCAGTCGTTCTGGAACTGCTTGCCGGCCTTCACCGCGTCGTTGACTTTGTTGATGGCGTCCGCGCTGCCCAGAACGGCGTCCGTGAGGGTCTTCTGTGAGATCCCGAGGGTCCGGGCCGCGTCGAAAGCCCCGGCATCGGAGAGCGCCTTGGCGGCCTGGGCCTGGACGTGGGCGCCGATCCCGTTCGTGTCGTCCTTCAGCGCCTGGGTGTAGTCCTGCACGGCAGCTGTGGCCTTGTCGGTACCGAGGGCGGACGTGGCCGCCGCTATCCCCACACCGGCAATCAGGGCGGTCAGGACACCCACCACAGGCACGGCCAGGTTAGCCATCACACCCGTCAGGCCGATGGCCTCAGCCACTGCGATGATCAGTGTTGAGACGCCGGGGGCGAAAGCCACACGCAGGGCTGGGCCCAGTAACGTGGCGCTGGTGACCAGCCCGGCCAGAACCGGCAGTGGAAGAGCGTTCAGCCCGTCCGTCAGCCCGTTCAGCAGGGTCAGCATGACCGGGCCCAGTGGGGCGAAGGCCGACAGGATGTGGCCGCCTGTGATGACCAGGTTCTCCAGCAGATGCATCACTGACGGGAGGTTGTCGATGGAGTAACCGATGAACGACTGGAAGCCACTGGTGCCGTTGAAGGAGAACAGCCAGGCTACGAACTTGCCCAACTGCACCTCACCCTCCTGGATGAGCGGGTTCATCTGCTGCAGGCCGGTCAGGACACCACGCAATGCCGTGCCACCCATCTGGCCCAGCGCAGCGGAGCCCTGGCCCACCATGTTGGTGAGGAACGGCATCTTGGCGTTGATGTCCCCGACCGATTGGTTGAACGACACAAGCATGGCGTTCGCGCTGGTGCCGGCGAGAGAGTTCAGGTCTGTCTTGATGCCCTGCAGGCCGGCCGCGTACTGGTTACCTACGCGGTCCCCGACCTCCATGGCGTCCTTGATGCCCTTGAACGCCAGCACACCGGAGAGGCCCATGACGCCGAACCCGACCGCGAGGCCGGTGGCGGCCCCGGCGATCGGGGCGGCGGCGGCGAGGATGCCCGGGGCCAGTGCCAGGAGGACCTGGAGGCCGCTGACCCGGTCCCGGTTGGCGCGGACCCCCGCTTTGGTGGATTCGGTTTCCTTGTCCTGCTCTTCGGTGGAGCGCTGCCGGAGTGTGGTGAGCTTTGCCTCCGCGTCGGACTCCGCATTGGCGGCCTTGGTCAGAGCCAGCCGTGCACTAGCGGCCTGGATGGAGTCGTCGCCGTACTTTTGAGTGACGGCGCTCAGTTTCTCCTGGGCTATGGATGACCGCTGATAGGCCACATCCAGGTCCCGCTCTGCCTTGGCGACCGCCTCCAGCTTGGCGAGGGCGGGTCCGACGTTGGCGTCAACCTTGACCTTCGGCTCTAGGGCGCCAACTTCTTTGGCTTCAGTCTTCGCCTCAGCCATACCCCTTTTGAAGTCGGAGTCATCGACCTTTAGGACCGCTTCGATGCTGCCGGCGTTATGCGTCCCGTCACTCATTGCGGCTGCCCTGGTTGAGGATCTTCGTCAGTTCCTCCAGCACGGCTTTTGGGACGCCGTTCTCCCAGACCTGTTCGGCGGCCTCACGGCCCTGCTGGTAGTCAGCGATCCCGGCCCACAGGGCACGGTCGATCACGGCGAGGGGGACACCGTCGTCCAGCATCTGCTGGCGGGCGTCCCCGAGGATGATGACGGTGAGGTCTTCCAGGGAGAGGTCGGCGCCGCCGTGCGCCGCGGTGTGCATCCGGAGCCCGTCCTGCAGGCTGATGGTGGGGAGCGGGTATTCCTTGCCGCGGGCCGGGATGACCAGCGGGCCAACAATCTCTTCGTACGGGCGCAATGCCATGATGGTTACCTTTAGACCTTCCCGCCAATGGCACCAGGCTCATGGATCCCGTCGACCAGGGCGGCCTCCGCATCGCTGATAGCCTCCGCCATCCTGACGCGCTCCTGTTCCTTCCGTGCTGCGACTGTCTCCGGGGTGCCGTTCCTCAGCAGGTCATCCAGGGCGCCGGCATTCTGCGCGGCCACGATCTCGTCCGCCGTCATCGACTGAAGCTGTGCGAGGGTCTTCTGCGCGGCGCTCATTCTGCGTCCGCCTCAGCCTTGGTGATCGCGGTCAGGTTGCCGCTCTTGATCTGCTCATCCGTGAAGGGCTCATCCTTGCGGAAGATACCCCCGGTTTCCCGGTTCCGGTAAAAGTACTTGGCGGAGCTTTCCGGGGCTTCGGCGTCTATGGCGGCCAGATCACCGAAAAGGTCTGCGCCTGCGTCAACGAATGAGAGAAGCTTCAGCTTGCCCTCCCTTACCAGCAGGTCCAGGGCGCGGTTTGCGAACGTGTCAGCATCCACCATGTCCACCCGTGAACGGCCAACGACGACGCCGCCCGCGAGTCCGGGACCACCACCGGTCGCGAGCCGGACACCGCCGTGGGCGGCAGTCGAGGCCGGGCCGGTGTGCTTGTGTACCGGGATACCTAGGGCTTCCGCACGCTGGCGGTACCCCCGGATCTTCTCGTTGCGTTCCTCCACGGCGTTATGGAAGGCTCGGAGCGCCTCCACAGCGGTCCTGAGCTGTTCGCTGAAGCGCTGCCCGTCCCCCTTCACGTGGGCGCTGACGTCCTCGTACAGGGCCTCACAGGCCGCGAGCCGGGCGGCTTCCTGGGCCTTCGCTGCCTTTCGGCGGGCCGCTTCCTGGCGCAATCGCACGAAAGACAGCAGGCCGCGGGCTTTCTCCACCTCTTCGAACGTCACCGCCTCGTCACCGTCGCGGACCTTCTCTTCAAGGGTGGCGACGAGTGCCGCGGCTTCGCGCTCTTCCTGCTCTGCTTCCGCGATGATGGCTCGGGGGCTGGGTTCTGTGGTGGTCATGCTGCCTGGTTCCTTAGGACGTTTTCCAATGAGTCGATGTCTACTACCCAGTTACGGCGGCCGACCCGGCGGGCCACGACCCGGCCGGTGGAGGCGAGGCGGCGGATGTGCCGTTCACTCATTCCGGTCCGGGCCGCGGCGTCCATGACACCCAACCACTGAGCACTTCCCACGCTAGGGACAGTGCGTCCGACAACGGCCATGAGTGCAGGGCGGGACAAATTTTGACCGGCGGCGTCCTGCAGAGCCTTGTAAACCGGGAGAGCCCACCAGGGCACGCTGGCCCCGTTCACTCTGGATTGATTCACTGCGTCTCGCATCAGGGCCCGGAGGACGGCTTCAGCGACCTTGCCAGTGATTAGCTCATCCAGGCAGGGCTCCTGCGCGTCAGCCAAGGCCGTGCCCACCTTCGACGGGGGCGCTGTACTCCAGGAGGTACACGGGAGCCCAGGCTCCGGGGGCGCGGCCCGGTGTCCAGTCCTCCGGCCAGCCGAGGCGCATCCATCGGACTGCTTCGCCCGTCAGGACGGCGTCCTCATCCGGGAGGGAGTCCGCCTGCACGTGCCGGATCATCGCGGCGTAGCCGGCGTCAACGATGACTGTGACGCGTTGGCAGGTGGCATTCGCCGTGGCCCGGATGAGTCCTGAGCCTTTCGTTGCCGGGTGCAGCCCGTAGTACGCCGGGTATTCAACGTCGGTAAGGGTGTGGGTGGTGAAGTCGTCCTGGTTCATTTTGTGTGCCTTTCGCTGGGTGTGCTGGTACCGGGTGAATGTGCTCACCGTGTGATCACTGGGTAAAACTTCCCTGTGTTTGCAATGGATTGGACCAGGGCAACTGATCCCCAATCAGCTGACATGTGGCCCAACGCGTATGCGCGCATGGCCCGCTTTGACCGGTCAAAGCTCATCGTCGTCATCGTCATCGCGGTCAACGCCGTGGGCGTCCAGCCATGCCTGTATGTCCGGATTCGGCGGGCCCGCTCGATCTGCTTCAGTGCGGCGCGGCGGTGCTTGTTATCGCGTTGCCGCTTCCGTCGTGCTGCCCCGGTCCTGAGGGAGTCCCCCGCGAGGCGTGCCATGCGCTGCTCTGCGGCGTCCGTAGTCCCTTCGGGGGCCATTACCCGGGCCAGGGCCTTGATAGCGTCTACAGACGGCCGTCTGCGCCCATGCTCCAGTCGGGAAATATGAGTGATGCCGATGCCTGCCAGCTTCCCCAACTGCTCCTGAGTCAGGCCGGCCGCTTTCCGCATGGCCCGCACCTCTTTGCCGAACGGCTGGAGGTGTTCACGTTCCGTATCGTCCACCAGTCCGCGAGTGTCCGTGTTGCCGTCCAGCCGTGGCCCAACGTGCGCGTGTGCACGAGCGGCATCGGAACCGTTCCGTGTGTTCGTACCGTACGAACCGTCCTCATGGCCCAACGCGCCCGCGTCCGCACGCGCAAGGTGCGTACCGTACGCATTCGTTCCTGTCATTTGGTGTGGTCCTTCCTGGCGTGGATGCAGTCGGTTTCGTGGGCGTAGTGGGTGACGTAGTCACCGTCGTCCACGGCGACGACGCACTGGTCGCATTGGGAGGGCATGACGTAGCCGATGCCTTGGAGTTCTGTGGGGGTCATGCGCTTTGCTCCTCTTCTGGGGCTTCGATTTCTCGGGGTGGGTTGCACCATTCGTATTGCCTGGGCACGGTGGGGAGGCCACGGGCTGCGTTGTACTGGGCTTGTAGGCGCATGCCGTTGGTGATGGTGTTTTGCATCTTCTGGGAGGTCGTGAGCTTCCCGCGTTGGTGGTAGGCCGGATCCCAAGGGCCTAAAGGCGGCTGATCTAGGCCGAGCTTCCATCCGGTAGCTGCTTGCTTGGCTTTGGCTTCCTTGAGGCGTTCGGCGTTATGTAGGGCCCGTTGCTCTTTCTTCCAGCCGATCTCTTCTGAGACGCTGAGCCCTGCCGGGGGTGTGCCGGGAGTCCAGTAGTCCTTGCCCAGGATGGCGTCCACGTCGATCTCCCCCATATGGGTGGGATCATCGAGCCACCGCTCCTGATTCAGCCAGGTAGCCGGCTGTGCGGTGAACTTGGGGTCTTCGCCTTTACGCTCTGCCGCGTAGCGCCTGGCCCCTGCCATGAGCTCTTCAGCGCCGGCACCGCTCTTACGGGCCTTGGCATAGGCGTTGGTCGCCGCTCCCCTGCCTATGTGCTTGGGGTAGACCTCGTACCACTCGGTGAAGTCCTCTGCTATCTGTTTGGCAAGGGCAGCTTTGGAGAGTGGCGGCTTTTTGGCAGGGATATCGAGGTCTATCTCTCCCTGCTCCTCGTGCGCGTCAGCTTGGGTGACAGATTGGGGGTGATTTTGTAGAGGTGTTTTATTGGAGGGGTGTGTTTGTAGAGGTAGGGTGCCAGCGCCGGGACCTGTTCCGTCGATATTGGGACCTGTTTCGATCTCGACTGGGACCTGTTCCTGTGATTCTGGGACCTGTTCCGGGTCAAGATGTCCCGCTGCTGGGACCTCTTCCAACGGATCATGTCCCAGTGGTGGGACCCCTTCCGCTTCAGCTACGAGGTCGGATGGCACGGTCAGCTGGTAAATGCTCGCCATGCCCTTGGATGCCCTACCCAAGTTGCCGCCGCGGGTCAGCTGGTCAATGAAGCCCAGGTCTTTCAACTCAGCCAAGGCCCGCAGGACCACGTTTCGACTGGTCCCCGTGTCTGCCACTAGCCGGGCTACACCTGGCCGCACTTGGCCCCCCGTCCGCGTGTTGGCATATGTGGCCATTACGAGCGCCACGAGTTTCACGCTGGGCTTACTGACCGGGTGTGAGCGCACGACCTGCTCCCACTCATAACGCCCGCGGGGGATGCGAGTAAATTCGCGATCCTGGTCCAAGGGGTTCCTTTCATTAGTCCTGGTCTACTGCGGTGGTGTCGTGCGCTTCGTACGGGTTCTTGGCGGCCACGACGGCATCATTCAGCGGGCCCGTGTGGCTGGTCCCGTGCCAGTAGCCGGAAGCCCATGCTGCGGCGAGGTCCGCGTCAGTCGCCATCTGGGGCACCGCCACTCATGGAGAGGCTGTCAGCGGCCGCTGTGGCCTGCTCTGCGGCTTTCGCGAGTTTCCGGCGGAGGAAGTCCAGCCCCTCGGGCCGGACCATGGTGGTTGTCGTCGGAACGGTCTCGCCTCTGCGGTTCCGGTAGCTGCCGAGCTTGACGTCAAAGTGGTGCAGGTAGCGCTGATACGGCAGGTTGTTACCCTGCAGGACGCCCATGCGGCGCAAGTCCCGATACAGGATGTTCGGCCCGTAGCCGAGGGCCTTGGCGGCCGCCTGCATAGAGAGGAGTCCGTCAGCTTCCATGAGGGCGTCGTAGGCCTCCACCTTGGGCGCCGCCGCCTCCAGTTGCTCACAGGAGTCCGCGAGCTGGCGGAGCGCGTCAGCGAAGCTCTGCGGAAGCGCGTACGCCGGACCGGCCGTGTAGGCGCCCGTCTTGCGGAGGACCGGCAGCACCTCCCCCGTGATCCAGCGGCGGAACTTGACGGCCTCCGGCTTGTCCGAGCGGATGACGACCTCGTACATGCCGGCCTCGTTGACGACGCTGGCAGTCTGCTTCCGGCCCATGGAGTCGATGACCTCAGCCTGGCTTAGGGCATCCGGGTCGATCCGCTGGGAGATCATCGTGGCGTTGCGGAGGCCCAGTACCGTGCAAAGGTCCGCGAGGACGAACCAGGGTTCCCCGTCCATCTGCAGGGTTCGGACCTCGTGACCGGCGTAGAGGAACTGCTGCAAGGTGCTCACAGGCTGATCACTCCAGCAGCGGCGTGGCGGATGACGGCGGGGCTCTTGTAGCGCGGGTCCTTGGCCATCGTCACAGCGAGGCGGGCGAGAAGCCGGAAGGGCCTGAGCTCCAAGCTGTTGTAGATCACTTCTGCAGTCTCTTCGGGGTCCCAGGGTGCATCCGATCGCACCTGGAAGCGGGCCAGCGAAACGATGGCGCCGAGGCGGCGGCAGTCCTGCACGGTTGGGTTGGTGGGCAGGATGTCAGCTTGTGCGGTAGAGTTCATCTTGATCTTTCTTCCTTCTGGGGTGAGTAGATTCTCGGGTCTCAGTTCGCAGCTGAGGCCCTTCTTTTTGCCTTGGAGCGGTTGCCGGCCGTACCGGCTCGACTAGGCCGCATCTTCGCCGTTGAGCCACGCAATGAACTTCTTGCGTGGGATCCGGATGCTGTTTCCGATCCGAAGGGAAGGAACTTTCCCTTCACGGACCGCCGCGTAAAACTGATTGATTCCCATGGGGACCATCGGCGCTGCCTGCCGCGGGGTCAAGGTCAGCGGCTCCTGCTTTTCACTCATTTGAATCCTCCTGTGTCGGTACCCTCCGTCAGCGGGTTACGAACACCATTAGATATTCAATCGGCACCCTTTGTCAACAGGTGCCGATTGTTCTTGACGGAGCATCACTGTTTCGTGGATTATGGGGGCCATGGAAGTTACATGGGAACAAATGGACGGGTCAGTCGAGATAGTCCCTGGCGTCACGATTTGGCGGCAGGCCACCACTCGCATCCGGTCATACAAGGGCTACGACGTGGACGCCCAGGTGTCCGTGTCCGACTCGGGGCGGATCGAGATTGACTCGCTGACGGTTAGCCGCATCCCCGGCGGTGAACCCGTCACGGGAGAAGCACTCCGGAAAGTTGCCATTCAGAGCATCTTGCGGGACGCCGTCAAGCAGGGGATCCAGCGAAGCATTGGCAGTGAGATCCCCGCCGGCACGCAGGTTTCCGCGCTGGGCATGCTCCCGACGAGTGAAGCGCAGCGCTTGAAACAGGCAGGACCGACCGCCGAAACGCTCACATGGGTCGGGAGGATCTACCGAATCAGCGAGCTAATAGACAACGCCCCAACCAAGGCGGTGGAGGAGACCTTCAATATCTCCAGAAGTACGGCTGGGGCTTGGATCGGGAGGGCCCGGGCTGCGGGCCATATACCTCCCGTAGACGCAAGAGAGGACGACAATGGCCAAAGTAACTAGGCGCTGCGGCTGCCGGGACGAGAACGGCAAGCAGTACGGCGCCGCTTGCCCGAAGCTGAAGAGTTACCGGCATGGGACGTGGGGCTATCGACTGTCCGCCGGCTTCAACCCGGTGACGGGCAAGCGGCAGTACGTGACGAATTACAGCTTCGCTTCCTCCGGGGACGCTGAGGAGGCTATGCGGGAGGCGGAGAAGCAACTCCGCGGCCAGGTGTACGACTTCAAGAAGACCACCGCCGCCGCGTACCTCACGGAGTGGCTGGACGGCCAGGAGCGCCATGCCCAGCTCAAACCCTCCACGCTGCGCATGTACAAGCGGTACATCCACAACGATGTGGTGCCGGCGTTCGGAACCAAGATCCTGCTGAAGGACCTCCGCCGCCCGCACGTGGCAGGCCTGATCAAGGCCCTGCAGGACGCTGGCCGCGGCGCCGTCACCATCAAGCGGATCCACGCCACCCTCTCGAGCGCCCTCACTGACGCCGTCCAGGATGGGCTGCTGGCTGAGAACGTGGCTGCCGGGGCTCGCCTGCCCAAGGTTGAGAAGAAGAAGATCAAGGTTTGGGAGCCGTCCGACGCTGGCCGCTTCCTTGATGCCGTCGCGGAGCACCGCCTGGGCGCCATGTTTGAGGTCGCCGTCCTCACGGGCATGCGCCGCGGGGAGCTGTGCGGCCTCCGGTGGCAGGACATCGACCTTCCCGGCCGCCGCCTGTTCGTCCGGGTCCAGCTCGTGCAAGTGGGCAAGGACATCATCGAGGGGACCATCAAGACCGACGCCGGGCAGGACCGCGTGGTAGCCCTCTCAGACCGTGCTGTGGCCGCTCTGATCGCTTGGAAGATCCAGCAGGACCAAGAGCGCCAGAAGTGGGCTGAGGCGTACACGGACAGCCGCCGCGTGTTCACCTATGAGGATGGCCGGCAGCTCCGTCCCGGCTACGTGTCCAAGCTCTTCGAACTGACCGTGAAGAAGCTTGGCTTGCCCATGATGCGGCTCCACGACCTTAGGCACCTCCACGCCTCGCTGATGCTTGCCAGCGGCCAGGATCTCGCCATCGTGTCCAAGTCCATGGGCCACAGCAACAGCCAGATCACCCGGGACCTGTACGCCCACATGGTGGGGGACGCCGCCCGGAATGCAGTGGAAGGCGCGGCCTCTTTGCTGCCTGCGCGTAAGAGTGTGCTCACAACTGTGCTCACAGGGCATGAAAAAAGCCCCTCCGGTCTCTCCTAAGAGATCCCGGAAGGGCTAAATTCCTTGCCATTACTGGCTGGTGGCAGATGAGGGATTCGAACCCCCGTAGGCGTTGCCAGCTGATTTACAGTCAGCCCCCTTTGGCCGCTCGGGTAATCTGCCGAACTTCAAAAGAAGTACCCGCCGATGCAGTGTTCGGAAGGAACGTTTCCGGTCCTTTCCGCTTTAGTAACCGCGGGCAAGACAACTTTACAGAACTTCCGGCGAAGAATCGAATCGGGGGCGCCACCGCCGCAAAACCGGCAAAACGGCGCGGAATTCCAGCCCTCAGTCCTCCCCCAGGATCCGTCCTGCCAGCTTGGCTTCGAAGCTCAGGGCCTGCTCCTCAGTGATCTGGTTCAGCTGCACGGCCCGCTGCAGGTCTGCCCGCACGCCATCCATCCGGGACGAGGCGTCGGCCACGGGGCTGAAGACAATTGAAGCCGCCACGGCAGCGGCCGCCACCGAAGACGCCGCCGCTGCCACCGCCCCTGCTGCTGTCGTAGTGCGGGTAACGTATCGGGCGGCTTTGCGGTGCATGGTGTTCCCTTCAACTGCGGTCCATCTGCTCCAACTCTCGCCAGCCCGCCTTCGTTCCCCCGGTGCGTCCGCTGAGAGGGAACTGTGAATGGGCCGCCCCCACCGGCCCGGGCATCCGTATTAGGCTGGATGCCAGTGATCCAGGCCCTGTATCCGCGGGGCTCCCATCAACAAAGGAGAGTCATGGCAGGCGAGTCAACGTTCGACGTCGTAAGCAAAGTGGACAAGCAGGAAGTGGCCAACGCGCTCAACCAGTCCCAGAAGGAAATCGCCCAACGCTATGACTTCAAGGGCGTTGGCGCCGAGATCGACTTCAGCGGCGAGAAGATCCTGATGAAGGCCAATTCGGAAGAGCGCGTGAAGGCCGTCCTGGACGTTTTCCAGTCCAAGCTGATCAAGCGCGGCATCTCGCTGAAGTCCCTGGACGAGGGAGAACCGTACGCCTCGGGCAAGGAGTACCGCCTGGAGGCCTCCATCAAGGAAGGTATTGCCCAGGACCTGGCCAAGAAGATCAACAAGCTCATCCGCGACGAAGGACCCAAGTCGGTCAAGTCGCAGATCCAGGGCGACGAACTGCGCGTGTCCTCCAAGTCCCGCGACGACCTGCAGGCCACCATGGCCCTGCTGAAGGACTTCGAGGAAGCCGACCTGCAGTTTGTGAACTTCCGCAGCTAGCCCTTCCCGCCGTCGTTCCCGACGCGCAACCCGTTGGACGACACGCAAAAAGGCTGGCGCACCCCGGATTCGGGGCGCACCAGCCTTTTTTGCGCGTCACAGGTGACCATGCGCGTCGGCAGAGCAGGTGCGCGTCGCCACGCGGGGTCCGAAGGCGGGTTCCCGGCTACAGCTGGCGGCCCGCCATCCGCTCCAGCCGGGCAATCCGGTCCCGCATGGGCGGGTGGGTGGCGAACAGCTTGTTCATGGCGCCGCCACGGAAGGGGTTGGCGATCATCAGGTGCGAGGCGTTGACCAGCCGCTGGTCCTGCGGCAGCGGGGCAATGCCGACGCCGCGCTCAATCTTGGCCAGGGCTGAGGCGAGCGCCAGCGGATCCCCCGTGAGCTGTGAACCGTCCTCATCGGCGTCGTACTCCCTGGTTCGCGAGATGGCCATCTGGATCAGCGAGGCAGCAAAGGGCGCCAGCAGTGCCATGGCGATCATGGCCAGCGGGTTGGCGTTGCGCCGGTCACCGCCGCCGAAGAACAGGAGCATCTGCCCCACCGACGTGATGACGCCGGCGACGGCTGCGGCCACGGACGAGGTGAGGATGTCGCGGTTATACACGTGCATCAGCTCGTGGCCCAGGACGCCGCGGAGTTCGCGGGCATTGAGGAGCTGAAGGATGCCCTCGGTGCAGCAAACGGCGGCATTCTGCGGGTTGCGTCCGGTGGCGAAGGCGTTGGGGTTCATGGTGGGCGAGACGTAGATCCGCGGCATGGGCTGGTTGGCACGCGTGGAGAGCTCGCGGACAATCTGGTACAGCTGCGGTGCCTGGGCTTCGGTCACCGGGAAGGCCTGCATGGAGCGGATGGCGATCTTGTCGCTGTTCCAGTACCCGTAGAACGTGGTGCCGACGCCGACCAGGGCCATGATCCAGATGGGCGCCGAACTGCGGGTCCCTACACCGATCAGTCCGCCCAGGCCCAACAGCACCGCCCACAGCACGCCGAACAGTGCCGCGGTCTTCAGGCCATTGTGATGGTTGTGCACGTTTCCTCCTTGCTTAAGGAACGGCTTGCTAGGGCACCGGGTTCCGGGCATCGTACTTCCGGAAGCCGGGCTGCAGTTTTGCCGCCAGCCACGCCCCCGCGATGCACAGCACACCGCCAACCAGCAGGACCCAGCCCTCATTCAAAAGCTTAGTCGCGCCGCCGGCCAGCAGGTCCCCGATCCGCGGGCCGCCGGCCACCACCACAATGAACACGCCCTGAAGGCGTCCGCGCAGGTGGTCGGGCGCCGCGGCCTGGAGGATGGTGTTGCGGAAGACGCTGCTGATGGAGTCGGCGATCCCGGCCAGGGCGCAGCAGGCGGCGGCGGGCAGCAGCCACAGGGTCACCGCACCGTCCGGCGCCGGCCCCGCGAGGAGCACCACCAGCCCGAACGCGCCGATGGACGCGCCCCACCCCATCACGGAGATGACGACGGCGGTCCCCTGCCGGCGCACGCTGCCCAGCGGGCCGGAGAACAGGCCCGCCAGGAAGGCCCCGACGGCGGTGCAGGCCAGCAGGATGCCCACGGTGGCCTCGCCGCCGCCGATCATAAGGGCGGCAACGGCGGGCAGGAGGGCCCGCGGCTGGGCAAGGATCATGGCCACGAGGTCGATGATGAAGGTCATCCGGAGGTTGGGCCGCGTTCCCAGGAAGCGGAATCCTTCAATCACGGAACGGATTCCTACTTTGCTGCGGGTACCTGCCGGCGGCATCGGCGGCAGCCGGTAGACAGCCCACAGGACGAACGCGAAGCTGGCGAAGTCGATGGTGTAGGTCCAGCCGAACCCCAGCCACGCCACCAGGACGCCGGCCAGCAGCGGCCCGGCGGTCATGGCAAGGCCAAGCGACAGCATGCCCAGGGCGTTGGCCGCAGGCAGGAGCTCCTTCCGGATCAGCATGGGGATGATGGCGCTGCGTGCGGGCTGATTAATCGCCTGGGCCCCACTTTGCAGCGCCACGAGGAGATACAGCACCCACACGTTGCCCAGTTGCGTCCAGGCCTGCAGCGCTATCAGCCCCGTGGTCAGCCAGAGGACAGCGGAAGCCAGCAGGGCGATGCTGCGGCGGTCGTGCGCGTCGGCGATCGAGCCGCCCATCAGGCCGCCAACCACCAGGGGCACCAGGGCGAAGATCCCGAGCAGGCCCACATAGAAGCTGTCCTGGGTCAGCCGGTACACCTCAAGGCTCACCGCCACCAGGGTCAGCTGGCTGCCGATGGCGGACACCGCCGATCCCAGCCACAGCCGGCGGAATGCGGGGCTTTCCTTGAGCGGCGTGACATCGGCAAGTATTTTCCCCACCCCGCAACACTAGCGGTCAGCGCGGGAAGGTAAGCCGAGCCTTATTGTGAGTTATTAATAATAAGTGTTTCAATGGAGCCATGACGGAGCACTTTGACGGCCAGGACGCGTGGGCAGCAGCCCTGCGCGCCCACGGCCGCAGGGTGACCAAGCAGCGGCTCGCTGTACTCGCCGCCGTCGAACGCCACCCCCATTCCCCTGCCGAAAGCATCCTTGCCGCCGCCCGGACCGAGCTGCCGGAACTCACGGCCCAGTCCGTCTACGTGGTCCTCGGCGACCTGACGGACCTGCACATGCTGCGCCGGTTCGAGCCGCCGCACTCCCCCGCCCTGTATGAGACGCGCGTGGGCGACAACCACCACCACGCCATCTGCATCAGCTGCGGCCGCGTGGAGGATGTGGACTGCGCCGTCGGCCATGCCCCCTGCCTGACGCCGCACTGGAACCCGGACGCCAAGCCGATGACCATCCAGATCGCGGACGTCATGTACCAGGGCATCTGCCAGGAATGCCAGCAGGCCCAACAGCTTCCTCCCCACAGTCCCTCGCAAGAAAAAGAGAAATAGGAGAACAATGACTGCCGTTTCCACAACCCAGTCAGGTGCGCCGGTTACGTCCGACGCTCACTCGAAGTCAGTTGGTGCCGATGGTGCCATCATCCTGACCGACCACTACCTCGTCGAAAAGCTCGCCCAGTTCAACCGCGAGCGGGTTCCGGAGCGCGTAGTGCACGCCAAGGGCGGCGGCGCATTCGGCACGTTCAAGACCACCGAGGACATCTCCAAGTACACCAAGGCCGCGTTCCTGCAGCCCGGCGTCGAGACCGAGATGCTGATCCGCTTCTCCTCCGTCGCGGGCGAGAACGGTTCCCCGGACACCTGGCGCGACCCCCGCGGTTTCGCCGTAAAGTTCTACACCACCGAGGGCAACTACGACCTCGTGGGCAACAACACTCCCGTCTTCTTCATCCGCGACGGCATCAAGTTCCCGGACTTCATCCACTCCCAGAAGCGCCTGCCGGGCACCCACCTGCGCGACGCCGACATGCAGTGGGACTTCTGGACCCTGTCCCCCGAGTCCGCCCACCAGGTCACCTGGCTCATGGGTGACCGCGGCCTGCCCGCCTCCTGGCGCGAGATGCAGGGCTACGGCTCGCACACGTACCAGTGGATCAACGCCGAGGGCGAGCGCTTCTGGGTCAAGTACCACTTCAAGTCCAACCAGGGCGTGAACTCCATGAGCTCCGAGCAGGCCGAACAGCTCGCCGGCTCGGACGCCGACTTCTACATCCGTGACCTGTCCGAGAACATCGCCGCGGGCAACTTCCCGTCCTGGGACCTGCACGTGCAGGTGATGCCGTACGAGGACGCCAAGACCTACCGCTTCAACCCGTTCGACCTCACCAAGGTGTGGCCGCACGCGGACTACCCGCTGATCAAGGTGGGCACCATGGAGCTGAACAAGAACCCGGAGAACTACTTCGCGCAGATCGAGCAGGCCACCTTTGCGCCGTCGAACTTCGTGCCCGGCATCGCCGCCTCCCCGGACAAGATGCTGCAGGCCCGCATCTTCTCCTACGCGGACGCACACCGCTACCGCGTGGGCACCAACCACGCCCAGATCCCGGTGAACCAGCCCAAGAACCAGGTCAACAACTACAGCCAGGACGGGCAGGGCCGCTTCCTGTTCAACGCCCCCTCGGTTCCGGTCTACGCGCCGAACTCCGTGGGCGGCCCGGCTGCCGTGGAGCCGCAGAACCCGGCCGGCGGCTGGGAGAACGACGGCGAGCTCACCCTCGCCGCGCACACCCTGCACGCCGAGGACGGCGACTTTGTCCAGGCCGGAACGCTGTACCGCGAGGTCTACGACGAGGCCGCCAAGGCCCGCTTCCTGGAGACCATCAGTGGAGCCGTGGGCGGCGTGCAGAGCCCCGGCATCAAGGAACGCGCCATCCAGTACTGGACCAACGTTGACGCGGAGCTCGGCGCCAAGCTGCGCGCCAACCTCGGCACCGTGGCTGCCCCGTCGGCGCCCACCTCGGATGCAGAGTCCGCCAACAAGATCGGCTGACCTGCCTGCCGGCTGAACTGAAGAACACCCCGCCACGGTCATCCGTGGCGGGGTGTTCTGCTCTCCGGTCCCGGTTGTGCACATACGGCAACGGGGATCTGGCCGGTTGCGGCAGGCAGCCCTAGGCTCCGTACATGAGTACTTTCGCAGGCATTCCCCCGGAGGCCTTTGGCTTCTACGCGCAGCTGGAAGACAACAACAACCGCGACTGGTGGCTGGAACACAAGGCGACGTATGAGGAGGCCGTGAAGCAGCCGCTCACCGCCCTGCTCGCCGAGCTGGAGCCCGAGTTCGGACCTGCCAAGCTCTTCCGACCCAACCGGGACATCCGTTTTTCGTTGGACAAGTCGCCGTACAAGACTGCCCAGGGAGCATTTGCCGCACGCCAGGAAGGCGTGGGTTTCTACCTCCAGATCAACGCAGATGGACTGTTGATAGGCGGCGGCTACCACTCCCACACGCCCGCCCAACTGGCACGGTTCCGCGCCGCCGCCGACGCCTCCGCCAGCGGCGCCGCCCTGCAGGGCATTGTGGATGCCATGGCAGGGGCCGGCTTTGCCATCGAAGGCGAGAAGCTTAAAACCGTCCCGCGCGGTTTCGACAAGGACCATCCCCGCGCCGAACTGCTCAAGCACAAATCGCTGTCCGCGGGTGTCGAGGTGGGCCAGCCGGAATGGGTGTCAACACCGGCCGCGAGGGACCGGATCGCGGAACGGTGGCGGGAGCTGCGGCCGCTCGTGGAATGGGTTGGCCGGTACGCGGCGCCGTGACCGGAACGCTGCAACAGGGGTGCGGGCCGCCAGGAACCCAGGAAGCGCCGGAAACGCAACTGCCCGCCCGGCGCAGGCCGGGCGGGCAGTTCAGCATCAGCCGGTGAGGCCGGCCGTCAGGTCCGGCTCAGCTCATCTTCGTCCGCCGGCTCCACCGAGGAACCGGGCGTTCCGGTAGCCGCTGGGGTGCCGTTGACCGACGCGTTCGCCTCGGCGAAGCGCTCGTTGAGCCGTGAGTGGCGCTGGCCGTACGCGAAGTAGATGGCCAGGCCCAGCACCAGCCAGAAACCGAAGAAGATCCAGGTCTCCACGGCGAGGTTGGTCATCAGGTACAGGCACAGCACGGCAGACACGATGGGGACCACCTTGCCGAACGGGACGCGGAACGCGGGCTTCAGGTCCGGGCGCTTCCTGCGGAGCACCAGGATGCCCAGGCTGACCACGACGAACGCCGACAGGGTGCCGATGTTGATCATTTCCTCGAGCAGGTCAACGTTGGTCAGGCCCGCCACAAGCGCAACCGCTGCGCCGCAGATGATCTGGAGGCGGGCCGGCGTGGAATGCTTGTCACTGGTCTTGGAGAGGGCCCGGGGCAGCAGTCCGTCGCGGCTCATGGCCAGCACCACGCGGGACAGGCCCATGAGGAGCACCATGATCACGGTGGTCAGGCCCACGAGGGAACCGAAGGCGATGACCTTGGCGGCCGAGGTGTCGCCCACGGCTTCGAAGGCGGTGGTGAGGGTAGGGCTCTTGGCTTCAGCCAGCTGGGTGTAGGACACCATGCCGGTCAGGGCCAGGGACACGAGGATGTAGAGCAGCGTGACCAGGGCCAGGCCGCCGAAGATGCCGCGGGGCAGGGTCTTCTGCGGGTTCTTCACTTCCTCGGCGGAGGTGGCCACCACGTCGAAGCCGATGAAGGCGAAGAACACCAGGGCGGCACCGGCGAAGATGCCCATGGTGCCGTACTGGGCGGGAGCGGCACCGGTCAGGAAGCCGAAGAAGGACTGCTTCAGGACGTCCGCAGCGCCATTGCCGGCCGTGGGCTCAGCTGCAGGAACGAACGGCGTGTAGTTCTCGAACTTCACGTAGGTGAAGCCCACCACGATCACGAACAGCACCACGGCGATCTTGATCAGGGTGAAGATGTTGCCCACGCGGGCGGAAAGCTTGGTGCCCAGCACCAGCAGCACCGTGAAGATGGCCACGATCAGGAAAGCGCCCCAGTAGAGGTCCACGCCGCCCAGCGAGATGGCCGGCGGGACGTCCAGGCCAGTGAGCGCGAAGACCTTGCTGAGGTAGATGCCCCAGTATTTGGCGATCACGGCGGCGGCCGTGAACAGCTCGAGGATCAGGTTCCAGCCGATGATCCAGGCAAGGAGTTCGCCCATGGTGGCGTAGGTAAAGACGTACGCGGAGCCGGCCACGGGGATGGCGGTGGCGAACTCGGCGTAGCACATGATGGCCAGCGCGCAGGTGACCGCGGCGATCGCGAAGGAGAGCGTCACGGCGGGACCTGCAAAGTTGGCAGCGGCTTTGGCGCCGACCGAGAAGATACCGGCGCCGACAGCAACGGCGACGCCCATGATCATGAGGTCCCAGGTGCTGAGGGAACGCTTGAGCTTGCGTCCGGGCTCATCGGCGTCGGCGATCGACTGCTCGATGGATTTTGTCCGCAGAAGGTTCATTAGGGGGTCACAATCCTGGTTTGTGAGGGAAACAGACCTATCAACGGTACTGTCCATCCACTGGACGGTCCCAATCGTCCCGAATAGTGAGACACCCTTAAGGCCGAACATTCTTCTGTGAACTGGCTCGGGGCCCTCCGGCTGGAGAGCCCCGAGCGTTCTTTATCGAACTTCCTAGGACGGCCAGTCCATCAACGTTGACCGGATGAGGAAGCGTTTACCCTCAGGCGCTTCAACGGAAAAGCCGCTGCCCCGGCCCGGTACGACGTCGACGGTGAGGTGGGTGTGGCTCCAGTAGTTGAACTGCTCCCGGGACATCCAGAATTCCAGCGGCCGGGGCTGCAGCCCGTCCGACAGGTCGAACAGCCCCAGGAGCACGTCGGAGTCACCCGTGATGAAATCCCCGGCCGGATAGCACATGGGCGAGGACCCGTCGCAGCAGCCGCCGGACTGGTGGAACATGAGCGGTCCATGCCTTTCCCACAGCATCCGGAGCAGGTCCACGGCAGGCGGCGTGAGCGCCACCCGGGAGAAGTCTTCCCCGGGCAGCGTCACGGCGGCAGCCAACCCTTCAGCGGGCATCAGAACCTCAGCACCACGCGGCCGTCGATCTTGGCGTGCTTCATCTCATCGAACACCGCGTTGACCTCGGACAACCCCCGGACGGAGACCGTGGGATGGATCTTTCCCCGGGCATAGAAGTCCAGGGCCTCCTCAAGGTCCTGCCGGGTGCCGACGATGGAACCGCGGACGGTCAGTCCCTTGAGCACAATCTCGAAGATCGGAGCCGGAAAGTCCCCTGGGGGCAATCCGTTGAACACGATGGTTCCGCCGCGCCGGGCCATGCCAATGGCCTGGCCGAACGCCGACGGGTGCACCGCCGTAACCAGCACTCCATGGCAGCCTCCTGTTTCCCGCTGGATCACTTCGGCCGGGTCCTCGTGCAGCGCGTTGACCGTAAGTTCGGCGCCGTGGGCCTTGGCAAGGGCCAGTTTGTCGTCGGCGATGTCCACGGCGGCGACACGAAGCCCCATGGCCACGGCGTACTGCACGGCAATATGCCCCAAGCCACCGATGCCCGAGATGGTGACCCACTGCCCCGGCCGGGTCTCGGTCATCTTCAGGCCCTTGTAGACGGTGACGCCGGCGCACAGCACCGGCGCCACCTCGACGGGGTCGGATCCCGCCGGTATGCGGGCCGCGAACCGGGAGTCCACCAGCATGTATTCGCCGAAGGAACCGTCCACGCTGTATCCGCCGTTCTGCTGCGCCTCGCAGAGCGTTTCCCACCCGGTGCGGCAGTACTGGCAGTCGCCACAGGCTGACCACAGCCAGGCGTTGCCCACCAGGTCACCAACCGCGAGGTCTGAAACCCCCTCGCCCAGGGCCACCACTTCGCCCACGCCCTCATGGCCGGGAACGAATGGAGGGGATGGTTTGACCGGCCAGTCGCCTTCCGCGGCGTGGAGGTCGGTGTGGCAGACGCCGGTGGTCAGGACCTTGACCAGCGCCTGTCCTGGCCCCGGCTCGGGAATGGCGATGTCCTTGACCTTGAGGTCGGTGCCGAATTCGGTTACTACTGCTGCTTGCATTGTCGTCGTCATTGGCGAAATCCCTGCTTCGTTGTAGTCGTTCAGTGGTACGGATCGGGCCTAGAAGAAGCCCAGCTTGTTTTCGTCGTAGCTCACCAGCAGGTTCTTGGTCTGCTGGTAGTGGTCCAGCATCATGGCGTGGTTCTCGCGCCCGATGCCCGAGGACTTGTAGCCGCCGAAGGCGGCACCTGCCGGGTAGGCGTGGTAGTTGTTGACCCAGACGCGGCCGGCCTGGATTTCGCGGCCGGCGCGGTAGGCAACGTTGCCGCTGCGGGACCAGACGCCGGCGCCCAGTCCGTAAAGGGTGTCGTTGGCGATGCCCATGGCGTCGTTGTAGTCGCTGAACCGGGTGACGGCCACCACGGGGCCGAAGATCTCCTCCTGGAAGATCCGCATCCGGTTGTGGCCTTCGAACACAGTGGGCTGGACGTAGAATCCACCCGCGAGGTCGCCGGGGAGTTCGGCCCGCGCGCCGCCGGTGAGCACCTTGGCGCCTTCCTGCTTTCCGATGTCGATGTAGGAAAGGATCTTCTCCAGCTGGTCGTTGGAAGCCTGGGCGCCCACCTGCGTGTCGGTGTCCAGCGGGTTGCCCTGGATCATCTTTTCCACCCGTGCCACGGCATCGGCCATGAAGGAGTCGTAGATGTCTTCCTGGATCAGCGCCCGCGAGGGGCAGGTGCAGACTTCGCCCTGGTTGAAGGCGAACAGCGCAAAGCCCTCCTGGGCCTTGTCGTAGAAGGCGTCGTTTTCCTGGGCAACATCGTTGAAGAAGATGTTGGGGCTCTTGCCGCCCAGTTCCAGGGTGACGGGAATCAGGTTCTGGCTGGCGTATTGGCTGATCAGCCGCCCGGTGGTGGTTTCACCGGTGAAGGCGATCTTCCGGATCCGGGAACTGGATGCCAGCGGCTTGCCGGCCTCCACGCCGAAACCGTTGACCACGTTCACCACGCCGGCGGGCAGCAGGTCCCCGATCAGTTCCATCAGCACCAGGATGGACGACGGCGTCTGCTCCGCGGGCTTGAGCACCACGGTGTTGCCTGCGGCGAGCGCGGGCGCAAGCTTCCAGACGGCCATCAGGATGGGGAAGTTCCAGGGGATGATCTGGCCCACCACACCCAGGGGTTCGTGGAAGTGGTAGGCGGTGGTGTTGTCATCGAGCTGGGAGAGGCTGCCCTCCTGGGCCCGGACTGCTGAGGCGAAGTAGCGGAAGTGGTCCGCGGCAAGGGGCAGGTCGGCGTTGAGGGTTTCCCGGACGGGCTTGCCGTTGTCCCAGGTTTCGGCGACGGCGAGCATCTCGAGGTTCTCGTCGATGCGGTCGGCGATCTTGTTCAGGATGGCGGCCCGTTCCGCCACGGAGGTCTTGCCCCAGGAGGGTGCGGCCTTGTGTGCCGCATCCAGGGCGAGCTCGACGTCCTCGGCGGTGCCGCGGGCCACCTGGCAGAACGCCTTGCCCGTCACCGGGGTGATGTTTTCGAAGTACTGGCCCTTTACCGGGGCCACCCATTCGCCGCCAATCCAGTTCTCGTAGCGGTCCTTGAAGGTGACCTTCGAACCGTCGGTTCCCGGCTGTGCGTAAACGGTCATGTGCTTAGCTCCTTTGCTGTGCAGAAGGCTGGCCCATAGGGGCGCTCGCCGATGATGCCAGCGTAGGAGCGGGGAGGTTGCAGCCAGGTTGCAACGATGCGACGCAGGTCACAACCGGGGTTGGACTTGTCCACACCCGGTTTCGACAAGTTCCACCGCACCGGCCGCCGTTCAGGCGTGCAGTTCGGCTTCCAGCCGTTCCAGGTCGGCCACCACGGCGGCCCGCTTGGGTGAGCGCGGCGGCAGGAGGCGGAGCGCGGCGCGGCGGATGACGACGTCGTCCCTGGCCTCCGGGAGCGCAGCGTACTTGAGCAGGGACTCGGCACTGCCGTCCGTGAGGACCGCCTCCCGGAGCAGGGACGACACCCTGGTCCGAAGGTCGAGAATGCCGGGCGCCTCCGAGCGCGGCAGCACCTCGCCGCGGTAGATCTCCAGGGCAATCCGGTGCGCACCGCGCTGCAGGCAGCTGAGCACCTGGCCGGTGTCCGGCACGAGGTCCAGGGGGAGCCGGTAAGGGCGTGAGCCTGGAACGGCGTCGGGGCTCAGCTGCTGGACGACCTTGCGCAGCCGGACCATCTCTGCCCGCAGCGTGATGGTGGAGCCATCCCCCGGGTAGAGCAGCGAAGAGAGTTCCTCGGCGCTGAGTCCTTTCGGATGGGCGCTCAGCAGGGCCAGGATCTCGCTGTGCCGCGCGGACAGGGAAACGGTCCTGCCGCCAAGGCTGAGGAGGGCCTGGTCGCGCCCCAGCAGCTGCAGGCTGTTGCGGTAGAGGCTGCCTTCCGTGGCACCGCCGCCGCGTCCGGCGGCAGCCGGGGACCGCCGTCGTACGGGCTTCCTGGCCAGCTCCGCCGCGTGCTGCAGGCGCTCCACCCGCAGCTGCGCCTGGGCGGCCGCCACCGTGGCCTCCACGAGCGACAACGTATGCGGCGCCACCGCGGTGGCCGTTCCGGTAATGTCCACCACGCCCAGCACGGCGCCGGAATCGGGGTCGTGGAAGGGGACGGCGGTGCAGCTCCAGGGATGGACTGTCCGCTGATAATGCTCCGCGCCGGCGATCTGGATGCCCTTGCCCAGGGCCAGGGCCGTTCCCGGGGCACTGGTACCAACACTGGCCTCGGACCAGTCTGCACCGGGGACGAACATCATGCCTTCGGCGCGGCGCTGGAGCGTGGGGTCGCCGTCCACCCACAGGAGCCTGCCCACCTCGTCGCCCACCGCAACCAGGAGCCCGCTGTCATGGCTGGGCTGGACCAGCAATTTGTTGATGACCGGCATGATCGCGGCCAGCGGGTGCTGCCGGCGGTAGTCCTCCAGCTCGTCCCAGTCGAGGGCCAGCGGCGCGGCCGCATTGTCAGGGTTGGCCTTGAAGCCCGCCGAGCGCTGCCAGGACTCCCTGATGAGGTTGCGCAGCCCCGGGATCTCGGGGGTGGCGGCGCCGGGGTCCGATCCAAGGCGCTCATGGCCGGCCAGGGCGGCACGCTGGCGCGGTTCAGGGTGGAGCAGGTTCGTCATCGAACTCCCGTTCCGGAGTCTTGTCCGGCGAGGCACGGCTGGAAGGTGGCCCAGCCAGCATAGCCGGACAACACCCCTGTGTCACCGGCGCACCCGGACCAGTTCCTCCAGCGCATCCACCCCTGCAACTGCTCCGCCCGCGGCAGCGTAGCCGGCGGCGACGCGCCGCGCGCCAGGCGCCTTGCCCAGGGCCTGGTGGACGGCTGCCCGGAGCCGCTCCGGAGTAAGGTGTTTCCGGCTCAGCCGCACCCCGGCGTCGGCTGCTGCCACCCGCGCTGCCACCTCGTGCTGATCGCGGCCAAACGGGACCACCACCACGGGCACTCCCTGTGCCAGCGCTTTCTGCGTGGCGCCCATCCCGCCGTGGGTGATGGCCACCGCTGCCCGCTCGAGGACACGTCCATGCGGGACGAAATACTCCAGCCGCGCATTGGCCGGCAAAGGCCCGAAATGGTCCGTGCCGGCGGCTTTGGCGGCACCTGCCGAGCCGGTCCGGGCTGCCGGGAGGGTGGCGACGACGGTGAAGGGCTCCCCGGCAAGTCCGGCCAGGGCGGTCCGCACAATGGCTTCGTCCGCCTGGTACTCGGAGGACGTGGTCACCAGGACCACGGAGCCTTGGCCGTCCCGGAGCCAGGCCGGAGGGTCGGCCGGCGGTTCCCAGGCGAGGGCGCCGATTATCCGCACATCCGGGCCCCAGTCCGGATGCGGGTACTCGAACGGCTGCGACGTGGCCACGAGCATCAGCGGCGCGGTGCGGAACATCTCGTCCGCACCGCTGACAGGTGGAAGATGGCCGGCGGACAGCTCCGTCCGCAGCGAGTTGATGCGCGGCAGCATCAGCTTTTCCACGGCGCCGATCACCAGGCGGCGGGCCAGTGCATCACGGGCCCTCCCCAGCGGGCCGGACATGGGCGCAAGCCCGGGTCCGAACGGCGGGGTTCCCCTCGACTGCAGCGGCGGGGTGTAAGGGCTGAAGGTGGCCCACGGCAGCCCCGAGGATTCGGCCTGGATGCGGGCTCCCCAGGCGTTGATGTCGATGAGCAGCAGGTCGGGGCGAACGTCAGCAATGGCCTGCTGCAAGTCCGGGGCGTCGAACCTGGCACGGGCCGTGAAGGTCTCCACGCTGGAAGCCAAGGCCGCCTTCGCGTTGTTGGCGCGGTAGTCAGCGGCCTCGACCGCGAGTATCCGGTCATCTACCGGTCCGGCATGGAACCCCGCCTCCAGCAGCAGCGGGACCTGCCGGCGCAGGGTACGGACGTGGACATCATGGCCGCGGGCCTTCAGCTCCTGGAGCAGCGGGACCATCGGGAAAAGGTGGCCGATGGCGGGAGAGGTGTAGGCAAGGACGGTGGACATCAGGGCCTCCGGATGAAGGGTTCCAGCATTTCGAGCAGACAATGGGCCACCTGGTCGCGGCTGAGCCCGGCATCGAGGCGCAGCAGTTTCCAGGTGTAGACGTCGCAGAGGGCGACGAACTGGGCAAAGCGGCGCTTCCGCTCCACCCCGTCCGGCAGGAAGTCATCCGTCAGGAAGGGCGCGAAGACGCGTTCGCACCACTCCCGGTGGAACTGCCGCCCGCCTTCGGTGATCTCGGCGAGCACGGGGGAAGTTTCCTCCTCGGCCAGCATCTTCAGGGCCAGGGCGCCGGTGGTTTCGTAGTGCTCCAGGAGATTGTCGACGGCGGCGGGGACGTCGCCGGGAGGAGCGGCACCTCGCTGGCCGGCAACCTCCGCTGAAGCGAATTCCGCGGTGGCGTGGATCAGGCCCAGGCGGTCGCCGTAGCGGCGGATAACGGTCTGGACGGTCACCCCTGCGCGGGCCGCAACGGCGTTCAGCGTCACGTCGGCGATGGGCCCCTCCATGAAGAGGCCCAGCGTTGCCTGCAGGATCCGGCGCCCGGTTTCCTGCGCGGAGGTGGCGCGCTTGGGGGAGCTGTAGGGACGGGTTCCCGCCCCGGCCGTATTCATGTTAATCAGATTAACTCGAATGCCCCGCCGGGGGTAGTGGTCAGCCGCGGGAGATGCGGATCATCTCCTCGCGCGGCACCACCTTGATGCGCTCGCGGACTACATGGTCCAGGCCGTCGGGTCCGGTCCAGGCGGCACCCAGTCCGGCCTCGTGGGCGTCGAGCTTGTTCCACCCTTCCCAGGTGGTGTATTCGATGCCGCGTTCCTCGAGCAGGTCGATGATGGCCTGGGGGTCCGGGTTCTTGGCCGCCGGGAGGTTCAACCGGTCCTCCAGCAGGAAGCCGATGGTCTCCAGTGCGTCGCCTTTGGTGTGGCCGATCAGGCCCACGGGGCCGCGCTTGATCCAGCCTGTGGTGTAGATGCCCGGAACGGGGTTGCCTTCGGCATCGAGGACCCGGCCGCCTTCGTTGGGGATGACGCCCCGCTTGGCGTCGTACTCCAGTTCGTCCAGTGCGGAGCCGTGGTAGCCGATGGCCCGGTAGACGGCCTGGACCGGGTACTCCACGTACTCCCCCGTGCCCTTGGCGTTGCCGGTCCCGTCCAGCTGCATGCGCTCGAACTTGATGCCGCCCACTTTGCCCGTGCCGTCGTCGAGCAGTTCAACGGGGCTGTGCAGGAAGTGCAGGTGCAGCCTGCGGGAGGAAGGGTTGTCCGACTCCGCGTGCTCCTCCACCAGCCAGTTGGTGAGGGTGTTCACCATGGTCTTGACCTGGTTGTTGGTGCGGATGGCCTCGTCCGACGCGTCGTCGAATTCGAAATCCTCGGGGTAGAGGACAATGTCCACATCGTCCATGTGGCTCAGTTCCCGCAGCTCCAGCGGGGTGAACTTGACCTGGGCGGGGCCGCGGCGGCCAAAGACGTGCACGTCCGTGACGGGGGACGCTTTCAGGCCCTGGTAGACGTTGTCCGGGATCTCCGTGGTGAGCAGTTCCTCGGGGTGCTTGACCAGCATGCGGGCCACGTCCAGGGCCACGTTGCCGTTGCCGATCACGGCGATTTCCTTCGCCTCCAGCGGCCACTCCCGCGGCACGTCCGGGTGGCCGTCGTACCAGGAGACGAAATCGGCGCCGCCGAAAGAGCCGCGCAGATCGATGCCGGGAATGTCCAGGTCCGCGTCCTTGATGGCTCCGGTGGAGAAAATCACGGCGTCATAGAAGGCCCGGAAATCGTGCAGGGTGAGGTCCCGGCCGTAGGTCACGTTGCCCAGGAACCGGATGTCGCCGCGGTCCAGGACCTTGTGCAGGGCGTTCACGATGCCCTTGATCCGGGGATGGTCCGGTGCCACGCCGTACCTGATCAATCCGTAGGGCGCCGGGTAGGCCTCGAAGAGGTCGATGCTGACCTGGAAGTCGCCGTCCTTGACCCCGCTGGACTTGGTGAGGATGTCCGCAGCATAGACTCCTGCCGGTCCCGCGCCGACGATGGCGACGCGGAGGGGACGGTTGGCGGCGGTTTCGCTGTGATTGGACACCGGGAACCCTTCTGAACTGGTCCTGCTCATGTTTCATGAGGGTGCGCCGCATAGTGCAGCGCACAGTCCCCCATTCTAGTTGGCGGCCAGGGCCACCACCTTGCCTTCGCGGTACAGGAGGGCCCTGAGTTCTGATTCCGCCGAGTCCAGGCGCTTCGGATCGATGGTTTCGCCGTCGTGGTAGTGGTCCACCACCCGCGGGTCCACGTAGCTTTTGCGCGCGATGGAGGGGGTGTTGCCCAGTGTTTCGGCGGCCTCGAACATCGCACGGCTGATGGCCCTTTTCCGTTTGGCGGCAGTCCGCTGGACCCCGGTCCGTGCCAGGCTGGACGCAGCGGCCACCGTCCCGCGAAGGGTCCGGAAGTCCTTGGCGGTAAAGTCCGAGCCGGTCCGCTCCTTCACGTAGGCATTGATGTCCGCGCTGGTGACCGGCCGCCAGGTCCTGCCCTCTTTGTAGGCCAGGAGCCGGGCGTTCGGTCCCCGCCGTTTGAGCAGGCGCAGCAGGGCGGCGAGGTCGGCGTCGCGGATTTCCGATTCCCAGTCCTTGCCGCTCTTGGCCGGGAAACGCAGCAGGATCCGGTCCTTCCGCACCTGGACGTGGGCGCACAGGAGGGTGGCCAGGCCCCTGCTGCCGTTCTCGTTCGTGTAGCGTTCCGAGCCCACCCGCAGGGATCCGCTGTCCAGCATCCGGAACGCCCCTGCCAGGACGCGCTCACGGGAGAAGCCTTCACCACGCAGGTCCATGGTGACCAGCCGCCGGGCTGCCGGCAGCGATTCGGCCAACTGGAGGGACCGGTCAAATTTCACCCGGTCCTTACGCTCGCGCCACTCGGGATGATAGATGTACTGGCGCCGCCCCACGGCGTCCACTCCGGTCGCCTGGATGTGGCCGTTGTCAAAAGGGGCGATCCAGACGTCGGTCCAGGCCGGCGGGATGCCGATGCTTTCCAGGCGGTCCCGGACGGGACCCGGTGGAAGGGTGGAGCCATCCAGGTCCCGGTAACTGAAACCCTTGCCGGCGGCAACCCTGCGGTAGCCGCGGCCCGAGGCGTTGCTGCGGCGGAGCCTCACGGCGCGGACTCCCGGAAACGGACACGTGTCATGAAAGCAAGCCTACTGACTATTTTCCGGAATACACGCCCACCTGCTGGAATACCTGCCCGCGGGCTGATGTTATGGACAGCGTGCCCATGCCAGAAGGAACCCCCGTAGCCACCTCCCCCACGTCACGCTCCACGGCAGGTGATGCGATGCCCGCGGGCCCCAAGGCAGTCGCCAAGGAATCCACGGCGGGCCTGCTGTTCGGCATCGGCGCATACGTTTTGTGGGGGATGCTCCCGCTGTACTTCTACATCCTGATGCCGGCGGGCGCCGTCGAGATCGTGGCCAACCGCGTGGTGTGGTCCTTGCTGTTCTGCGCCCTGCTGATCACGGTGACCAGGTCGTGGGGTGTGCTCGCGGTGGCGCTGCGGGACCGGCGGGTCTTTGGTTCCCTGGCGCTGGCGGCGTTCCTGATCGCCATCAACTGGCTGACCTACACCTATGGGGTCACAACGGGTCAGGCGGTGGAAACGTCGCTGGGGTATTTCATCAACCCGCTGGTTTCCGTGCTGCTGGGGGTGCTGGTCCTGAAGGAAAGGCTGCGGCCGCTGCAGTGGACCGCCGTCGGCGTCGGCTTCGTGGCAGTGGGCGTACTCACCTACTCCTACGGGAAACTGCCGTGGATCGCGCTGACCCTGGCGTTCAGCTTTGGCCTGTACGGCTTCGTCAAGAACCGGGTGGGATCGAGGGTGGACGCCATCACCAGCCTCAGCGTGGAGACCATGGTGCTCGCCCCGCTGGCCGCCGTCGCCATGGTTGTCCTGGCCGCAAGCGGCAGCTCCACGCTCACGTCCCAGGGGGCGGGGCACTTCTGGCTGCTGCTCGCATCCGGCGTGATCACCGCCGTCCCGCTGCTCTTCTTCGGCGCCTCGGCGCGGCGGTTGCCCATGACCACCATCGGACTGCTGCAGTATTTCGCTCCCGTCCTGCAGTTCCTGGTGGCGTTGCTGGTGTTCCGGGAGGCCATGACTGCTGAACGCTGGATCGGCTTCGGGGTGGTATGGCTGGCCCTGCTTCTGCTGACCGTGGACATGCTGCGGACCACGCGCAGGAATTCCCTGGCCCGCAAGGCAGCGCTCCGGCAGGCCGCCTGACCAACACTTAAGCCAAGGAGGGTGGGGCCGCGGGTGGGGGGCCCCCCCCCGGGGGGGGGGCCCGGGGGGGGGCCCCCACCCTCCTGGGTTTTCGGGTAAAGCTGTGCCGGCTAGGCGTGGGCCTTGATGGCGGCGGCGAGGACTTCCAGGCCGTCTGCCAGCAGTTCATCGGTGATGACCAGCGGGGGCAACAGGCGGATGACGTTGCCGTAGGTGCCGCAGGTGAGGATGATGACGCCTTCCTTCAGGCAGGCGGCGGCAACAGCCTTGGTCAGCTCCGGGTTCGGCTCCTTGGAACCGGCCTGGACAAGTTCGACGGCGAGCATGGCGCCACGGCCGCGGACATCGCCGATCACGCCGGTCCCGGCAGCGGCAAGCTCGGACTGCAGTTCCTGGAGGCGCGCCATGGCAACGGATTCGATGTGGCGGGCGCGGCCGTTCAGGTTGTACTCCTCCATGGAGCCGATGGACGCCAACGCAGCCGCGCAGGCCACGGGGTTGCCGCCGTAGGTGCCGCCCAGGCCACCGGGGTGCACGGCATCCAGCAGGTCGGCGCGGCCGGTAATGGCGGACAGCGGCATGCCGCCGGCGATGCCCTTGGCCATCGTCATGATGTCCGGGACAATGCCTTCGTGGTTGACGGCGAACCATTCACCCGTGCGGCAGAAGCCGGACTGGACCTCGTCGGCGATGAAGACGATGCCCTTCTCCTTGGCCCAGGCGGCCAGCGCCGGCAGGAAGCCCTCGGCCGGGACGATGAAGCCGCCCTCGCCCTGGATGGGTTCGATGATGATCGCGGCAACCTGGTCGCCGCCGATCTGCTTCTCGATCATGGTGATGGCGCGCTTGGCTGCCTCCGCACCGGTGATGGCGGGGTTTTCCTCGCGGTACGGGTAGCTCATGGGCATCCGGTAGACCTCGGGCGCGAACGGGCCGAAGTTAGTCTTGTACGGCATGGCCTTCGCGGTCAGCGCCATGGTCAGGTTGGTGCGGCCGTGGTAGGCGTGGTCGAAGGCGACAACGGCGTCCCGGCCGGTGGCCAGGCGGGCCACCTTGATGGCGTTTTCCACGGCCTCGGCGCCGGAGTTGAAGAGGACGGTGCGCTTTTCGTGGTCGCCCGGGGTGAGCCGGTTCAGCTGCTCGGCCACCGCCACGTAGCCTTCGTACGGGGTGACCATGAAGCAGGTATGGGTGAAGTGCTCCACGGCTTCCTTGACGGCACCGACGACGGCGGGATCGGACGCGCCCACGCTGGTCACCGCGATGCCGGAGCCCAGGTCGATGAAGGAGTTGCCGTCGACGTCGTGGATGATGCCGCCGTCGGCGTCGGCAACGTAGACCGGGACGCTGGAGGCGACGCCGGCAGCCACCACGGACTTGCGGCGCTCAGTCAGTGCCACGGACTTGGGGCCCGGGAAGTCGGCCTGGACGTTGCGCTTCTGCTCCAGGCGGAAGGTGATGTCTGATGCGGTGGTGGTCATGATGTTCTTTCTTACAGGTGGGAGCGGAATTAGGAGTCGAGGGCGGACATCACGTGCTTGATGCGCGTGTAGTCCTCCACGCCGTACATGGAGAGGTCCTTGCCGTAGCCGGACTGCTTGAAGCCGCCGTGCGGCATTTCGGCGGTAAGCAGGATGTGGGTGTTGATCCACACGGCACCGAAGTCCAGGTCACGGCTCAGCCGCATGGCAGTGCCGTGGTTGGTGGTCCAGACACTGGACGCCAGGGCGTAGTCCACGTCGTTGGCCATGGCTACTGCCTCTTCTTCGGTGCTGAACTTCTGGACGGTAATGACGGGGCCGAAGGTTTCCTTCTGCACCACGTCGTCCGTCTGCCTGGCACCGGTGATGATGGTGGGTTCGAAGAAGTAGCCCTTCTCCCCCGCGCGGTGGCCGCCGGTTTCGATCCGGCAGTTGGCCGGCAGGTTCTCCACCACGGAGGTCACGGCGTTGAAGTGGTTCACGTTGTTCAACGGGCCGAAGTAGTTCTCTTCGTCGTTCTGCGAGCCTGTGTGCAGGGTCCTGGTGTGCTCCACCATGGCAGCCACGACGTCGTCGTGCACTGAGTCCTGCACCAGGACGCGGGTAATGGCCGTGCAGTCCTGGCCGGCGTTGAAGAACGCGAACTCGGCGATGGCCGCGGCGCTCTTCTTGATGTCGGCGTCGGCGAACACGATGGCCGGTGCCTTGCCGCCAAGCTCCAGGTGGGCACGCTTGAGGCCCTTGGCGGCACCCGAAGCCACCGCGATTCCCGCGCGCACAGAGCCCGTAATGGACACCAGGCCGGGGACCTTGTGCTCCACCATCATGGCGCCGGTTTCGCCGGTGCCCAGCACCACGTTCAGGACACCCGCGGGCAGGATTTCACCCGCCAGGCGCGCCAGGACCAGCGTGGATTCGGGGGTGGTGTCGGAAGGCTTGAGGACCACGGTGTTGCCGGCCGCGAGCGCGGGACCGATCTTCCAGATGGCCATCAGGAAGGGGTAGTTCCACGGGGCCACCTGGGCCACCACGCCGATCGGTTCACGGCGGACATAGGATGTGTGCCCCTCGAAGTACTCCCCGGCGGACTTGCCTTCCAGGATCCTGGCGGCACCGGCGAAGAAGCGCAGCTGGTCGGCGCCGGCTGCCACTTCCTCGGACGCGATGAGCGACCGGACCTGGCCGGTGTTGCGGTGCTGGGCCTCGACGAGTTCGCCGCTGTTGGCCTCGATGGCGTCGGCGAGCTTGAGCAGCATCAGCTGCCGCTGTCCCGGGGTCACGTGCTTCCAGGTCCGGAAGGCGTCCTTGGCAGCGGCCATGGCCGCGTCAACGTCGGCCTGCACCGAAACGGGAGCCTGGGCCACCACTTCGCCGTTGGTGGGGTTGACCACGTCCAGCAGGTCGGTGCCGGCAGGGGTGACGAACTTCCCGTTGATGAAGTTCTGCAAGGTTTGGACCACGGTGTGCAACCTCTTTCGTAAGGGCCATCGGCGGCCGGACGGAACCCGGGACGGATGGATGGAACTGCCTCGAGCCTATGCCAGCGCCCCAGCGGGGTGAATAGCCACCTGCACACCCTTGTTTGGAGGGTTTAGTGCGGTTGCCCAGCTCACGTTTATCCTTGCTTCATGGCCATTTCCCTCGCTGCCCTGGTGGGCGTGTCCTCCCTGAAGCTGGCCAAGGCCGGAGTGGCGGAGACAACCTGGAACCAGGACATTAACTGGGTCGCCGTCACGGAACTGGAGGATCCGCAACGGTTCCTCAACGGCGGCGAGCTGGTGCTCACCACCGGGCTGCGCCTCCGTTCCGCTCCCGAGCAGCGCCGCTTTGTGCGGCAGGTGCAGCGGGCGGGCGCGGTGGGCATCGGGTTCGGCGTTGGGTTGTCGCATGAGACGGTGCCGCCGGCACTCCTGGCCGAGGCCAACCGCTGGGGCCTGCCCGTGGTAGAGGTGCCGTACGAGACGCCGTTCATCGCCATCACCAAGCTGGTGGCGGATGCCCAGTCGGCGGACCACTACGCCAAGCTGGAACGGCTGATCGCGGGGCACCAGGTGCTGGCCCGGGCGCTGCTGACCGGCGGAGGGCTGGCGGAACTGTTGAAGAACCTCGGCGGCATGCTGCGCACCGACATTGCGTTGACCCAGTTCACGGCCCAGCTGTACAACAGCAGCGCTGCCCACCCGTCGGCCGACACCTGGGCCAGCTATCCCGTGCCCACGGGACGGCGGGACGCCTGCACGCTGTGGGTGCGCCAGCCGTTCGAGGACACGGGCATCATTGGCTACGCGCAGAACCTGATCAGCGTGGAGCTGAACAACATGGTCAAGCAGCGCCAGGCCCAGCGCGCCCTGTGCGGGCAGGTGCTGGAGGACGTAATCCACGGAGCGCTGGAGACCAGCGAGGCGCAGCGCCGGCTCGCAGGCGTGGGTGTGAACAGCACCCGCAAGAACGTGGTGCTGCTGGCCGTGTCGGCCGCCCACGGGAAGGCCCTGGGGAGCACCTCGGTGCCGCAGGAGCTGGAGAAGGCGGTCGCCGCCGTCGTGGGCAAGGACCTGGTGCTGGTGGTCAATGACGACGGCGGGACGGCACCGTCGCTGGCACGGAGGCTCAGCGACCACCTCGCCGAAGCCGGCATCCATGCCACGATCGGCATCGGCGGGGCGTACACCAAGCCGAACGGCCTGCGCTGGAGCTACTTCGAAGCCCGGGATGCCGCCAGCCATGGATTGCCGGTCAACGAGCCGGAGCGGCTGAGCCTGACGTCGCTGCTGCTCGCCAGCGAGGATGTGCCGCTGGCGGACATGGCGCATGAATCCCTGAATCCCCTGCGTTCGTTCGACGCCGCACACGGGTCTGAGCTGATGGCCACGCTGGAAAGCTACCTGAACAACAACGGCTCGGTGGCTGCGGTGGCGGAGGAACTCACCTTGCACCGCAACACCGTCAGGTACAGGCTGGCGCAGATCACGGAGCTGACCGGCTACGACCCCGCGGTCACCGCGGACCGGGTGCAGCTCTGGCTGGCCCTGGCGGTGGCCCGGCTGTCGGCCCGGCAGGGCAAATAGGGCCGGGCCGGCCTTAGAGTACGCCGCGGCTGAACAGGTCGCGCGATTTCTTCCAGGCCTTCCGGTACGCGGCCTGCGCCGCCGCCATCCGTTCCTCCTGCAGGCTGAGCAGCTCCGCATAGATGCCTGCCGTGGCGGGCTCGCCGTACTCCGCCGCGATGGCGGCCAGCAGGTCGCGGGCCACCACGGCGTCCTGGTGTTGTCCCAGGACCTTCTGCTGCCGGTGGGCGGCCTTGGCCACCTTGCCCGCACGCTTGCCGTGCACCAGTACTGCTGATTCAGCCACGTGGCGCAGCCGCTTGGCATCCTTGCGCACGCGGTGGAGCGCCAGTTCCTGCTCCCTTCCGCGCCGTGCACGCTTGGCCGCTTTGCGGGAGCGCTGCAGCCGCTTGGCGGCCTTGTCCACCGCTTTCGCGGCCGCCCGCCGTCCCGGCGCCACCGAATCGGCGCGCACGGGCGGGTTGTCACGGAACTCCTCAAGGGTGTCCAGGAGCCGGAAGTAGCGCTCCGTTCCGAGGGCTTCCTGCAGGAGGCGGTACGCGGCGTCGTAGTCCGCGTCCGTGCGCTGTTCCACCCTTGCCGTGGCCGTTTCCACGCCGTCCGCGGACTGCAGTGCACCCAGCTGCCCGCGGAGCTGCGCCCGCAGGACCTCGGCGTCGCGTGGCTGGCCCAGGAGCTGGCCCAGCCACTTCAGTTCGGTCCGCAGCTTGCGCACCGGCGCAGCCCGGTAGAGCTTCGCATAGGCTGCCAGGACCGAGCGGATGCGCCGGGTGGCGGAGCGCATGTTGTGTACCGCCTCCGGTTCCTCCAGCCGGACGGCACTGTCGCCCGCAAGGATCGCATCGACCTGCTGCGCCAGGTAGACGGTGACGACGGCGGCCGCCGGGGCCCGCTTTCCGGCCAGCAGGGCGGGGGCGGGGGTGCCCGGGGTGTCGGCGGCAGCGTCCCCGGCGGCACGCTTTCCCGCCTTGGTACCGGGGCCCAGGGCCCGCGCCAGCTTCGAAGCATGTCCGGCCGGCTTCGCTCCGGCAGCCAAGAGCAGTTCCTCAACGGGGCCGAAAAGGCCAGGCTTCCCGTGGACCAGTTCCAGCTCCCACTCGCGCCATTCCTGCCGCGTGTCGTTGCCGCGGCCCGCCAGCCGTTCAGCAGTGACGTGGTCATCGGCGAGGTCGGCGAGGTGGACACCGTCGTCCCCGTACAGGGGGTAAGTGGTGCGCCGGGTGTCCAGCCTCACCACCGGCACCGGAACGGCACCCCTGAGATACGCAAGGAGGTGGGTCAGCAGGGCGTCGGGGACGGCGTCGGGCCGGCCCAGGGGTGCGTGCAGCTCCGTCCGCTGCTGGGGCCCCTCCCCCGCTGCCTGGTCTCCGCGCGGCGGCAGCTTCAGGTGCCACCCGGCATCCTTCCCGCCGGTGCGGCGGCGGAGGGTGATCCGGCGTGCGGCCAAGGCATGGTTGGGGGTGTCGAGGTAGACAGCCTCCAGCAGGTCGGTGTGCGGCGTGCCGGTCCGGGCCACCCCTGCGGCCTGCCCCAGGTCCGGCACCACGGCGCCGGCATCGACGTCGTACTTCTTCTCAATCTCGAGTCCCCGGGAAGCTTCCACAGCCGTCCTTCCGCACTGCCCGGCCCGCGCCAGGCCCTCCGACCATCCGTTGGCAGTCTATTCCAGCCGCGGCATGACAGAGAGGTCGGCCACAAAAGGACAAACATCAAACGTCTAACCTTTAGGCTGGAAGGCATGCCAGGAACTCCCCCCGCGTCCCCACCCGCAACAGCCCAGGCCCGCACGGTGCCCGCCGCCCCGGCCACCGGCAGCGCCCCTGCCAAGCCGCGTTCCGCCGTCGTCTTCGGTGTCATCGCGCTGGTCCTGATCGGCCTGAACCTTCGCGCCGGCATCACCGGGGCCTCCGCGCTCCTGCATGATCTCCAGGCGGTGCTTGGCTATGGGGCGCTGGTGGCGTCCATCATTCCCTCGATCCCCACCCTGTGTTTCGCCCTGGCCGGCGCGGCCACCTCCTGGCTGACCGGCAAGCTTGGCGTGGAGAAGGCCATCCTGCTGTCCCTGGCACTGCTGGCCGGCGGCCTCATGCTGCGCGGGATCCCTGCCACGGGCATGCTGGTGGCAGGGAGCGTGGTGGGGATGTCGGGCCTGGCCATCTGCAACGTGGCCATGCCGTCCTTCATCCGGGAGCACTTCGCGTCCCGTACGTCGTTGATGACCGCCGTCTACACGGTGACCATGACCACCGGCGGCACCCTGACATCGGTGGCGGTGGTCCCGCTGGCCCATGCGCTGGGGTCGCCGTCCGCCGCCGTGGGCGCCGTGGGCATCGCTGCCGTCGCTGCCTTCGTGGGCTTCCTGCCGGTGGCACTGCACGCCCACCGCAGCACCGTCCGGACCACCGCCGGCCATGTGTCCCCCTGGCCGCTGCTCCGCACCCGGAAGGGCCAGCTCCTCACTGCCATCTTCACCCTGCAGGCCCTGCTGGCCTACGCCGTCCTGAGCTGGTTCCCCTACATGCTCACCACGATGGGCCTGAGCGCATCGGACAGCGGGCTGATGTTCGGCCTCATGCAGCTGGTCTCCGTCCCGGCGGGCATGGTGCTGATTGCCATCGGAGCCAGGCCGCGGATGCTGCGTCCGGCGTTCTACCTGGCGAGCATCATCATGGCCGCCGGGATCGCGGCGCTGCTGTCCCTCCCCGTGGCATTAGCGGCCGTCCCGGCGGTCCTGATCGGTTTTGGGCTGGGCATCTTCCCGCTCGTCATGGTGATGATCAGCCGGAGCGGAACCAGCACCGCCGAAACCACCGCCCTGTCCACCTTGGCACAGTCTTCCGGCTACCTGCTGGCCACCGCCGGCCCGTTTGGCATGGGCCTCCTGCACAGCGCCACCGGGGGCTGGTCCCTGCCGCTGGTGCTGCTGCTGGTCCTGGCCTTGGCCCAGATCGTGGTGTCCCACCTCATCACGGGACCCGCGATGTCCAGGAACGCGGAAGGGAAATAATCCCATGACATTGAGCCCTTCGGTCCGTCCGCCGCTCGCCGCCGAGGTCACGGCCAAACTGCGCGGGATGGTCCACACCGGCGAGTGGCCGCTGAACCAGCGCATCCCGCCCGAGCCCGAGCTCATGGCCCGGCTGGGCGTTTCCCGCGGCACGCTCCGCGAAGCCATCAAGGCCCTGGCCCACAGCGGAATGCTGGAAGTACGCCGCGGCGACGGCACCTACGTGCGCGCCACGAGCGAGATGTCCGGGGCCGCGCGCCGCATGTACCAGGACCACACCGAACAGCACATCCTGGAGGTCCGGTTGGGCCTGGACACCCAGGCCGCCCGGCTGGCCGCCCGGAATGCAACGGACGACGACGTTGCCTCCCTCCGTGCCCTCCTCGCCATCAGGGACCAGGCCTGGACCTCCGGGGACTTCGAAGCCTGGGCAGACGCTGACTGGAGCTTCCATGAGGGCGTCGCCAGGGCCTCGGGCAATCCCCTGCTGCACGAGCTTTATGCGAGCTTCGGCGCCGTGTTCCACCAGGACCTGCTGAAGCAGCAGGCCCGGCCGGGCTTCAACGGACTCCCCCGCGACGGCCACGAAACGCTGCTGGACGCCATCGCCCAGCGGGACGGGGACGCTGCCGTGGCCAGCGTGAACCGGAACCTTAACTCGTGCGCGGAGTGGCTGGCGGAGTAGCCGGACATGGGTGCGGCCCGGCACCGAGGTGCCGGGCCGCCGTCGTCCGCTGTGTGCTGACCGGTGGTGCTAGTCGCGGCGCAAACCCGCAAGGACATTCTTGGGGCGCTGCATCTCGCCGTGCTTGGCACCCAGGATGATCACCAGGGCAGCGAAGCCGGGGATGGCCCACTGCAGGGCCTTGAGCTGCTGCTGGGCCGACTTCAGCTCGTCCGAGGCGGCACCGTGCGGCTCGGTGGCGCCTTCGGCACCCTCACCGGCCAGCTTCTCCACCTTCTTGCCCAGGACGCCCGAGTAGAGGGTCACCGCGGCACCCACCACCGTCACCGCCGTCTTGATCACGGTGTCCCGGGCCACACCATCCTGCTTTGCGATGCGGCCCTTGTTTTCCCACGCAATGGCGAGATCGGCCACCAGGTGGGAGGCGAAGGCCGCGGTCTGGAACGGAGCCCACTTCATCCAGCCGGCGCTGGAGAGCCGGGTGCGCTCGGCCGGGTCCTTGGCCTGGGCTGCCGCCCCGTTGAGCCCGATGGCACCCATCAGGGAGCCACCAAACCATGCTGCCGCCGTCAGGTCGTGAACTGAACGGGCAATGAGATTTCCTGCCATGATGTGCATTCCTAACGTTGTGGACTGATGCAGCTGCGCTGCGGACTTCACGTGCCTGTTCCATCGAGGTATGGTCCGCTCATGGTAAGCACACTTACTAATATTACGAAAGCCCGTCCCGGACAGTGCCGACCGCGTAATATCGTCGCCATGGGAAACACTGGGACATTGTTCGGCTGGGCCTTCGGGGACCCCGCCCGTGAGAGAGACGGCGGCTATGTGGACGGGCTGCAGCGGGAGGCGTTGGGGAATGCCCGCGAAACGGCGAAGGCCAAGGGTGTCGGCGTCGTAGCGGGTTCGGAGGTGTTCACCGTCCTTAGCGCGGACGATTCCCTGGTGGAGCTTGACAATGCACCCGGCCAGCTGGTGGTCCGCTGCACCGTGCACGTCGAAGGACCGGGAGCAGAGAAGCTGCGGGCCGAAGGGCCCATGAACGGCTAAGGCATGTCCGACGGCGAATCCACCCTCAGCCAGGCAGCGGACGCTGTCGAGGAAGCGTCCAACCACAGGGTCCTGGATGTCCTGGCCCGCACCGGGTTTGCCGTCATGGCGTTGCTTCATGTCATCCTCGGCGCCATTGCCATCGCCATCGCGTTCGGCCATCCGGGTGATGCCGAACCCACCGGCGCCATCGCGCGGCTTGCGGACAACCCCTGGGGGCCACTGGTCATGTGGGTCTGCGTGGCGGCCTGCCTGGGGCTTGCGTTGTGGCAGGCCAGCGAGGCAACCCTGCGGGCCAGGAGCCTGCCCCGCAAGCAACGGCTGGCCAAGCTTGTGTCATCGGGATTCCTGGCCATCGCCTACGGCAGCGTGGGTTTGACCTTCGCCGGCTTTGCCCTGGGGCAGCGCAGCGACTCGGGCGACAACACGCGCGACTTCAGTGCCAGCCTGATGGACACCCCTGCAGGGCCGTGGCTCCTTGTGGCGCTGGGCCTGACCATCCTGGGCATCGGCATCTACTTCATGGTCAAGGGGTTCCGGCGCGGCTTCAAGGAGGAGCTGTTCCACTTCGAGGGCACCAGGCGCGGCAGGCTGATCGACAGCCTGGGCGTCACCGGCCACGTGGCCAAGGGGGTGGCGCTGGACCTCACCGGGCTGCTGTTCATCATCGCCGCCGCAAAGCACCGGCCCGAGGAGTCCACCGGGCTGGACGGCAGCCTGAAGGCGCTGCAGGACCACCCGTTCGGGCCCACGCTGCTCGTGGCCATTGGTGCAGGATTTATCGCATATGGGATTTTCGCGCTGATCCGCGCGCGCTTTGGGCGCATGTAGCTCCGGGGTTTATGGGTAGGAAGGAAGTATGACCCAGCAGCTGCGCGTTCTCTCCGCCGTCACCGAAAGTGCCGGCCAGGCTTTCGCTGCCCTCTTCCGGCTCCTGAAGCTGGCCAGGCCTGACCGGCCCATCCATCCCGCAGGACTGGGGCTGTCCGGAACTGTGGCCAGGACCGGAAACCCGGGCGGCCCCAGCGGCATCGCCTGGCTGGACTCGCCGGGTACCGACCAGGTGGTGGCCCGCTTTTCCCGGTCCGTGGGGCTGCCGCAGCGCCTGCCGGACATTTTGGGCCTGGCCCTCCGGGTTTCCCCGTCCGGCGATGCTGCTGCCGGCCCTGCTGATGTCCTGTTTGCCTCCACCGGCTGGGGTCTGCCTGGCAGGTACATCCTGATGCCGCGGCTTGATGTGGCAGGAGCCGCCATGACCACGCTGATGCCGTACCGGGGAAGCCGGGGCCCCGTCCTGCTGGGCCTGCGGACGCGGGGCCTTCCGCCGGGTTCGCTTGCGTCCGGGGAATGGGTGCTGGGGCTGCACTGGACCACTCCGGGCGGCCGGTGGCAGGAATGCGGTGAAGTGCGGCTGCAGGCCGGTGCCAGCCCCACGGATATCCCGCTGCGTTTCGATCCCCTGGAGCACCAGCCGCCCGGCGCGCAGGCCTACGCATGGACCCGGCGCCTGCGGAAGCCGTCCTATCGGGCCGCCCGCCGGCCCGCACCTCCCGCCGTCGGTCGCCCCACCGAGCCTGGACATCCCGCAGACCCCTCCGCAGGAGGCCAGGGAAGCACCACCGCAACCGGAAGGAACCCCATGTCCACCGTCTCGCAGCTGTTCAAGTCCCCCTCTGCCGACGTCTGGCGCGTCATCGCCGACGGCTGGCTGTACTCGGGCTGGGTGGTGGGTGCCTCCCGGATCAGGGATGTGGACGCCGAATGGCCCCGGGTTGGAGCCAACCTCCACCACTCGGTGGGCGCCTGGCCGCTTGTGATCGACGACAGCTCCCGCGTGACCGCCGTCGAGCCCGGCCGCTCGCTGGAACTCGTGGCGCGGGGCTGGCCCATGGGCGAGGCCAAAGTGGAAATCACGCTGGAGGACCGGGGCGCCCAATGCCTGGTGACCATTGCCGAGGATGCCATCCACGGGCCCGGCAAGCTCATGCCCAAGGTTCTGCGCGATCCCATCATTTCGGCCCGGAACCGGGAAAGCCTGCGCCGGCTGGAGCTCATGGCCATCGGGGGCGCCGGGAAATAGCCCGGCCGGGTTAAACGCCGGAACCGCGCGGCCCTTGGCCCCGCGGTTCCGTCAGCTGGGTCCTAGACCTGCGCGGCGACACCGCCACGGGAAATGGAAACCATATCCTCGCGCGGCACCACCTTGACGCGCTCACGCTTAACCTCAACGCCGTGCGATCCCCCGGCCTCGGTAGCCGCAGCGCCGAGGGCCAGCTCGTGGGCGTCCAGTGCCAGCCAGCCTTCCCAGCTGGTGAACTTCACGCCGCGGGCGTCGAGGAGTTCGGTGACGGCGTCCTCTGCGGGTGCCGCTGCAACAGGAAGGTTTGCGCGGTCTTCCAGCAGGTAGGTGACCGTCTCCAGGGCGTCACCCTTGGTGTGGCCGATCAGGCCTACCGGTCCGCGCTTGATCCAGCCGGTGGCGTAGAGGCCCGGCACATGCTGGCCGGACGCATCCAGGACGCGGCCGCCGTCGTTCGTGACGACGCCCTTCTTGTGGTCGAACTCAACGTCCGGCAGCGCGGAACCGAAGTAGCCGATGGCGCGGTACACGGCCTGGACCGGGTAATCCACGTACTCGCCGGTGCCGCGGGCGTTGCCCCTGCCGTCCAGCTCGGTCCGCTCGAACTTGATGCCTGCCACCTTGCCGGGAGTCTCGGCGTCGTCATAGATCTCCACCGGGCTGTGCAGGAAGTGCAGGTGCAGGCGGCGGGAAGCCTTGAGCTCGGAGAGGTCCTCGGGCTGCTCGGCGATCCAGTTGGTGAGCGTGCCAACCATGGTCTTGGTCTGGTTGTTCGTCTGGATCTGGCGGTCGGATTCCTCGTCGAACTCGAAGTCCTCCGCGTACAGGATGATGTCCACGTCCTTGGAGTGGGACAGCTCGCGCAGCTCCAGCGGGGTGAACTTGACCTGGGCCGGGCCGCGGCGGCCGAAGACGTGCACGTCGGTGACGGGGGATGCCTTCAGTCCGGCGTAGACGTTGTCGGGGATTTCGGTGACCAGCAGGTCGTCGGCGTGCTTGGACAGGACGCGGGCCACGTCCAGGGCCACGTTGCCGTTGCCGATCACGGCGATTTCCTTGGCGTCCAGCGGCCATTCGCGCGGGACGTCAGGGTGGCCGTCGTACCAGGAGACGAAGTCGGCGCCGCCGAAGGAGCCTTCCAGTTCGACGCCGGGGATGTTCAGGTCCGCGTCCTTGATGGCGCCGGTGGCGAAGATGACGGCGTCGTAGTGCTTGCGGAGGTCCTCAATGGTGAGGTCCGTGCCGTAGTCCACGTTGCCGAAGAAGCGGATGTCGCCGCGGTCCAGCACCTTGTGCAGGGCGTTGACGATGCCCTTGATGCGGGGGTGGTCCGGGGCCACGCCGTAGCGGATCAGGCCGTAGGGTGCCGGGTAGCGGTCAAAGAGGTCGATGCTGACGGTCAGCTCGCCGCTCTTGACGGCTTCGCTCTTGGTGAGGATGTCGGCGGCGTAGACACCGGCCGGGCCGGAGCCCACGACGGCGACGCGCAGCGGACGCGCAGCAGATCCTACGGTAGTGCTGGATGACACGGCTGGGTTCCTTTTCTTCTGCATCGGTTGTTCCGTACTTACCGACTTGAAGGCTCATAACGGTAAGTACGGAACAATAGATGGGTTTCAGGTGGTGAGGACGGTCTTGCGGGGGCTGTTCGGGGTGGTGGTGCTGTAGTCAGCGGTTTTGAAGTGCGACGGCGCGAACGGGCTCACGCGCACCACGTCACCGATGACAATCACGGCAGGATTTGCGACGCCGGCCGCCTGGGCCTGGTCGGCGATGGAACCGAGCGTGCCGATGGTGACGCGCTGGTCCGGCAAATAGCCGTTTTCCACGATACCAACCGGGGTGTCCTGCGGCAGGCCGGCTTCGCCCAGCGCGGACGCGGATTCCCGCAGTTGGCCCACGCCCATCAGCAGGACAATGGTGTGGTCTGCGCGGGCCGGAACCTCGGAGAGTTCCTCGTGGCCGGTGACCACGCTGAAGCCCTTGGCCAGGCCACGGTGGGTGACGGGAATGCCTGCGGCTGCGGGAACGGAGATGGCGGACGTAACGCCGGAGACCACCTCAACCTCGACGCCGCGCTGCCTGCAGTACTCGGCTTCCTCGCCGCCGCGTCCCAGTACGTACGGGTCGCCGCCCTTGAGCCGAACCACCCGGTGGCCCTTGAGTGCTTCCTCCACGAGGATCCGGTTGATTTCCGCCTGCGGCACGGGGTGGCGGCCGGGGGTCTTGCCCACCTCGATGACGCGGACGTCCGGGGCGAGTTCCTTCAGGAGTTCGCGGGGGCCCAGGCGGTCGGCGACGACGACGTCGGCCTGGCCCAGGAGCCGGCGGCCACGGACGGTGATGAGGCCGGTATCGCCGGGGCCGCCACCGACGAGGGCGACGGAACCGCGGTGCGCTCGGCGGCGGCGCAGCGGCAGGTCCCCGGTTTCGAGGGCGGTGGCGACGGCGTCCCGTACCGCCATGGCACGGCGCGGGTCTCCCCCGGCGTTGACGGCGATTTTGACGTCGTCCACCACGGCGACGGCGGGGGTCCAGGCGGCGGAAGCTTCGTGGTTGGAGGCATTGACGCACCAAACCCGCTGCGCCTCGGCGTCGGCCGATACCTGGGCGTCCACTTCGGGTGCGCCCGTGGCCGTCTGGACGAACCAGACGCCGTCCACGTCGCTGGAGCGGTAGGGCCGCGCTTCCCAGGTGACCAGGCCGGCGTCGGCCAACTCCTGCAGCGCGGGCGAGGCAACCGGGGCCACAACGGTGACCAGGGCACCGGCGTCGAGCAGGCCCTTGGCGCGGCGGGCAGCGACGGGGCCGCCGCCAACCACCAGCACGGGGCGGCCGAGCAGCCGCAGCGCCGTGGGGTAAATGTCCTGAATTGCCATGAATCAACGGTAGGGCGGCGTCACAGTGGCCCACAAAGGGTCAGCAACACCAGTTCACTTAAGGTAACGCTGCGTCACAAAGGATTTTTCAGGTGCGGCCGGCGAGGAATCGGCCGCGGTCCCGGATCAGCCGTTTCAGGTAGCGGGCCAGGATGAGGCGCTCGGCGACGCGGCCCAGGACTCCCAGCGGGGCGGTGAACTCCACCCTGTCCGTCATGTTGCTGCCTGTGGCCGTGGGCGCGAACTCATGGACGTGCAGGAATGACGTGAACGGCCCCTTGACCTGTTCGTCGGTGAAGCTGCGGGGGTACGGTAAGCCCGGTTGTCACCCCTCCCACCGCTCGCCCGTCTTGGTGGGCGCCGGCGGTCGCGGGGCACTTTGGCGGGCTTCGGCGTCGTATTGGCTTGGTTCCGCGGCGTGTCCGTGTCAAAGTGCCCCGGTTCCGCCAGGGCAGGGCGGCGAGAGAGGCAGAGCCCGACGGCGGGAGGTCGCCGTCGGGCTCTGAGGGTGCGTTGGGAGGGGGTTGGGTCAGCGGGTGCTGCCGGCCAGCAGGCCCCGGCGGCGCAGGAGCCGCTTCTCGATGGGCCCGAATACCAGCAGTTCAATCAGGATGCCGACCGCGAGGATCAGCAGGATGGCGGCCATGACCACGCCCATGTCGGACAGGGTCCGGCCCTGGTCCAGCAGCGAGCCCAGGCCAAAGCCGATGGTGCCGCCCACCGCGATGATCTCTGCGGCCATGAGGGAGCGCCAGGAGAAGGCCCAGCCCTGCTTCAGGCCACCGAGGTAGCCCGGCAGTGCGGCCGGAAGGACAATCTGCAGTGCCATCTGCAGCCGGGAGGCGCCGAGCACGGTCCCCACGCGCCGGTATTGCGGCGGGATCTGGTCCACGCCGGAGATGAGGCCGTTGATGATGGACGGGATGGCGCCCATGAACACCACGAAATACACGGTGGCGTCGGTGAGGCCGAACCAGATGATGGCTGCGGGAACCCACGCCACGGAGGGCAGCACCTGCAGGCCGGAGATGAGTGGCCCGAAAGCGCGCCGCAGCGGCGCCACCTGGGCCAGCAGCAAACCGACAGGAGTGGCAATGGCCACCGAGATGAGGAACCCGATCACGCCGCGCTGCAGCGACGTCCAGACGGACTCCTGAAGCTTGCCGTCGCCCCAGAGAACGCCCAGCTGGCCGAGGACATCCAGCGGCCCGGGCACCAGGTCGCGGCGCTTGACGCCCAGCGAGACGTAGAACTGCCAGGCCAGCACCAGGACCACCAAGGCAGCCACGGGCAGGAGGACGCGGCTCCAGTCGATCCGGTGCGTCCGGTCGGCGTCGGACTGCAGGGAATCAAGGCCGGACTCCAGCTCCCGGAGGTCCTCTTTGCCGGTGGAGGTGCGCGTCAAGGCGGCATGTACGTGCTCGCGGGTTTTGGTTTCGTCAGGCTCAACCACCGGCGCGGAGCCGGACAGGAACTTACTTGGCATGGCGGCGAATCTCCTCCCGCAGCCGGGCGGTGATGACCCCGGTCAGCTGGCCGGCGAGCCCGGCGTCGGTTCGGTGTTCCTCGGTGACGGCCCATTCCTGGACCACGCGGCCGGGGCGGGAGGACAGCAGCAGGACCCGCTGGCCCAGCCGGACGGCCTCGCGGACGTTGTGGGTGACGAAGACGATGGTGCGCCCGGTTTCCTTCCAAATCCGTTCCAGCTCATCGTGCAGCAGGTCGCGGGTGATGGCGTCCAGCGCGGCGAACGGCTCGTCCATGAGCAGCAGCTGCCGGTCCTGGGCCAGAGAGCGGGCCAGGGACACGCGCTGGCGCATGCCGCCGGAGAGCTCGTGCGGGCGCTTGTCCCCGGCGGAGCCCAGGTGCACCAGTTCGAGGAGTTCCTGGGCCTTGGTGCGGCGTTCGGCCTTGCCCACGCCACGCAGCTTCAGGGCCAGTTCGATGTTCTCCCGCGCGGTCAGCCAGGGAAACAGTGCGGCGTCCTGGAACATGAACGCGGCGCCGTCGCTGGGCACTTCCAGGGCGCCCGACGTCGGCGCTTCCAGTCCCGCGATGATGTTCAGGAGGGTGGATTTGCCGCAGCCGGAGGCACCAAGGAGGGCAACGAACTCGCCCTGCTTGATGTTGGCGTTGACGTCGTCCAGTACCGGGGCGCCGTCGCCGAAGCGCTTGCCCAGGTGTTCCAGTACGACTGGCATGGTGGCGTCCTTTGGTAGTGGGTGGGTCAGTCCTGGCCGAGGCCGGCCGCGGAAATCGTGCCGCCGCCGGTGACCTGGTTCAGCGCGCTGAGGTCGAACAGGCCGTTGATGTCAGCCTTCTTGGTGGTGCCGGCGTCGATGCCGTCCTGCAGCAGCTTGGGGTAGCTGCCGGCCAGCGGGTCGAGGGTGAAGGTGATGTTGGCGAGGGAGCGGTTCAGCACATCAGCCGGCAGAGCCGCCCCGGCCGATTCCTGCAGGGCCTCATTGATCAGCGCGGCCTTCTCGTCGGCCGGCGCCGAATTCAGCCACGCGACCGACTTGGCGTGCCCGGCCAGCAGCGCCCTGACGGTGTCCGGGTGGTCGGCGGCGAACTTCTGGTTCACGATCAGGACGGTCGTGGGGAACTCCCCCGGCTTTCCGGTGGCAGAGCCGTCCCACAGGTCCTTTTCGTCCACCAGCACCTTGGCTCCGGCCTGGAGCACCAAACGCGAGGCCCACGGCTCAGGCAGCCACGCGCCGTCGAGCTTTCCGTCCTGGAACAGCTTCAGGGTCTGGGCGTTGTCCGTGGGGTTGATGGCGACGTCGCCGCTGCCGTCCACGTTGGTCTTATACCCCTGCTTGGTGAGCCAGGCGCGCAGGGCCACGTCCTGGGTCCCGCCCAGCTGCGGCGTCGCCAGGGTCTTGCCCCGAAGGTCAGCCGCGGAGGTGATGCCGGGCTTGACCACCAATTGTGCGCCGCCCGCCGCGGCTCCTGCGATCACGCGCACCGACTGGCCCTGGCTCTTGGCGAAGGAGTTGATGGCGGGGTTCGGGCCGATGTAGGCGGCGTCGATGGCACCGGCGTTGAGGGCTTCGATGGCAGCCGGCCCGGCGTTGAAGGTCTCGGTGCTGAGCTTGGTGCCGCCCAGGGCATCCGCGAGGAATCCCTTCTTGACGCCCACCAGGGCCGGTGCGTGCGTGACGTTGCCGAAGTAACCCAGTTTCAGCTCTGCTGCCGGGGCGGGCTCCGCGGCTTGGGCCCCGGTGTTGCGGGAGATGTTGGAGGCAACAATGGCCCCGACAGCGATCAGCAGGACCAGCCCTATGGCCAGGGCAGCCTCGACGGCGCGCCTGCGCGTTGGGACCGCGCTTTCGCCTGCCACGATGCGGGTCATCCCGGGCTTGGAACTAGTCATTGTTTCACCATAGGGAGTGGCCCAGACCCGTTCAACGAAGCGGAAACGGGGGGTCACGCACGTTCATCCAGCGTCATATTCCGCCGTCTTCCTTTGGCTGGTTCATCCGGGCCAGAAAAGGAAGCTCACCTGCATGCCTAGGGGAAAACGTGGTCCAGGGGAACAAATTTAAGGTTTGATGTAGTCCCATCCGTGTTGACGTCGTCATGTACCACCAGGACGCCGCGCGGAAACAGAGTGCCTGCACTCTTGCTGGTCACATCCACTCCGTCCGTTCCCGTCACCGCGTCTATCGTGCCGTTCGCCGCGACCGAAAACTTCTTCACGAATGCGTTACTGCCGGCCCTCTCGTACGCGCAGATCGTCGAGTCACCCTGACTGGACACAAACAAATGCCCGGCCCCACTGGAACCATATTCGATGCTCATACCCTCGATGTCGGCCACCAGGTGGCCGCCACCTGCTGCGTCAACCGCCACCCGTGATTCCCCCGCGCCCGGTTCAGCGCCGTACTTCCAGATGGCGACATCTTCTTCACCAAAATAGACGTATCCGAGTTCGTCGTCAGCAACGCAGCTCTCGGTTGTGCTGGCGATAGCGATGGTGCGAACAAGTACCGCGTCCACAAGCCCTGCGCCGTTGTCCTTCAGTTCAAACTCCTGCGCAATCCCTGACGAGTACGGCGTAACAAAACCGTAGAACTTTCCACTCAGACTGCTGTGATACATGCAGAAGCCGTAGTTCGGCGACACTGTTGCAATTGAACGCGCTGCCACCGGCGAGAGAGTTCTGGCCGCGGTGTCCAACGTGTACAGGACGAGAGTGTTGTTTGTCCGGTTGTTGGCGCCGACGAGGACAGCGGACCTTCCGCCGAGGGAGAAGCCCGTACGCAAATCCACGTTACCGATCATGCCGTCATTGCGGTATTGGATCAGCTTTCCGTCCATCCCGAACACTCCGATGCCACCGCCAGAACTGGCCTTGTTGTCGGCAATGACCGCACTGTTGTTCGGCGCCTGATCATTGACCCATATGGCGGAGTCATCGGATACGTCACCCGAGCCGGAGAAACCGACGGTTTCGACGCTGGGCAGTACTCCTGCGGGCGACGATGGAGTCGAAGTCCCTGTGGGGCTCGGCGAAGCTGTGGGAGTAGATGTGGGGCTCGGTGACGTTGTTGCTGTCACCGTCGGAGTAGCGGTCGGGCTAGGCGAGCTGGTGGGAGTGGCGGTTGGGGAAGGGGTGGCAGTCGAAAAGGTGATCACCAGTTGAGGCGGGTTGGACGTCTCGCGCGATGACAGGGAAGCCTGCACGTCCGGGGCCATGGTGAGCTCAAACCCTACGCTGCCCGAAGCCGGGACTGCCGACGCCGGCAGTGCCGCCGTCGCATATTTGTTTGACCGCAATGCCGCAGTCCGTGCAAGTTCTTCCGGGTACCAGAGGGGCCGGGTCGCGTAGGACACAGCTGCTTCATCCCAGGAAGTTTCACCGGGATGGACAACCACGCTGCCGTTCACGGCCCGTTTTGAATAAACCCGCAAGTTGGCAGAAATGATGGCTCCGCCACTGGGGATGGATACGTTGAAGCGGAGCAACACGTGATACTGGGTGCCGGAAACTGGTAACACGGTGGCGCCGCCGTAATTGCTACCGGGCGCCACCGTAGAGAGGTAAGTGTCAGCTACGGCGGATGATGTGACTGTGGTGCTGACGGCGGTTGCAGAAAGGATGCCTCCCACCCCCACGAGTGAGGCCAGCACGATCAGGGCAAGGATGGAAAGGGCTGCAGTCGCAGCATTTATCCTGGTCATCTTGACTTCTCCCTGGATGGGAACCGGCCGTCCGACCAGGACCCTCCTGCGGATAATGTTGTCCCCTGCCACGAAGGCCAACATCATGGAGTTGGCCACTGCCTATCTAACGGCGTTTGGAAAAGCAGTGGGGCAAAACCCCACGACGGTATTTGCGTCGCTCACAGGATTATTCCGCCGCGTCAAATGTCGGTCAACGCAGAATTCCGCCATCGAACCCCCTACTTCAAAAGAGGTGGTTTTCCGGCCCTACCCTTCGAATTAGCAGGATGGAGGGGGCGCTCGCGTTAGAGGCCTCGGAAGCACCTGCCCAGGTGCTAAGACTTGCGATGGGCCCGCTGGCGCAGGTTCTCGAGCCCCGTCTCCGGCCTGGGCCGCCGCATGTTGCGCAGGTTGAACCAACAGAACATGACCAAGCCGAAATACAGGCTCAACTCCATGACTTCGCCATATTCCGAAACGACGAATGTGGGAGTGGGCCAGATTACCAAGCGGAAGAGCCGGTAGAGAGCAGCCAGACCGAAGGCCGGTACGAGGCAAAGAGGGGGAACGAGCAGGTGGCTGGCAGCGGAACGCTTCCACCGCTTACGGACAGCCGCCCAAAGCGGGACGCAGGTTCCGTAGAGGCTTGCCAGGAGCATGGCATAGGGCACGAATTCCTGGACCCCCCTGATGTTGTGCACGGTCGTTTCTCCTTGGCGGTTGACCTCCTGCAGGGCTTCAGGAGTACCCCAGCCAAAGATCCGCTGGCCCCAGGAAATCTCTTCACCTGTAAGGAACAGGACGCCGAGTGCAACAGCGCCATAAAGCGCTGCCATGCCCACGTGCCGCCGCTGCAACAGCCGGGAGGTAATAACCACCAGGAAGACGATCGCGCCCACCAGGCATCCGAACTGCATCCATTCGATCAGTGAGTCCTCTTCAACAAGCCACAGATAGAAATCACGGAAGGGCACTGTAACGGCTACGACTACTGCCAGGATAAAGGGGCTTACGGCGAGGACCCGTGCCACCTTGGCCGGGATTTTCCATTCCCGGGAATCGCGGCTGAAGAGCTCGGCTGCTCCAAATAACCTGTCGCTGACGGATTGCATCGTGCCTCCTAAAAACCGGCCCGGGCCTGCAGTCCTGGGCTCTTCAAAGCGAACCCTGAGCTTCCCATGCCGGTGTAAGCCACGACAGGGCAGGGGACAACCTATGCGGTTTTTGTGCGGATTACCGCAGCAGCGCAATCAGCAGGAATGCGGTGGGGCCGCCGCAAAATACGGCGGCCCCACAAGTCCCGGTGATGTAGGCAAAATCAGATGCTGTAGCGCTCGTCCTCGTGGTCGCCCGGGTGGTCCTTGACCAGGCCGGCGGCCAGCGTGTTGCCGTCCAGCGGGTCGATCACCAGGAACGCGCCGGTGCGGCGGTGGTGCAGGTAGTTCTCCAGCGGCAGCGGGGCGGCAAGCCGGAGCTGCGCGTGCCCGATGTCGTTGAGCTCAAGGCTGGAGGCACCTTCAAGGTTGAAGGTGGCCAAATCCAGTTTGCCGGACACGCTGCGGACCAGTGCCTGGACCGTGCGGGTGCCGTGCTTGACCAGGACCTTCTGGCCCTCGCGGAGCGGCTTCGGGGACAGCCAGCACAGGGCAGCATACAGGTCGGCCGAGGCCTCCCGGACGGTGCCCGCGGCGGCGATGGTGTCACCGCGGGCGACGTCGAACTCGTCCGCCAGCCGGATGGCCACGGACTGCGGCGCGGCAGCTTCCTCCAGGGACTTCCCGGCGAAGTCGATGCCCACCACGGTGGTGGTCCGCGGGGATTGGCCGGGGGTCAGCACGGAAACCTGGTCCCCCACCTTCACAGAGCCTTCGGTGATCTGGCCGGCGTACGCACGGTAGTCGCGGTAGGCCTCCACGTCCAGGCCGGCGGCCACGGCGTCGGGAGCCAGCGCGCCCTGCGGCCTGACGACCAGCTGGACAGGGAAGCGGAAGCTTTCCAGGTGGCTTTCGAGTTCATCGGCGGCGGGCAGGGTCTCCAGGACCTCCAGCAGCGCGGGGCCGGTGTACCAGGGGGTCCGCGCCGAGCGGTCCACCACATTGTCGCCGTCCAGCGCGGACACGGGGATCACCAGCAGGTCGCTGATGCCGTCCGAGCCCAGGCCCAGTTCACGGCCCACCTGCTGGACGTCGGCTTCAATGTCGCGGAACACGGACTCGCTGAAGTCCACCAGGTCGATCTTGTTCACGGCCACGATCACGTGCGCCACGCGCAGCAGCTGCAGCACGGACAGGTGCCGGCGGGTCTGCTCCAGGACACCCTTGCGGGCGTCGATGAGTACGACGACGGCATCCGCGGTGGACGCGCCGGTCACCGTGTTCTTGGTGTACTGCACGTGCCCGGGGCAATCGGCCAGGATGAAGCTGCGCTGGTCGGTGGCGAAGTAGCGGTAGGCCACGTCGATGGTGATGCCCTGCTCACGCTCGGCGCGGAGGCCGTCCGTCAGCAGGGCCAGGTCGATGCCGCCCTTGTCGCCGCCGAAGCCGCGGTCGGCTGAGGTGCGGGCAACGGCGTCGAGCTGGTCAGCGAGGATCGCCTTGGAGTCGTGGAGGAGGCGGCCCACCAGAGTGGACTTGCCGTCGTCGACCGATCCTGCCGTGGCGAAGCGGAAGAGCGTGGTGGGCAGGGCCTCGTTGATCGAGCCGGCCTCGGCGATTGAGCCTGTCGAAATCGTGGTCATTAGAAGTACCCGTCCTTCTTGCGGTCTTCCATGGCGGCCTCGGAGATGCGGTCATCTGCGCGGGTGGCGCCACGTTCGGTCAGGGTGGAAGCGGCAACTTCAACCACCACGTCGGACACGGTGAACGCGTTCGACTCCACGGCGCCGGTGCAGGACATGTCCCCCACGGTGCGGTAGCGGACGGTCTTGGTGATGACGGCCTCATCGGGGCGCGGCTGGGACACTTCTCCCACTGCGCGCCACATGCCGTCGCGGGCGAAGACCTCGCGCTCGTGGGCGTAGTACAGGCCGGGCAGTTCGATGTTTTCGCGCTCGATGTAGCGCCAGATGTCCAGCTCGGTCCAGTTGCTGATGGGGAACGCCCGGACGTGCTGGCCCACGGTGTGGCGGCCGTTGTAGAGGTTCCACAACTCGGGCCGCTGGTTGCGCGGGTCCCACTGGCCGAATTCGTCGCGGAGGCTCAGGATGCGCTCCTTGGCGCGGGCCTTGTCCTCGTCGCGGCGGCCGCCGCCGAAGACGGCGTCGAACTTGTTCTGCTGGATGGCGTCCAGCAGCGGGACGGTCTGCAGCGGGTTGCGGGTGCCGTCGGCGCGCTCTGCCAGCTCGCCGCGGTCGATGAACTCCTGGACGGAACCGACCACGAGCTTCAGGCCCAGGCGCTCAACGGTGCGGTCGCGGAAGTCGATGACCTCGGGGAAGTTGTGGCCGGTGTCCACGTGCAGCACGGGGAAGGGTACCTTGCCCGGCCAGAAGGCCTTGGTGGCCAGGTGCAGCATCACCACGGAGTCCTTGCCGCCGGAGAACAGCAGCGCGGGCTTCTCGAACTCGGCAACAACCTCGCGGATGATGTGGATGGCCTCGGACTCGAGGGTGTCCAGGCTGGACAGGCGCGTGGATACGGCGGCGTCAGTCACCTGGGTCTCCTCGGTTAGTGAAGTGCTCATACGTGAAGTCCGCATTCTGTCTTGTCGGAACCTGCCCAGCGGCCGGCGCGGGGGTCTTCGCCGGGCGCCACCTTGCGGGTGCAGGGCTGGCAGCCAATGGAGGGGTAACCCTGGGAAAGGAGCGGGTTGACGGGCAAAAGGTTGTCGTCCGAGTACTGGACCAGCTGGTCGAACGTCCAGGCAGCCATGGGGTTGACCTTGACCAGGCCGTTCTTCTCGTCCCAGGTGACCAGCGGCGTGTTGGTGCGGGTGGGGGCTTCGTCGCGGCGGACACCGGTGAACCAGAGTTCGTAGCCGGCCAGGGTGCGCTGGAGCGGAGCCACTTTGCGGAGGGCGCAGCACTGGGCGGCGTCACGGGCAAAGAGGTCTTTGCCGAGGAGCCGGTCCTGCTGTTCCACGGTGTTCTCGGGGAGGACGTCCACCACGTTGACGCGGAGGTTCGCTGCCACTTCGTCGCGCGTGGCGTAGGTTTCCGGGAAGTGGTAGCCGGTCTCCAGGAACAGGACGTCGACGCCGGGCATCTGGTCCGCGACGAGTGCCGGCAGGACGGCGTCGGCCATGGAACAGGCGACGGCGACCGCGGGCAGGTCGAAGTTGCGCTCCACCCAGGCGATCACGTCGCGGGCGGGTGCGTCCCAGCCGAGCTCAGCCGCGCCGGCTTCAGCAAGGGCCTTGAGCTCCTCCACGGGACGCTTGGCGGGGGCGGGTGCCAGGTGTTTTGCCATTACTGCAGTGCCTCCTCGTCTGCTGCGTGGGCCCATTCGGCGAAGGTCTGGCCTTCGGCGCGGTCGGCCACGAACCGGCGGACCACCCGCTCCACGTAATCGGGCAGGTCGTCCACGTACACCTTCAGTCCGCGGACAGTGCGGCCCAGGCCGGCTTCCTCGCGGTCGTTGTTGGCCAGCCCGCCGCCCAGGTGGACCTGGAAACCCGGGGAGGGGTCGCCGTCGGGCGTTGGCAGCATCATGCCCTTGAGGCCGATGTCCGCGGTCTGGATGCGGGCGCAGGAGTTGGGGCAGCCGTTGATGTGCAGCGACAACGCGGCGGGCAGCTGGCCCGAGCCGGCGAGGTCGGCCAGGCGGCGCTCGAGTTCGGCGACGGCGGTGGCGGCCGTGTACTTGGTCTCGACGATAGCCAGCTTGCAGTACTCGATACCGGTGCAGGCGATGGTGCCGCGGCGGAACACGGACGGTCGGGCGGACAGGCCCAGGGCGTCCAGCTCGGCGATGAGCGGCTCCACCTGGTCCTTGTCGACGTCCAGGACCACGAGCTTCTGGTGCGGGGTGGTGCGCAGCCGGTAGGAGCCGCGGGTCTCAAGGGTATCGGCGAGCTTGACCAGCGCCGAGCCTGACAGCCGGCCCGCCAGCGGCGTGGCGCCGATGAAGAACTTGCCGTCCTTCTGCTCGTGCACGCCCACGTGGTCGCCCGGGGTGGATGGCTTGGGAGCGGCGGGGCCGTCGGCCAGCTTGTAGCCGAGGTATTCGTCCTCAAGGATCTGGCGGAACTTCTCCGGACCCCAGTCGGCCAGCAGGAACTTCAGGCGCGCCTTAGTGCGCATGCGCCGGTAGCCGTAGTCACGGAAGATGCTGGTGACGCCCAGCCAGACGTCTGCGGCCTGGTCCGGCTGGACGAAGGCGCCCAGCCGCTTGCCCAGCATCGGGTTGGTGGACAGCGCGCCGCCCACCCAGAGGTCGTAACCGGCGCCGAGTTCCGGGTGTTCAATACCCACGAACGCGCAGTCGTTGATCTCATGGACCACGTCCTGGCTGGGGTGGCCGGTGATGGCGGTCTTGTACTTGCGCGGCAGGTTGGACAGCAGCGGGTTGCCGATGAACCGCTCCCCCAGCTCGGCGATGAGCGGGGTGGGGTCGATGATCTCGTCCTTGGCGATGCCGGCCACGGGCGAGCCCAGGATGACGCGGGGCACGTCGCCGCAGGCCTCCGTGGTGGACAGGCCAACACCTTCCAGGCGGTTCCAGATCTCCGGGATGTCCTCCACCCGGATCCAGTGCAGCTGGATGTTCTGGCGGTCGGTGAGGTCGGCGGAGTCCCGGGCGAAGTCCACGGAGATCTGGCCGATGACGCGCAGCTGCTCGGTGGTGAGCGCACCGCCGTCGATCCTTACGCGGAGCATGAAGTATTTGTCTTCGAGCTCGTGCGGCTCCAGGGTTGCGGTCTTGCCGCCATCGATCCCCTGCTTGCGCTGGGTATACAGGCCCCACCAGCGGAAGCGGCCGTGAAGGTCCTGGCTGGGGATGGCGTCGAAGCCTTCCTTGGCATAGATGGACTCAATACGCTCGCGGACGTTCAGGCCGTCGTCTTCCTGCTTCCAGGTTTCGTTGGCATTCAGGGGCGTCTTGCCGTCCACTTTCCACTGCCCGTGCGGCTTCGCAGCGGGTCGGGACGGGCGGGCGGCGCGCTTGGTGGCAGCGGAGTCCGCGGACGCTCCGGCTAGAGCTGTATCAGTCATGCAACGACTGTAGGGCGCCCCCGAATAGCGTCACAAAGGCCCGGAAACGCTAAGTCACCTAGGGAAATATTTCGTCACGAAACGCCGGAGGACCTTGAAGAACCCACTTCGCTGTGCATCGGGGGAAGCCTCATTTGGCTCTTCACCCGCGGCCGCTGCGGGTGCCTCCCCGGGCGTTTCGCCCATGGTGGCGACGGCGGCGTCGTACCTGTCCAGCGCGATCTCCGCGAGCGTCGGGGACGGCAGCAGGGGTTCGGTCACGACGTCGGCACCTGCCTTGGCCAGCTGGTCGTGGAAGAAGCCCGGCGCCAGGAGGTAGGAGGCAATCACCACCCGGCCGCCGACGTCAACAGCCCCCGCGGAATCCCCCGCGCCGGCACCCCCGGCGAGTTCCTCGCGGAGCATCGCAACGGCGTCGGGCACTGAAGGCTGGGCCGAGGCACCATAGGCGGCCACCATCCGGTTGGACCGGAGCTGCCGCAGCTGGCCCAGCAGTTCCTCGACGCTGACCGCGGCATTGGGATTCGACGAGCCCGCGGCAGCCAGGACCACGACGTCATTGTCGGTGGTGCCGGCCTCGCGCAGCCGTTGGTCCAGCAGGGCGGCGAGGCGCGGGTCCGGCCCCAGCGGGGCCGCTGCGGCACTGCCGGGGCGGCTCTTGACCGCACGCGCAATGTCGACTTTCACGTGGTACCCGACGCTCAGCAACAGCGGCACCACCACCGCAGCCTTGCCCTCCGGCAGCCCCGCCACCACGTCCACCAAGTCGGGCTGCTGGACATCGACATAAGCCTCACGGACATCAAGGCCCGGCCGAAGCTCCGCGATGGCGGCACGCAGGGCGTTGACCTCTGCGGCCCCCTGTGTGTTGGACGTCCCATGGGCACACGCGATCATGATGGGGCTGTTCATACGGGCTAGCGTAACGTTGGAGCCGCCCTGTCCGCCCTCTTTGAAACAGCAGGACGCCGCATGACATTCGCCTTTGACAACTCCCCGGTATGGCTGGATCTGCTGGGCGTGTTCTTCTTTGCCGTTTCGGGCTCACTGCTGGCGGCACGGAAGCAGATCGACATCGTGGGGTCACTGCTGCTGGCCTCCCTGGTGGGCCTGGGCGGCGGCGTGATCCGCGACATCGTCCTGGGTATTGTTCCGGCTGCGTTCACCAACCCGGCGTACCTCGCGCCGCCGCTGCTGGCCATGGCATTGGTGTATTTCCTGTTCTCCAGCGTCCAGCGCTACACGTCGCTGCTGACGCTGTTCGACGCTGCCGGCCTGGCACTCTTCTGCATGACAGGGACGGTCAAGGCCCTCGCCACCGGCCTCAACCCGGTAGCTTCGGTTCTGCTCGGGGTGACGACGGCCGTGGGCGGCGGTTTGCTCCGCGACATCACCGCCAATGAGGTTCCGGAGCTTTTCAACCCCAAGGACATCTACGCGTTGCCTGCATTTGTGGGTGCCTCATGCACTGCCGTGCTGTGGGTGCTGGGCGTGTTCAACGTCCTGACCGCCGCCGGCATCGCGGCATTGGTTTTCACGTTCCGCGTCCTGGCCTGGCGGCGCTCCTGGCAGGCGCCGCTGGCGGTTCGCGGGTGGCACCGCCGGCCAACCGATTCGGGGCTGTGACGTTGGTTTCCATGTCATTTTGGGAGCCCTTGGATTGGCTAGGATATGAGCATGACTGACATGTTCCTCGAGAAGTTCCGTGCGCTTGTTCCGAAGTACCTCGAGGATGAATGGCAGGAAGCCGACGGCCTGACTCCCGAGGAGCTGGACAAGGCCCTGGCCGACCACCAGTTTGAGATTCCCCTGGTCCTGCGGGAGTTTTACCTGGCCCTTGGCGGCTGCGAGGACCTGATGGAGGCATACCACTACTTCTGGGACCCCGAAGAGCTCGAGGTCGACGACGAAGGCTTCCTCATGTTCCTCGAGGACGAAGAGGAAGCGTTCACCTGGGGCTTCCGCGTAGGCGACCTCAGCATCCCGGACCCCATCGTGTACCGCCGCAATAACGCCCGCGGCCAGTGGAAGTCCGAGGAAGGCACCTTCTCCGAGTTCGTCTTCGACATGTTCGAGTGGGCGTTCGAGGACGAAGAGGAAGAGTAAACCTCCCCGCCCCTGGGCTGGGCGCCCTCGCTGAATTTCCCCACCTTTGCAGGGTGTCGACGGCGTGTTCCCCGGTTCTGCCCGCGAGTCCCCGGCTTTGCGATTGACAGCCGGGGAATTTCAGCGGATTACCCTGCCCCTAAGCACCTGCCAAACCTCGGTAACCACTTTTTCGGGGTTGTAGACGACGTCGGCGTATCCGTACCGCAGGACGGCATAGCCAGTGAGGATACTGGCGTTATTCCGCAAGCGGTCCTTCTTGACTTGCCGCGGCTCCAGGTGGCTGCGGCCGTCGATCTCCACGATCAGGAATCCCTCGAGGAGGAAATCCACGAGGCCGATCCCTGGCAAGTCGACCTGGGTCTGGGTGTAAATTCCTGCAGCACGAAAGAGGAGGCGGGCCACAACCTCAATGGCCGAGTCAGCCGTGCCGTCAACCAGATCCAGCACCTTCCGGGCAGCTCCGTTCCGGTTTCCGGGCAGGCGCTGGCGCAAGTAGGGCAACGTAGTCACGCCCTGCCGCACCGCACTCTCCACCATTACCGCCGCTTCGACCTCCGGCAGGCAGCGCAACCCGTGAATGAGTATGTCCGTGATGCTTGCGACGGGCTCCGCGGTTCTGTGCGGAACCAGCGATTCGCGGTGCACCACAGTGTTTTGTGGTCCGACGTGCCGGCATAACAGGTGGACTTGATCCGGCTGGTGCAGCAACCAGAGCCCTTGGCGGGTAGCGCCCGACGCGCAGGTCAGCAGTCCATTACCAAGGACTGCAGTCACAAGGTCGGAGGGTGCGCCCGGCAGGGCCAACACTCCATGCCGGAGACGGCAAGCTTCACCTGAAGCGGCCGCATTGCGGATCTCCCGGTCTGAAAATCCAGCTCTCAGGATCGTTTGCGTGCGGGCCACAGAGCCGGCATTCTCCAAAAATCGGCGAAGGTCCATGCAGCCAGCACAGCGGATTGTCGCTTCCGCCAGAAGGCACGAGGCGGGCCATGTGCATAACGACCGCGGCCGGGATTTCCCGGGTTCGAGGAACCCACGGGGCGCGCCGCCGCAACATGCCGATGCTGGTCTACCTCCGCCGCTGAAACGCGGGCAGACCCAGCGGCAAAACTTTTTTGACAGATGCAGTTACACAGGACTTGCGTACTGTGACAAACCTGTCATAAGCTATTCACGGATCCGCTAAACGCCTCCGGCGGGTCTGATGCGAACGGAAAGATAGCCCCGGTTCACAGCAGCTTCGGTTGTTGCGGGCCGGGGCTATCCCGTTAAGCCCTGCTGCCACGGCCGGGCCGGCACACGAAGAAGCCCGGCACCTCGCGGCTGGATCATCCAGAGGTACCGGGCTCCTAACGAACAGTAATCAGCTGGCGCGGTCCACCACGGCCAGCGCGAAGTTGGACAGCGACTCCTTGACCACGCCCTCGGGCAGCGGAGCAAGGGCTTCGATGGCTTCCTTGGCCCACTGCCGTGCCACCACCCAGGACTCCGCGGTAACAGGGTGCTCCCGCAGCCCTGCAACGGCGGCGGCAAGGGCCTCGTCCGAGGACAGGTCGCCGTCAATCAGCTTCAGAAGGTCGACGGCGGACTGGTCACCATCAGTGGCAGCCTTGCGGAGGAGCAGCACCGGCAGGGTGGGTACCCCTTCGCGCAGGTCGGTTCCCGGAGACTTGCCGGACTTGACCTTGACGCCCGTCACGTCAATGACGTCATCCGCGAGCTGGAAGGCAACGCCCACCTTCTCGCCGTACTCCACCAGCACGTCCTCGTATGCCTCGTCGGCGCCGGAGAAAATGGCACCGAACTGGCCGGACGCAGCCACCAGCGAGCCGGTCTTGTCCGCGATCACGGACAGGTAATGCTCCACCGGATCCTCGTCGGGCCGCGGGCCCACGGTCTCGTGCAGCTGGCCCAGGCACAGCCGCTCGAACGTGCGGGCCTGGATGCCCAGCGCGCGGCCTCCTAGCTCGGACACCAGGATGGATGCCCGCGCGAAGATCAGGTCGCCGGTCAGGACCGCGACGGAGTTGCCCCAGACTTCGTGGGCCGTAGGAGCGCCGCGGCGGAAGGGGGCGGAATCCATGACGTCGTCGTGGTACAGGGTGGCCAGGTGCGTCAGCTCAACCACGACGGCGGCCTGGACCACGGCGGGCAGCGATGCGTCGCCGAGGTGGGCACAGAGCAGGGTCAGCAGGGGCCGGATCCGCTTGCCGCCGGCTTCCACCAGGTGCCGCGACGTCGCGTCGGCCAGCGGGTCTGAGTTGGCGATGGCTTCGCGGAGCTTCTTCTCCACCTTGGCGAGGTTGTTGGTGATGGCCGGGCCCAGCTCGGCGTCCCCCGCGATGGCCGCAAAGCCTGCAGGCAGCTGGAGGCCCGTGGCGATGGCGGTGGTGTTGAGGCTGGGTTCTGAGTCCGGCAGGCCGTGCCCGGCGTGCGTCCAGCTGTGGTCTGCGGAGTTGGTCACGGGTTAACCCTAACTTTTTGTTGCGGATACCGCTGGTTCGGAGCTGACGGGGTATTGGATGTGGCCGGAACCAGTGATTCCAGGACGCGGATCACCCGGTCCTCGAAGCCCTTCGCGGAGGGGTCCGTGAGGTTCGCAAGCAGCCGGACCACGAACCGCATCAGCACCGGAACAGGCATGCCGGTCCGGAGGGCAAGCTTCATGACGGCGGGCTTTCCGATCAGCGCGGCGAAGGCCCTGCCGAGGGTGAAGTGCGAGCCCCACTGGCCGCGCACGTAGTCCGCGTACCGCGAAAGGTGCGCATCGGCGTCGTACGCTCCGCCCGAAGCAGCCGTGCGTGAAGAGGCGTCGATGATGAACTCGGCGGCGAACCGGGCGGACTCCATGGCGTAGGAGATGCCCTCGCCGTTGAACGGGGACACCATGCCGCCGGCGTCGCCCAGGAGCAGGAGTCCCGGCGAGTAGTGCGGGGTGCGGTTGAAGCCCATGGGCAGGGCCGCGCCGCGGATTTCGCCCACCTGGTTCTCCGGGGTGAAGCCCCAGTCAGCAGGCATCCCGGCGGTCCATTCGCGCAGGACCTGCTTGTAGTCGAGCTTGCCGAATTCCTTGGAGGAGTTCAGGATGCCCAGGCCAACATTGGAGGTGCCGTCGCCGACGCCGAACACCCAGCCGTAGCCGGGGAGCAGTTTTCCGTCGCGGCCGGGGAGTTCCAGCCAGCCCTCCATCCAGTCATCATCGGTGCGCGGGGAGGTGAAATAGGTGCGCACGGCGACGCCCAGCGGGCGGTCGTCGCGCTTTTGGATGCCCAGGGAGACGGCGGTGCGGGTGGAGTTTCCGTCGGCGGCGAGGACGACGTCGGCAGTGAACTCGCGCGTCTCCCCCGTCTTGCGCCCGGACTCGTCCAGGAGCGCTGCGCGGACACCGGTCACGCGGCCGTCCTCGGAGCGCAGTGCCTCGGTGACGCTGTGCCGCTCCAGCAGCCTTGCCCCCGCGGACTCTGCATGCCGGGCCAGTTCCTCGTCAAAGCCAAGCCGGGTCCGGATCAGCCCGTACTGCGGGAAGTCGGACACCTCGGGCCAGGGCAGCTCGATGGTACGGCCGCCGGCGATCAGGCGCAGCCCCTTGTTCCGGCGCCAACCGTCGTTCTCCGGGTGCGGCAGGCCGAGCTTCTGGATCTCGCGGACGGCGCGGGGCGTCAGCCCGTCACCACAAACCTTCTCCCGCGGAAACGCCGTCTTTTCCAGGACCGTGACGTCAAGGCCGGCCTTGGCAAGGTAGTACGCGGCGGTGGATCCGGCCGGACCCGCGCCGACAATCAGTACCTTCACAGGTCAGCGGACGGTGTTGCGGCGCAGCTTGGCCACCGGGCCCTTGTGCGCGGCGATGGCGGCAGCAGCGCCGTCGGGCGAGGAATTGGCCGGCTTGAACGCGCGGTGCACCGCCACGATGCCGCCGGTGAGGTTGCGGTAGGTGACCTTTTCCCAGCCGCATTCCTGCAGCCATGCGGCCAGATGGTCCTGGTCCGGCCAGGCGCGGATGGATTCGGCGAGGTAGACGTACGCGTCCGGGTTGGAGGCGACCTTGACGGCGATGGCCGGCAGGGCGCGCATCAGGTATTCGGTGTACATGGTGCGCCACAGCGGAACCACCGGCTGCGAGAACTCGGCGATGACCAGGCGGCCGCCGGGCTTGGTGACGCGCAGCATCTCGGCCAGCGCCTTCTTCGGTTCGTTCACGTTCCGCAGGCCGAAGGAGATGGTGGTGGCGTCGAAGGTGTTGTCGGCAAACGGCAGGTTGGTGGCGTCACCGGCAATGAAGTCGATGTCCGGGCGGCGGCGCTTGCCCACCTTGAGCATGCCCAGGGAGAAATCGCAGGCCACTACGTCTATTCCGGCGTCGGCATACGGTTCGCTGGAGGTACCGGTTCCGGCCGCGAGGTCCAGGACCCGCTGGCCCTTGGAGACTTCCATCGCGTCCACCACGATCTTCCGCCAGCGGCGGGTCTGTCCCATGGAGAGGACATCGTTGACGACGTCGTACTTCGGGGCGACGTCGTCAAACATCGTGGCTACTTCGTCCGGACGCTTATCCAAGGATGCTCGGTTCACCATGACATTGTCTCAAATGTTCCTGACGGTGCTGACCAGCCCCGCCGCGCTCCTCCGGAGGGTGTCCCGGCGCCGGAAAGGCCGCGGCTTACGCGAGAGTAGTGTTGTCTCATCATGACGAGCACGTTCCGCACCCTGACAGTCCCCCTGGATGGCAAAGCATTCCCCGGGGGACTGCCGTCGTTTCTGGTCAGGGACGATGTCCTGTGCTGGACCCGCCGGGAAGCCGGGCTGGCAGGCTTCGGCGAGATTGCGCGCTTCACTGCCACCGGGCCGGACCGGTTCCTTGAAGCGGACATCTGGTGGCGGCACCTGGTCCTGGAGGCCGAGGTGTCGGACGCTGTCGAGTTGCCAGGCACCGGACCCGTCGCTTTCGGCTCTTTCGCTTTCTCCAAGACTTCGGCCCACGAGTCCCGGCTGATCGTGCCGGAGATCGTGGTGGGCGTGCGGGACAACCAGGCATGGCTTACCCAGTTGACGTTCGAGGGCGGCCCGCTTACCGAAGTGACAGCCCTCGCCGCGCTGGACCGCTGGCTGGGCGGCGGTCCGTCCGCTGCGCCGGCGACGGAAGGCACGACGCCGGCAGGAGACTCAGCCGGGGACGCTTCCGGCGGTGACGTGCCCGGCCAGGTGGGCGGCGCCGTCGTCCGCCCCCTCCCGCTGGCGGCCGGCGCAACGCTGCACACGGGTTCCCTTAGCGAGGAAGCCTGGATGGAGGCCGTGGCCGCCGGTGTTGCCGAAATCCGCACAGGCGCCCTGGAAAAGCTGGTGCTGGCCCGCGACGTCGTGGCAACTATTCCTTCCGGCGTACATGCCGCCGATGTACTGCGCGAGCTCGCCGCCAGATACCGCGAATGCTGGACCTATGGCGTGGACGGCCTGGTGGGGGCCACACCCGAGATGCTGATCCAGGTGGAGGGACGCACCGCCCAGGCCCGCGTGCTGGCCGGCACCCTGGACCGCCGCGACGCGCACGGCGAGGACGGCCCGCCAATGGACTACGCCACACGCGTCCTGGCTGGTTCCGAAAAGCAACGGCATGAGCATGAGATCGCCATCCAGTCGCTGACCAGGCAGCTGGCGCCGTTCTCCGAGGCGATGAACGCCCACGACGAACCCTTCATCCTGGAGCTGCCCAACGTGTGGCACCTGGCCTCCGACGTGAAGGCCGAGCTCACCGAGGTGGAAGGCCACGTGCCCACCTGCCTGGCCCTGATCAATGCGCTGCACCCCACCGCTGCTGTCTGCGGGACCCCCACGCTGGTTGCCGGGGAACTGATCCGCAAGCTGGAGCACCTGGACCGCGGGCCGTACGCCGGTCCGGTGGGCTGGCTGGATGCGGCCGGCAACGGCGAGTGGGGCATCGCCCTGCGCGGCGCGGTCATCGAGTCCCCCGAAACCGTGCGGCTGTATGCCGGCTGCGGGATCGTTGACGGCTCGCAGCCGGAGGCCGAACTGGCCGAGACGTGGGCCAAGTTCCGGCCGATGCTGGAGTCCCTGGGCATCGGCAGCTGACATTTTCCGCCCCCGAGCGGACAGGGAGTCTGGGATGACAGACGGCTCCTGCCCTGGAAGGCTTGATTTTGTCACCGCTACAGTTATCCAATAGTGAAACTTAGTTGCGTGTGACGTACCTCTCTTGTTGAGCGTTACACTATAAGCCGCGTTAGTACCTCATAGCCCCTGCAACAAAAGGTAAGAAATGCAGACTCCCCGTACCCTCCTGGGCACCTCCAAGCTGACCGCCGCCACTATGATCGCCATCAGCGCCCTGGCTCTCTCAGCATGCACCAACGCCTCGGAAACGGGTCCCTCGAGCGCGGCCACCTCCTCGGGCAGCGCCAGCGCCAGCTTTGATCCCACCACCGTCAAGAAGGACGACGCCCTGGCCGCCATGGTCCCGGACGCCATCAAGTCCAAGGGCACCATCACGGTTGGCTCCGACACCAGCTACGCCCCGGCCGAGTTCCTCGGTTCGGACGGCCAGACACCTGTCGGCTACGACGTGGACATCGCCAAGGCCATCGGCGCCACCCTCGGCCTCAAGGTCCAGGTCCAGACCGCGGAGTTCACCGGCATCCTTCCGGCCCTCGGCCCCAAGTACGATCTGGGCATCTCATCGTTCACCATCAACCCGGAGCGCCTGGGCGCCGTGAACATGGTCAGCTACTTCAACGCAGGGACCGCCTGGGCCGTGAAGAAGGGCAACCCCAGCAAGTTCTCCCTGGACGACGTGTGCGGCAAGTCCATCGGTGTGCAGACCGGCACCGTCCAGGAAGATCCGGACCTGGCCGACCGCAACAAGAAGTGCGTGGCTGACGGCAAGAAGCCCATTGACATCGTCACCCTGAAGAACCAGACCGATGTCACCACCCGCCTGGTGAACGGCAGCATCGATGCGATGGCTGCGGACTCCCCCATCATCGGCTACGCGCTGACCCAGACCAACGGCCAGCTGGAGAAGCTGGGCGACGTCTACGATTCCGCTCCGCAGGGCATCGCCGTGGCCAAGGCCGATACCGCCTGGGCAGAGGTCATCCAGAAGACCGTCACCAAGCTGATGCAAGACGGCTCCTACAAGAAGATCCTGGACGGCTGGGGCAACTCCGAAGGTGCCATCACCAAGTCCGAGGTCAACCCGGCGGTTAAGTCTTGAGTTTTCGCGTTACCGACGACAAGTCAGGTGCGCACATGGACGGCCAGCATAAGGACGACGCACCGGTACTGAACAAAGCGGTGCCGGTGCGGCACCCGGGCCGCTGGATCAGCGCTTTCATCATCCTGGCGCTGGTCGTTCTGTTCCTGCAGAGCCTGTTTACCAACCCCAACTTCCGCTGGGATGTGGTGGGCACCTACATCCTGGACGTCAAGGTGGTCCAGGGCGTGGGCTGGACGCTTCTGCTGACGGTCACTTCCATGGTCCTGGCCATCGTCCTGGCCATCCTGCTGGCGTTCATGCGCCAGTCCGACAATCCCGTATTCCGCTGGTCCAGCTGGGTGTGGGTGTGGTTCTTCCGTGGAACACCCGTCTACACCCAGCTGGTGCTGTGGGGCCTGATTTCGGTTCTGTACCCCAAGATCAGCGCGGGCGTGCCGTTCGGACCCGAGCTCTTCAGCCTGGACACCGCGGCAGTCATCAACGCCACCGTGGCAGCCATCCTGGGCCTTGGCCTGAACGAATCGGCCTACCTCGCGGAAATTTTCCGCGCCGGCCTGAAGTCCGTTGACCGCGGCCAAATGGAGGCGGCCGAGGCATTGGGCATGGGCAAGACAAAGATCATGTGGCGGATCATCCTGCCGCAGGCCATGCGCGTCATTGTTCCGCCCACGGGCAACGAAACCATCGGCATGCTGAAGACCACCTCGCTGGTCCTGGCCGTGCCGTTCACCCTGGACCTCACCTTCGCCACCAACGCCCTGGCCAACCGGACCTACCTTCCGGTTCCGTTGCTGATCGTGGCCGCCATTTGGTACCTGGTGATCACCAGCATCCTGATGGTGGGCCAGCACTACATTGAGGCGTACTACGGCAAGGGCGTCGACAATCTCGCGCCGGCGGGCAAGCCGGTGGCCAAGTCGGCCCGCGTGGCCTTGAGCCAGGACGGCGGACGGTCGATGGAAACGGACTTCCCCGAGGAGAGTGCACGATGACCGTCACAGCAGAAAAGCCGCTGGTCAAGATCGAGGGCCTCCACAAGTACTACGGGCACCACCATGTGCTCCGGGGCATCGACATGACCGTCAACCAGGGCGAAGTTTCGGTGGTGATCGGGCCCTCGGGTTCCGGCAAGTCCACCATGCTGCGCTGCGTGAACCTCCTTGAGAGCATCAGCGCCGGGCGGATTTCCGTAGGTGGCCAGCTGATTGGCTACCGTGAGGTCAACGGCAAGCTCCACGACCTCAAGACCAAGGAAATCGCCGCCCAGCGCCGCGAAATCGGCATGGTGTTCCAGCGGTTCAACCTGTTCCCGCACAAGACCGCGCTGCAGAACGTCATGGAAGCGCCGGTGCATGTCAAGGGCCAGTCCAAGGCTGCCGCCCAGAAGCGTGCGCTTGAGCTGCTGGACCGGGTGGGGCTGGCGGACCGCTCAGGCCACTACCCGTCGCAGCTCTCGGGCGGCCAGCAGCAGCGCGTTGCCATCGCCCGGGCCCTGGCCATGGACCCGGAACTCATGTTGTTCGACGAGCCCACCTCGGCGCTGGACCCGGAGCTGGTGGGCGATGTCCTGAACGTGATGAAGGACCTGGCCAAGTCCGGCATGACCATGATCGTGGTGACCCACGAGATCGGCTTCGCCCGCGAGGTGGGCGACACGCTGACCTTCATGGACGGCGGTGTGGTGGTGGAATCGGGCGATCCCCGCGAGATCATCGCCAACCCGCAGCACGCGCGCACCAAGGAGTTCCTGGGCCGCGTGCTCTGACTCAGTTCCTCACTTCCGACGCGCAAATGCCCTGTCGCTACCGGTATTCCGGCAGCGGCAGGGCATTTCCGTGCCACAGCGGATTGTGCGCGTCGAAAGCTACTGCCCCGCCAGCACAGCCTCAACGGCGGCGGAGACTGCTTCCTTGATCCGGGCGTGGAGCTCCCGCAGCGCCCGGCGGTCCGTGCGGACCTCCACGATGCTGCGCCCCTGCACTGGCCGGTCCAGCGCCTCGGCGAGTCCCGCCGTCGTACTCACCAGGGAATGCCCGACGCCGTACGCTGCGGCGAGTGCCGCGATGTCCACGGAGTGCGGGGTGCCGAAGAGGCGCTCTACGGCGTCTCCATAGCGGCCGGCCTCCTCCACTCCCCCGTGCTCGAGCAAGCTGAAGATGGCGCCGCCGGAATCGTTCAGGACCACGATCCGCAGGTCCGGCTGTTCTTCACCGGCGCCAAGGAGGAGCCCGCCCACGTCGTGCAGGAAGGTCACGTCGCCCAGCAGGACGGTGGTCTGCTGCCGTCCGCCGAGGGCGATGCCGGTGGCGGTGGAGATGGTGCCGTCGATGCCTGCCAGGCCCCGGTTGGCGTACACGGTGGCGGCTGGATCCGCGCCGGGAAGTCCGGCGAGGTCAACGTCGCGGATGCCGTTGGAGGAACCGAGCAGCAGCTGGCCGCGTGAGTGTTTCCAGACCAGCGCGGCCACGGACGGCCCGGTAGCGGCGGCCTCCGCGGACACCACCCGGTCCAGCGCGTGCTGCGCGGCCGATCCAGCCAGGAGCCACGTGTCCAGCCAATCGGAGGCACCGCGGCCGGCGAACGCGGCGAGGTCCGCGAGGTTCTCCAGTGGGAGCTCGGTGCGCCGTCCCGGCTCGTACCAGGCCACCGGGACGGGCTGGTACAGGGCGGATTCGACGTCGGCACTGGCCAGCAGCGCCGCCACGGGACGGGACAGCGTGGGCCGGCCGAACAGCACCACGCGCTCGACAGGCTGCGCGGAACCGGCCCGGAAATGTTCCAGCAGCAGCCGGTACGGGCCTACGGCGTTGGGCCCAAAGCGGGAGTTGGAGGAGGGCTCTGCGAGCAGCGGCAGGTTGTGGGCGCGGGCGAATGCTTCGGCAACCGGACCGGCGTCGTGCCCTGCGAGCACCACCGTTCGCCGCTCCGGCAGGGTGTCCGGGGCCGGCGGCAGGTTCATGACCAGCGGCTCGGATCCTACCCGATAACGCTGCCGCTCAACGGCCCCGGGGAGCCCCTCGTCAGGGGCGGGAACCAGCGGGTCGCGGAACGCGAGGTTGAGCTGGACCGGGCCCGGCGGAAAGTCCGGGAATGCGCCAGTTGCCGCTGAGAGTCCGGTCTGGATGGCCCGCTTGGGGTTGCTGCCGGCCCGAACGTCGGCGGCGAACCGGACGTGCTCGCCAAAGAGGTCCGGCTGCACGGTGGTCTGGTTGGCTCCGGTTCCGCGGAGCTCATCCGGCCGGTCTGCCGACAGGACAATCAGCGGGACGGCGGCGTGGTTGGCTTCCATCACGGCGGGCATCAGGTTTCCAACGGCGGTCCCGGACGTGGTGAGGACGGCCGCGGGCGAGCCGCTGGAAAGGGCCAGGCCAAGTGCGGTGAAGCCTGCCGAGCGCTCATCGATCCGGACCAGCAGGTCCACCCGGCCCGCGGCAGAGGCTTCGGCGAGGGCGTATGCCATGGGGGCCGACCGCGAACCCGGCGATACCACCACGTGCCGCACGCCGCCGTCGAGCAGGACGTCGACGGCGATCCTCGCCGCAGCGAGCGCGCTTAGCTCAGCGTCGGGGGCGTCAGGGCTGCCCAGCCCAGGGGTGTCCGGGGCTGGTTCGTTCAACGAAGTCACCAAACCAGTCTGCCACCCTCCAACGCCCCATCACCTCCTGCCCCAATCCACCACACGCCCCATCACCTCCTGCCCCAATCCACCACACGCCCCATCACCTCCTGCCCCAATCCACCACACGCCCCATCACCTCCTGCCTTCATAGGCCCGAAAGGTGATGGGGCGTTCCCAAAAAGGGGGCGGGAGGTGATGGGGCGTTGCCGAAAAGGGGGCGGGAGGTGATGGGGCGTTGGAGCGAGCGGAAGCTCACACGAGTTAGGTACACTGCACCCAAGCAACAGACCCCAGCACCCGAAGGACGCCAATGAAGCGCAAGGCCACCGCCCTCGACGTCGCCAAGCTGGCAGGCGTTTCGCGCAGTGCCGTGTCGCTGGTACTGAACGGCCGCGGCGACGGAAACGTGGCGCTCGAAAGCCAGCAGCGGATCCGGGAGGCAGCAGCGGCGCTCAACTACTCCCCCAACAAAATCGCCCTGAGCCTGCGCAACCAGCAGTCGCGCATCATCGGAATCGTGTCCGACCAGGTGGTCACCAGCCCGTTCGACGGCAACATCATTGCCGGCGCGGATGCGGTGGCCCGGGAACATGGCTTCGTGACGGTGGTCATGGATACCGAACTGGACGAGTCCCGCGACGAGAGCGCCGTGGAAACCCTGCTGGACCGCCAGGTGGACGGCCTCATGTACGTGACCGTGGGGCTGCGGCCGCTGCACGTGCCCGCAAACATGGCGCGTGTCCCGTCGATCCTTGCCAACTGCTTCGATGACCGGCCGGAGGCAGGGCTTCCGGCCGTGATTCCTGACGAAGTGCGCGGCGGACGGGAAGCCGCGGAGCACGTAATGTCCCTGGGCCACCGGGACATCGCGTTCCTCGCCGGCGATTCCCTGACCCCCGCGGCGCCCCGCCGGATCGAGGGTTTCCGCGACGCCTTCAGCGGCGCGGGGATGCCTGTCACCCAGGACCGCGTCATCCAGGTGGGCTGGGACATCGACGCCGGCTTCCATGGCGCCATGCAGCTCCTCGAAGGGGTGGAACCGGCCGCCCGGCCCACCGCCATCCTGTGCGCCAACGACCGCCTGGCCATCGGAGTGGTGCTGGCCTGCTACCGCCTGGGCCTGAGCGTCCCGCAGGACGTGTCCGTGATGGGATACGACGACGAATTCCGCATCGCCAAGGCCATGGTTCCGGCACTGAGCACCATGGCCCTGCCGCTCCGGGAAATGGGGGCGGCAGCCATGGCGTCGCTGCTCGCCGAGGTGGGGTCGGCGCCCGAAGGAACGTCCGACGACGGCGGCCCGGCTGCGGCGGCCGTCTCCGGCGCCGCGCGGGAGACGTTGGTCCCTTGCCGGCTGGTGGTCAGGGAGTCCACCGGCCCGGTCCCGGCCGGACGCTGAACGCGGCGCCGGCCGGGACCCACCGGACGGGTTCGGAGCGGGCTACGCGGGCCTGGCCAGGCTCCACACGTCCGCAGTCGCCCCAGCGGGAAGGCTCAGTTGCCACTCCTCCCCCGCTGCCGGGTAGGCACGCAGTGTGGTGGCCACCGAGCCTGTACGGTACACCTCCACCAGGGAGGCGTCCACGAACACCCGCAGTTCTTCCCCTGCGTCGACGCTGCCGCTGAAGACCACGTGCCGGCTTCCGTTCCCCACCAGGAGCAGTTCCACCAGGCCCTCTGCGCCTGCCCTCACCACAGCCTCGGCGAAGGCTGGCAACGACACCGTCCCGGATGCCCGGCCGGTGCGCAGCTCTCCGCGGTAGGCATCCACTTCCGGGGCGGGGCTGACCGCAAGGGAACCGTCCACTATCGTAAGCTCGCGCGGGAAGGTCAGGACCCCCGCCCACCCGGCGGCGTCGATCTCTTCCTGGCTGCGGCCGCGGCGCCCGTCCCGCCCCGGACCTTCGTTGGCCCAGCCCCACAACAGGGCCCGGTTCTCCAGGGACACCACTTGCGGGGCGTAGAAGTCGCGGCCCAGGTCGGACTTTCCGCCGGTCCGCGGCGTGAACACGGGCAGCCCTGTGGCAGGGTCTTCGGACAGCGATCCGATCAGGTGGCCCACCCCGTTGGCGTGTTCGTGGGAGTCGCCGGCGAGCCAGAGCGAGAACATCATCAGCCAGGTGCCCCCGCCAGGGGCGCCGGTGTCGGGCACCTGCACCAGCTGCGGGCATTCCCAGATCTCGGCCGGGGTGAATGTGCCGGCCACCGGGTTCTCGGAGGTCAGCCAGATGCCCTGGTACTTCCAGTCGGACAAATCATCCACGGTATAGAGCAGCAGCGCGGCGTGCCCGTTGGCCAGTCCGGCGCCCTGCATCGCGTAGCGCCTGCCGTTGAAGCGGAAAATGAAGGGGTCCCGCACTGCGATGACCAGTCCGTCGGCTGGCATGGTGGCGGCAACGTGGCCTGCCTGCTCCCAGCTGACAAGGTCCTCCGAGCCGCGGGCGATGACCACCTGGGAGTGGCCCCCGTCGCTGCGGACGCCGGAGTACGCAGCGGTGGGAACACCGTCGTCGTTTGTCACCACCCCTGTCCAGCAGCCGTACTCGTCCGGACCGCCGTCCTGCGGGCGGAGCGCCACCGGGTGCTCCTCCCAGCGGACCAGGTCCGCCGAGCTCACGTGTCCCCAGGCGATCCTGTGGTGCCGGGCCGAGTCCGGGTTGTACTGGAAGAACACGTGGTACCGGCCGTTGATGAAGCTGATGCCATTGGGATCGTTGATCCAGCCCTGCGCGGGGCGCGGGTGGAAACGGGGGAAAGCGGGATCGGGGTGGGCGGCGGCTGCGTCGTCGAAGGTGACGGTGCCGGGGTGGACGGCAGCGAGGTCCGGGGAGGTCATGGAACGGCCTTTCGGGCTTGAGGGAGGGAGGTTTACTTGCCGGTTCCGGCCGTGAGGCCGTCCTGCAGGGCGCGTTGGCCGAAGATAAAGACCACCAGCGCGGGAATCATGGACAGGACCACGCCCGCCAGGACCACCGAGATGCTTCCGGTGCCCAGGTTGCCCTGCAGTGAGACCAGGCCCAGCGGAAGGGTGAAGTTCTGTTCGGAAATGGTGAGGATCAGCGGGCGGAAGAACTCGTTCCAGTGGAAGTTGAATGCCAGGATTCCCACGATCGCCATGCCGGGCATCGCCAGCGGGGCGTACACGGAACGGAATGTCCGCCACGGGCTGGCGCCGTCGATCGAGGCGGCTTCGGCTAGTTCGGCCGGCAGCCCCATGAAGTACTGGCGCATCAGGAACGTGCCGAACGCCGTCGGGATGGCCGGCAGGATCAGAGCGAGCAGGGTATCGGACAGGCCCATGCCGCGGATCAGCATGAAGACGGGGACGATCGTCACCTGTACGGGCACCATCATTGTGGCCAGCACGATCGAGAACAGCGCCCCGCGCCCGCGGAATTTCAGGTGCGCGAACGCGTAGCCGGCCAAGGCGGCGGAGACCATCTGGCCTACCGCGATCACGCCGGTGACCAGGGCGCTGTTGAGGACCAGCAGGAAAATATTCAGCTGCTTGAACACTTCCCCGTAGGAGGTGAAATCCGGGTTCCAGGGTATGAACGACGGCGGCAGCTTGAAGGATTCCGACGGCGACCGCAGCGACGTGGACAGGGTCCAGAGCACCGGACCGAGCGTCAGCGCGGCGGCGAGCAGCAGCAGGAGGATCCGGACGGCGAAGCTCCAATTGAACTTCTTCCGGTTGGGCGTGGTGACGGGGAGGCCTTCGGAGAGCCGGGGGGAATGTCCGGCCAGGCCGTGGTCAGTTGTGGTTGTCATGGCTGGCCTCACTGGTAGAAGACGAATCGTTTGCTGAGCCGGAATTGCGCGGCCGTGATGGCCATGATGATCAGCGTGAGCAGCACGCCGATGGCGGACGCCTGGCCGAATTCGAGCCGCTGGAAGGCTGATTCGAAAATCACCATGACGGCGGTGCGGGTGGAGTCACCGGGGCCGCCTCGGGTCAGGACGTAGGGCTGGTCGAAGACCTGCAGGGCGCTGATGATGGCCATGACCGAGGCGACCAGGGTGGTGGGGCTCAGCAGCGGCAGCGTCACGTGGAGGTGCTTGCGCCAGCCGGTGGCGCCGTCAATCGCGGCTGCCTCGTATGTCTCGACCGGAATGGAGGCCAGTCCGCCGATGAACAGGAGGAAGCTGAAGCCGAAGTTCTGCCAGACGTACACCAGGATCACGACGGCGGCCGATCCGCCGGGGGTGGTCAGCCAGGGCACGGCGGGGATGCCCACCAGGGACAGGAACCAGTTGACCACGCCGAACTGTTCGTTGAAGAGGTACCGCATGAAGATGGACACCGAGGCGGCGGACAGGATCAGCGGAAAGAAGAACGCGGACCGGAAGAACACCCGCAGCCATGCCGGCATCTTCTCCTGCACCATGACCGCCAGTGCCAGGGCGAGTCCCAGCTGGAGTGCCACGGCCACCACCACGAACACGATGGTATTCAGGAAGGAAACCCGCACGGTGGGGTCCTGGACCACTTCCGAGAAGTTGTCGAAGCCCACGAAGGTTGGTGCCGAAATGATGTCCCAGCGGAAGAAGGCCAGGACAACCGAGGCCACGATGGGGATCAAAGTGAAGAGGCCCATGCCCAGGATGGTGGGTGCCAGGAAGATCCAGGCCAGCCAGCGCTGGTTGTGCCTGGCTGCGCTGCGGCCGCCGGTGGTGCTGACACCGCCGGTGCCGCTGGTGCCGGACGTGCGGGCCGTCGTCGTACTTGCCCGGCCGGCCGCCCGCTTGGGCCGTTCCCGGGGCGGGGTGGTGGTGCTCATGACTGCCTCCTCAGGGCAAGTTCAAGGTCGCGCTGCATGGATGCGAGGGCCTGCTTGAGCTGCTGCTCGTCCCCGCTGACGGCAAGGGAAACGTTCTTCATCAGGGCCGTTTCGACGGCGGCCTGCTGGGGCGGGGCCGGGATGGGGCCCGTGGTGGGGAACCGGTCCAGGGTGTCGTAGAAGACCTTCCAGTGGGCGGGACCCTTGCCGGCGTACAGCTGCTCGTTGACCATGGAACGGCGCGCCGGAGTGGTGATCGGGTTGGGGAAGATCAGTTCCATGGCCTCGCGGCTGGAGCTGAACTTGATCCATTCCCAGGCGGCGTCCTTGTCCTTGGCGGTCTTCATGATCGCGTAGCCGGCGGTGCCGAACTGGTGGCGCTGGGTCTTCCAGCGCGGGAAGAACTGGACGTCAAAGTCGTTGGCGCCCATGCCGGCTTCATGAAGTCCCTGCACCCAGTAGCCGCCGGCGGGAGTGGTGCCGATCCGGTTGGAGGCGAACAGGCCCACCAGGGAACTGCCGCCGCCTTCTTCCGGCCGGACGCCCAGGCCGTCTTTGACCAGGCCCCGGAGGTAGTCGAAGGACTCAAACACGCGGTCGTCGTTGGCGTTCGGTTCCAGCCACTGGTACCCGCCGGAGCGGAGGCTCCGGGAGGGATCGTTGGCGTAGAAGCCGTCCCACAGCCAGTCGCCGCCCGCGGACCTGGTTTCCTTGAGGAAGCTGGTGTCGTTGGCGTAAAGCCACGGCACCACCCCGCCGAAGAGCCGGTTGGTCCAGTAGTAGGGCGTGAAGTCAGAGGTCCGGGCCTTGCGCATCGCTGCGAGGCTGTTGCGGAAATCCATGTGGGTCCAGTCGTCCGCGGGCCGGTCCAGGCCTGCCTGCGCGAAGGCGGCGGTGTTGTAGTACATGTTGGCCGCGTTCCAGTCCATGGGGAGCTGGTACAGGCTGCCCTTGTACATGAAGGCTTCCACCAGGCTGGGGTGGACGTCCTCGAAGAACTCGCGCATGTCCACGGCGTCGCGGCGGATGTACTCGTCCAGCGGGTGGGCAAGCTTTTCGGCGAACAGCTGGGCGCCCTCGGTTGCCACGTACACCACGTCCGGCGGGGTTCCGGCGGCCACCATGGTGAGGATCTTGGTGAAGAAGTCTTTCCAGTCAACGGCCTGGATGGCCTGGACCTTGACCCGGATGTCCGGGTGGATGCGGGTGAATGCGTCGATGGCACGCTGGCGGGCGGCGGCGTCCGCGGCGGTGCCCATGATGGCGATGCTGAGGCTGTTGTCTCCGCGGCCCGGTATGTCCGTTCCGGAGAGCCGCGGCCACGACGCCACAGTTGCTCCGATGATTCCCGCGCCGAGGGCACCCAAGGCAGTACGGCGGGTGATGTCCCGCAGCTGCCCGTCTATGGCTCCGGTCATATCCTTTTCCTTCCTAACACGTGTTAGGAACTGTAAATGACCGACCTAACACGTGTCAAGCATCACATCAAGACGGCATCGTACTGCCCTTCCCTTAAACCCGGAACGCCCCATCACCTCCTGCCCCTAAAGCCGAAACGCCCCATCACCTCCTGCCGCAGCGGGCCGAAAGGTGATGGGGCGTCCGGGAAAAAGCGCCGAAAGGTGATGGCGCGTCCGTGGTGGGCAGACGGTTAGCCGCGGAACACCTGGACCACTGAGGGACGGGGCGCGCGCACCTGGCCGGGGGCCGGCGTCGTGCCTGCCGGGACGTAGTCCGGGAAGAAGGAGTGCGGCGCCTCGAAAGTGCCTTCCTCGCCCGGGTGCTGCACGGAAACGAACACGGTGCGCTCGTCGTCGTGGATGACCGGGCCGCAGGTTTCGGCGTCGCGGGGAACGGAAAGGAACTGCTCCACCTTGCCGCGCTCGGCGCCGTCCAGGGTGACCTTGAAGAGGCCGTCGTTGTAGCCAATGCCGGAGGGGGCGCCGTCGGTGGAAATCCAGAGGTTACCCACGGAGTCGAAAGCCACGTTGTCCGGGCAGGAGATGGGCGAGACCTTGTCCGCCGGGTAGCCGGAGAAGTAGGTGACATCGCCCTGCGCCGGATCGCCGCAGACCATCAGGAGGGTCCAGTTGAACAGGGTGGAGGTCTGGTCACCGGTCTCGGTGATTTCCACGATGTGGCCGTCGCGGTTCTGCGTGCGCGGGTTGACCTCCGTGGCGCCTTCCTTGGTGCCGGTCCCGCGGTCCGAGTTGTTGGTGCAGACCACGTACACCTTGCCGGTGTGCAGGCTGGGCTGGACGTCCTCGCAGCGGTCCATCTTGGTGGGGCCCACCTTGTCCGCGGCCAGGCGGGTGTAAACCAGGACCTCCTCGACGGACATGCCGGGGACTGCGGACTTGCCGCCGACCACCAGGGGCAGCCATTCGCCGGTGCCGTCGAATGCGCCGTCGGAGGGGACCACACCGGTGCCCGTGATTTCGGCGGCCGGCGAGTTTCCGGTGAACTTGGCGACGTAGAGGTCGCCTTCGGAGAGCAGGTTCATGTTGTTCCTGCGGTCGCCTTCGACGTACTTGCCCTTGGAGACAAACTTGTAGAGGTAGTCGAACTTCTCGTCGTCGCCCATGTAGGCAACTACATGGCCGGATTCGGCCACGATCACGTTGGCGCCCTCATGCTTGAAGCGGCCCATCGCGGAGCGCTTCTTCGGGGTGGAGGTGGGGTCGAACGGGTCGACTTCCACGATCCAGCCGAAGCGGTTGGCCTCGTTCTCGTAGCCGGCATTGCGGGTGTCGAAGCGGGGGTCGTCCAGTTCCCACTTGCGGGCGGTGGGCTTGGCGGTGAGGCCGTAGCGCTTGTCGCTGGCCGCCGTGCCGGCGGAGACGAAGTAGCCGTTGAAGTTTTCCTCGCCGGAAAGGATGGTGCCCCAGGGGGTGGTGCCGCCGGAGCAGTTGCCGAACGTGCCCTTAATGGCGCGGCCGGACGGGTCGGCCACGGTCTTCACCAGCGACGAGCCGGCAACGGGGCCGGTCAGTTCGTAGGTGGTGTCCGAAAGGTAGCGGCGGTTCAGCGGGGCGCCCTTGACGTAGCTCCACGGCTTGGTGGTGTTCTTGCGCTCGAGTTCCACCACGGCCAGGCCGTGCGCGGCGCGGCCGATAGCTCGGGTTTCCACCGGGTCGTAGCCGGCCGGGACCATGATGTTTTCGTTGGTGTACTCGTGGTTGGTGAACAGCACTGCGCGGCGGCCCTTGCTGCCCGGGATTTCCACGATGTCCGTGTAGTCGTTGTTGTAGCCGAACTGGCGGGCCTGGGCGGCAGCGGTCTGGTTGTTCAGGTCGAACTCGGGGGAATCGTTGAACAGCGGGTCGCCCCAGCGGATGATCGGCTGCCAGGTGAAGCCCTCCGGCACGGTGAAGGCGTCAACCGCTTTGTCCACGGGCTTGATGGCGGTGAACTGCAGCTTGGAGTTGCCGAAGCCTTCCTTGGCGGCCTTGGACAGGCCCGCGGCGGAGGCAGGCTCGGCGGAGCTTACGGCGGAACCGAGGGCGACGGCGAGCGCTCCGGCGGCGCCAAGGCCCAGGGCGGCGCGGCGGGACATCGTGGCGGAGGCGATGTCGCGGAAGTAGCTGTTGGAGCTGGTGTTGCAGACGTCGCCGGCACAGGCGTTGTCGCACTTGAGCGCACATGTGACCGGGCTGCGCTTGCCCTTGGTATGGCCGAGCATGGGCAGCAGGGTGAACTTGCGGGCAGTTTCAGACATGGGGAACCTTTCGAAGGAATGTCCTTGAGGTGCCCGATCACCCTTCCAGCCGCTTCCTAAGGAAACCCATCCATTTGATGAATCCAGGGTTAACCGCCCGTGACCTGCAGGAACGTTTCATCCGTCAATGCAGGTGGTACCGCCCCGTTCCGTGGGTTGGCTGAACATCCAACGGCTGCTTCCCGCTGGCGGTGGGCGGACTTAAAATTGGAGTGCTGGGCGGACGGCGCCATCAGAGGTCTGGCCGGACACGGCGCTGCAGGCGGCCCAAACACGTCACCCTGTCCAGAGCGGATGCCCCGGCATGAGCACGAACAGACCTGTGTGGCGGCGGGCGGTCTTCGCCGCCGTCCTCGCCGTGACCGGCTGCACCTACACCCCGGACGAGCCCGCCCCCTCCCCAAGCTCCCCCAACCCCTTCGGTTCCCTTGAAAACCAGGTGAAGCTGTTCATGAACGACGGCGCGGTGGCCACCGTCGTGCAGGTCAAATGGCCGGAAGGTGAGTGGTCCAAGGCCTTTGGCATGCGCGACCTTGAAACGAGGACCCCGGCACAGCCCACCGACCGGGTGCAGATCGCCAGCGTCACCAAAACGATGACGGCCGTGGCAGTACTCAAACTCGTCGACGACCACCTCATCGGCCTGGACGACCCCGTAAACGACGTCATCCCCGGCTTCACAGCACTCAAGCCTCCGGGCCCCATCACCGTGAGACAGCTGCTCAGCCACACGTCTGGCATGCCGGAGGCCAACGATGCGTTGCCGCGCGACGTCGACTTCCGCCCAAGTGTTTCCCGGACGATGACGATGGAGCGGGGTTTGCAGCTGGCCGGCACCCTCCCGTGGGATGGGTCCAGCGTCGGCTCCTTTAGGTACTCGAACACGAACTACCTCGCACTCGGCCTGCTCATCCAGGAACTGCGGCATAAGCCCTTCACCACCGTCATGCGTGAGGAGATCTTTGGTCCGCTTGGTTTGAAGAGCACCACCCTGCACCACCTCGACCCGCTCGAATCCGGGCTTCTCCACGGCTATGTGACCCTCCGGGGTGAGCGGATCGATACCACCGACAACATCTTCAGTGCGGGTTCGCCGGCCGTGGGCGCCGTGTCGACAGTGGAGGACATGAACCACTTCATGGCGGCCCTTTTCCAGGGCCGGGCAATCTCCGCCGCGTCGTTGGGCGCGATGACGGCGAAGACCGTCTTCTCGCCGTACGGGCTGGGCCTCTGGGAACACGCAGATGGCTGCTCGCCCCAGCCGCGCTACGCGGGCAGGGGGCTCTTCTGGGACTATCAGACTGTGGCGGTCAGCAGCAGCGACGGGCGCTACCAGGCCGCGATGACCGTCACCACCCCGCCGCTTCCGACAGAGCTGGAGGATGAGTCCACCCAGAACATGCGCGAACTCCTGGTCGGCCAAATCGAGTCAACCCTTAACGAGGCCCTCGACCGGCTGTGCGCGCCGGCCAAATGAGGAAACACCACTCCCCGATTGGTGGCCGTCTTCCTCAACCCACGGGATGCCCGTGCGAGCAGTGGTCCTCCCCCGGCAGGATCTCGTGCCCCTGGATGCAGGTCCGTTGCGGGGCAAGGGGCCGGTCATGGCTGCTGAGGAAGATACTGCTGGAGGCACGCTCGATGCCCTCGTCCTCCCGCCTCAGCCATTCCGCCAGGTGCAGCCGGTGATGCTCCCCGGAGTTTTCCCGCTTTTTCGATTCATCCGCCTGATGCCTGAAAGGTATCACCATGGCACTCGCGACCTTAAGTAACGTCCCTGTTCGGTGCAGGGAGGAACCGGTGGAACCATGATAGGAGCCCCGCAACCCTCCGGCAATCACCCGCAGGACGCCACCTGCAGCGACATCCAATGCCGGCTAACTGCCCTCTGGGCGTGAAAACGGCAGCTTACTCAGCAGTCGCTGGAGTGAGGAGGGCGTGAAAACGGCAGCTTACTCAGCAGTCGCCGGGGTGAGGAGGGCGTGGACACGGCGGAGCCTGTCCAGCCACCAGTCCCGCCGGTCCGCGGGAGCCGCAAACCTCTCCAGCAGCCCGGCGTCGGCGGCCACGTCGCGGAGGCGGATGGCGCCGTCGTCGGCCACCAGGGGATCCAGGATGACGTCGGATTCAAAAAGCGACACGGTGCCCAGGCCGCAGGCGTAGGGCAGGCCGGGCAGAGCGGCGGCCAGCGCCAGGCCGGCGCGGATGCCCACGGAGGTGTCAAGGGCGGAGCTGACGACGGCGGGGAGTCCGGCCTGTGCCACGATGTCCAGGGCGCGCCGCACTCCCCCAAGCGGCGCCACCTTGACCACGATCAGGTCCGCCGCGCCCGCCCGTGCCACCCGGAGGGGATCGGTTTCCTTCCGGACGCTCTCATCCGCCGCGATCAGCACCGGCGTCCCGGCCTCCTGCAGCCGCCTCCGGACCTCGGCAAGGCCCTCGATGGAAGGCACCGGCTGCTCGGCGTACTCCAGCCCAACGGGCGCAAGCCGGGTCAACGCCTCCACGGCGCCGGCAACGTCCCACCCGCCATTGGCATCCACGCGGATGGCCGCATCCGGCAAAGCGGCGCGCACGGCACGCAGCCGGGATACGTCGTCGTCCAGTGACTGCCCCCGCTCCGCCACCTTGACCTTGACGGCGTCCACCCGGCCGAACCGTGCCAGCACATCCGGTACCCGGTCCGCGGCGACGGCGGGCACCGTGGCGTTGACCGGCACCGACGTCCGCACCGGGTCCGGGAACCCCTGCCATCCCGCCTCGATGGCCGCGGCCAGCCAGCGCGAGGCCTCGGCGTCGCCGTACTCCGGGAAGGGACAGAACTCGCCCCAGCCCACGGGACCGCGCAGCAGGAGGGATTCGCGTTGCATGATGCCGCGGAACTTCACCCTCATGGGCAGGGTGACCACGTGGGCGTCAGCAAGCAATTCGTCGAGGGGCGGAACTGGCCGGGGCGTGCCATAGGGGGAAGGCGGAAAACCGGGGTTGGGCATGCCGCTTACTGTACGCGGCGGGCCGCGTGGTTCAGATCCATTTGTTGTGCTTGAACGCCAGGTAAAGGACCAGGCCCATGGCCACCATCAGGCCCAGCGCATAAGGGTAGCCGTAGGTCCAGGCCAGTTCGGGCATGTTGGTGAAGTTCATGCCGTAAATGGATGCCACCAGGGTGGGAGCGAACAGGATGGCAGCCCAGGAGGAGATGCGTTTGACCTGTTCGTTCTGTTCAAAGCTGGACTCGGTCATGCGCTGCATTTCATCGTTCTGGCGCTGGGCCACCAGGGCGGCGTTGACGGCCAGGGCGTTCTGCAGCAGGGCGCGGAAGGAGGCAACGCGTTCGTTGAGCCGGATGACATGGTCCAGGACATCCCGGTAGTGGTCCCGGAGTTCTGTTGCCTGGTCGCGGTCCGGAGTTCCGGCCATCAGGGCCTGCAGGATCCCGGCGAGCGGGCTGGTGGCCCGTTGGAAGGTGATGACCTGGCGGGACAGCTCGTAGATCCTGCGGGACACGTCGGGATCGGCCCCGAAGAGGTCGTCCTCGATTTCATCGATGTCGTTCTCCAGGCCGGCCACCACGGGCTCGTATTCGTCCACCACCTGGTCCAGGATTCCGTAGAGCACCGCGTCCGGGCCCAGGGCCAGGAACTCCGGCATGGCCTCCATGCGGCGGCGGACTTTGGCCAGGTCCGGGGACTCTGCGTGACGGACGGTGACAACGTACTCATCGCCCACGAAGACGTGGATTTCGCCGAAGTCGACCTTCTCCACGTCGTCCCGGTACCTTGCGGGCCGCAGTACCAGGAACAAGCACTCGCCGTAGTGCTCCAGCTTGGCCCGCTGGTGGCCGGCGAGCGCGTCCTCGACGGCCAGGGCGTTGAGGTCGAATTCCTCGCCTACGGACTGCAGTTCCTCAGGGTCGGGCCGGTACAGGCCGATCCAGGCCATCCCCTCGCGCTGCCGGAGCAGGAAGTACGTCTCGTCGAGGTCTTCGGGGTCCTCAGTGCGGAGCCCGTTCACATATACCGCGTTGTCGATAATGGTCACGGTGCCGCCTCCCGCTCATGCTCCCAGTCGTCCAGCAGGGCCGGCATCCGTGAGTTGAGGAACCGGTAGAACCGCGCCATGTCCGCCACGCGTGCCCGTGCCGGGGATCCGTCCGGGAGCGTTTCGGCGGTGGCATCCGTCAGTGCCGCAAGCTTGTCGTAAACCGGGCTGTTCCGCATGGACACCACGTACCACTCGTCTTCATGCAGCGCGTACAGGTCGCGGCGGCTGCCCGGCTGCGAGATCCGGTGCACGAAGCCCACCGTCTGCAGGTAGCGCACGGCGCCGGAGACTGCCGCCGCACTGGCCCCCAGCCGTTCCGACAGCTCTGCCGCGGTGAGGCTGCCCTGTTCCGAGGACACCAGCGCCAACAGCGTCCGGGCGGGCATCTTGGGGAACCCCGCAGCGGCGAACGCGGCGGCCGTCCGTTCGGCCGCCGCGGCGGTGGCGTCCACACCACGGGCACCCGCACCAGCGCCGCCCGTCAGCTCGTCCAGAGCGGCCACCTCGGCATCGGCGCTCATGCCGACCCCACCTCCCGCCGCCGCATCACCGCGACAGCCAGCGCCCCGGCCACCGCGGCAATGGCCAGCATCCACCACGCTCCGCTCCAATCAGTCGCGTCACCGCGCGGCACGGGCGTGTGGGTGAACGGGGACAGGTCGCGCAGGCTTTGGTCGATGCCCAGCATGCCGCCGAAAATACCCAGCATCACGCCCAGGGCCAGCAGCCCCCAACTGGCGGCGACGGTGGCGGAAGGCCACAGGACAAACACCAGGGCGGGCACCGCGAGGTAGATCATGGCCGCCGGCAGCTGGGCCACGGCGGTCTGCCAGAGGGCATCGGCCGGCATGGACCCGTCCCCGGTGCCGGTGAGCGTGGCCCATGCCCCGACCGCGGCGAGGCCCACCACCAGCACCACGGCCGCCGCGCCCAGCACCAGGTACCCGGCAAGCCACCGGACCCGCCCCACCGGAGCGGACAGCAGCAGTTCGGCGGTCCCGGCTGCTTCCTCCTGCCGCAGCCTGATCACCGCCTGCAGTGCGCATGCTGCCGCAAGGACCCCGGCCATCATGAACAGCACGGAGACCATGAGCTGGGTCAGTGAGGTCCCCTGCGACTGGAGCATGGCCCGCAGCACCGCGGTGATGTTCGTGTCAGGGGTGTCGACGGCGGCAATCGCCTTCCCCAGCGACCCCGCCAGCAGCCCCAGGGCCAGGCCGCTGAGCCCCCACCCGATGATCGATCCTGACTGCAGGCGGAGGGCCAGCGCCGCCGGGCTCCGCAGCGAGGCCCGGGCGCCGGGCCGTCCCGGCCGCGTATCCCAGACACTCGCGCCGGCGTCGCGCGCGCCCAGGATCAGCCACGCCGCGGCGAGGCAGGCCACGCCGAGTGCCACGACCAGCAGCAGCGGCCAGGTGCGGTTCCCTGAGTAGGCGAAGGTCTGCTGGCCCCAGCCGATGGGTGAGAACCAGCTGGCCGCGCCTTCGGTCATGGTGGTCCCGTCCGCCCCCGGCGTTCCGGTGGCGTCGCCAATCCCGCGCACCACGTAGGCCAGGACCACCAGCGCGGCCGAGGCGCCGTTGGCCCCGCGTGAGGTCCCCATGAACTGGGCCACGAGCAGGCCCACGCCCAGGAAGGCGAGGCCGACGGCGCCCGTTGCGGCTCCGGCGGTCAGGGAACCTTGTGGGTCCAGGCCCTGGGCGGCGAACCCGGCAAAGACTGCGAGCGCCACCAGGATGTTGGCCGTGATGCCGTGCAGCAGGGTGGCGGTGTAGGGCAGCAGCCGGCCTGCCGGCGTGGCGGCGATGAGTTCGGCGGCGCCGGTCTCCTCGTCCGCCCGTGTGTGGCGCACGGCGAGGAAGGTACTCATCAGGCCGGCCAGCAGGGCAAGGAAGGCGTAGATCAGGAAGAACGTGAAGGCTCCCTGGTCCGCTCCGCGGGGAAGGCCGCGCAGCATCAGGATGGCGGGCGTGGCGATCGCCACTTGCAGGATCTCGGTGCGGCTGGCTGCATTGCCGTAGGTCTGGGTGACGGCTGCGGCCGCGAACAGCGCGAATGCCCCGATGGCCACCACCCAGCTGACCAGTTGCCAGCGGTCCCGGCGCAGCCGCTGGCCCCAGAGGACCAGGAGGACGCCCATGTCAGCCCCGCCCCCTCGCGCCGAGCAGGTGCCGACGGGAACCGTGCTGGTCTTCGCCGGGGGCGCCGGCGTGGGTGCCTTCGTCCGCGGGGGCGTCGCCGTATTGCCGCAGGAACAGCTCTTCGAGCGACGGCGGAACGATCGTCAGCCCCTGTACGCCCAAGGCGCCCAGCGCGGGCAGTACCTCGGCGATCCGGTCCGAATCGGCGGTGAACCTGATCCGCCCGGCGTCGTATGCCAGGTCATGCACCGCACCCAGCCGGGCCAGGGCCTCAGCGTCCAGGCCGTCCGCGGCGAAGGAAACCTCTGACCTGGTGAGGTGCCGCAGGGAGTCCAGCGTGCCGCCGTCGACAATCCTGCCGGCGCGGATGATGCTCACACGTTGGCAGAGCACCTCCACCTCGGAGAGGATGTGGCTGGACAGGAGCACGGTGGCACCACGTTCGACGGCGGCCAGCAACTCCCGCCGGAACACTTCCTCCATGAGCGGGTCAAGGCCGCTGGTGGGCTCGTCCAGGAGGTAGAGCTCGGCTTCGGTCGCCAGTGCGGCGATCAGCGCGAATTTCTGCCGGTTGCCCTTGGAATACGCGCGTCCTTTCTTGGCCGGGTCGAAGTCGAAGACCTGGCACAGGCGGTCCTTCCGGCGGTGGTAGGCGGCAGCGTCGGCGGTGCCGCCGCGAAGCCGGGAGAGCAGGTCGATGGTTTCGCCGCCGGACAGGTTGGGCCAGAGCCGGACGTCACCGGGAACGTAGGCCAGGCGGCGGTGCAGTTCCACGGCCTGGGTCCACGGCTCAAGCCCCAGGACGGTGGCGGACCCGGAGGTGGCCTTGGCCAGGCCCAGGAGGACGCGGAGCGTGGTGGATTTCCCGGCGCCGTTCGGGCCGAGGAAGCCGTGGATTTCCCCCTGTTGGACGTCCAGGTCCAATCCATCGAGGGCCCGGACCTGGCCGAAGTGTTTGTGCAGGTTCACTGTCTGGACAACGGTCTTCATGGTTCAAGTCTTCGAAGTTTTCACAACTTTGTGAAGGTACTAAAGTCCCAGCTATGAGCTCCGACAGTTCCCCGCCAGGCGCGCAGGCCACCCGCCAGGCAACGGCGCCACTCTACGCTGCGGGATTCGTCTCGGCTTTCGGAGCCCACAGCATCGCAGCGGCTTTGGGCGCGGAGAGCGAAAACATCGGCCTGACCCTGCTTAACCTCGGCATCCTCCTGGCCCTCTACGACGTGGCCGAGGTCTTCCTGAAACCCGTGTTCGGCGCCCTGAGCGACCGCATTGGCGCCAAGCCCGTCATTGTCGGCGGCCTGTTCGCCTTCGCCGCGCTGTCCCTGATTGGCCTCGGCGCAGCTGACCCGCTGTTCCTTGCCCTCGCCCGGCTGGGACAAGGCGCGGCGGCCTCTGCGTTCTCCCCGTCGTCGTCCGCCATGGTGGCAAGGATGGCCCGCGGCGGAAAAGCCGGAACCTACTTTGGCCGGTACGGGTCCTGGAAGAGCCTGGGCTACATCATTGGGCCGCCGCTGGGCGCCGGGCTGATCCTGGCCGGCGGATTCCCCTTGCTCTTCGGCGCCCTGTCCGCGCTGGCGGCGGCCACGGCCGTGTGGGTGCTGCTCTCGGTGCCGCATCTGGCACCCCTGCCGCGGAAGCGGTATACGGTGATGGACCTGGCGCGGCAGGTGGGCGAGCGCCGTTTCCTGGTCCCCACCCTGGTGCTTGCCGCGTCGACCGGGGCGCTCGGCGCCGCCGTCGGCTTCCTCCCCGCGCTGGCCACCCGCCACGGGCTTGATGCGTTCGCCGGCACGGCCGCGGTGAGCGTGGTGGCACTGGGCTCGGTGCTGACGCAGCCGTGGATCGGAAGGCTGCGGGACCGGCACGCCGTCAGCGACAACAAGGGCACGACGGCGGGCCTGCTCCTGGTTGCCGTGGGCATCGCTTTGGTGGCGGCCGCCCCGGGAGTGGTCACCATCTTCCTCGCGGCGGCGCTGATCGGGTGCGGGATCGGCGTGGCCACCCCTCTGGGGTTCGCGCACCTGGCGGACACCACGCCGCCGGAGCGGATGGGCCGGACCATGGGCTCGGCAGAGCTGGGGCGCGAACTCGGGGATGCCGGCGGACCCCTGCTGGTGGGGGCCATCGCCACGGCAACGGCCCTGCCGTTCGGGCTTGGCGCGCTGGCACTGCTGGTGGCTGCCGCTGCCATTCCCCGGCTGGACCCGGTCAGGCCTTCCGACTGAGCGGCCTTCCAGCTTTTTGTGTCAGGGTTAAGGGCGATGACTTCTTCACGGCAACTCTCCACCAGGACTCCGGCTCGGCCTGCCCCGGGCTCGGCGTTCCTGTTCGTGCTGTCCACTGTGGCGTGCGTCGCCGGGCTGCTTGCCACCTACTGCTTCTTTGTCCAGACCACCACGGGCCAGTTCATTGATGAGTCCGCGCTGGTGGAAGCGGTACAGATCCACGGACCTGCCGGCAAGGCCGCTACCCAGTTCCTCGACTGGCTGCCCACCATTTCACTGGTGATGGCCGCCGTCGTGGTCCTGTTTGTCACCGTAATCCGGCGGCACTGGGTTGAAGCCGGGATTGCCGTGGCAGCGTGCATCGGGGCGAATGTTGCCACCCAGGTGCTGAAGGACCTGCTGCCGCCGCGCCCGGACAAGGGGGTACTGACTTTGGAGCTGAACTCGCTGCCCTCCGGCCACACCACCCTGGCCGCGTCCGCTGCGGCGGCGGTGTTCCTCATGGCCTCACCCCGCTGGCGCCCGATGGCCGGCTTCATTGGCGGCTCCTTCGCCATCGCGTCCGGGGTGTCCACGCTGATCAACCAGTGGCACCGGCCGGCCGACGTGGTGGCCGCGTTCCTGCTGGTGGGCGCCTTCATGATTCCGGCGGGCTGGCTGATCCTCCGGCGCGGGTCGTGGAACGAGTGGGACGGGTTCGGTGACCATATCGGTTCTGCGCGGATCTGGCTCACGCTGCCGGTGCTGATCGGACTGGCCTCAGCCGGGGTGGCGGTCTATTCGCTGATCCGGATCGCGCCGAGCCCTTGGCAGGAATCCAGCACCACCAACTACTTCTGGGCCGGCATCTCGCTGATCGTGATCGCGGGCTACCTGGCCACCGTGGCCACAACGTCGCTGTTTGCGTTTGCCGCACGCCGGCGGGACGTCCACAGGCGGTAGCCGCTCAGCCCGCGGTTTCCCCGAAGTCCCAAGTGAGCACGGCCGGGCTTACCGCCGGGAAGTCTTGAGCCAACCTTGAGGATTTGCGGTCCCCGGGCTTGATGGGGGCGATGGATAGTTGCTGGTGCCTGGGCGGCGTTTTGAAGTGGGCGCCACCAGGCATTCCTGCTTTTCCGGCGCGCGGCGGCCGTCGATCAGGGCTCGAGCCGCCTGCGCAGGAGGCAGAATTCGTTCCCTTCGGGGTCCTGCAGGACGTGCCACTGCTCGTCGCCGGCCTGCCCCACGTCCGCCGGCCGTGCGCCGAGGGCCAGCAGCCGTTCCAGCTCGGCGTCCTGGTCCCGGTCCACGGGGCTGACGTCGATGTGCAGCGGAAGCCTCCACACCCGCGGGTTGCTGCTGGGGCTCAGGATGATCGTGGGCTGCAGTCCGCCGAACCCGGCTTCCGGCCCGATCTCAATCGCCCCGTCCTCCCTGTCCAGCTCCACATAACCAAGGACTTCACTCCAGAACCGCGCGAGCAGTTCCGGGTTGGCGCAGTTCAGGACCAGTTCACTGATGCGGCATGACATGGTGCCAGTGTAAGGACCGTGTGGTGCTACGACGCGGATCTTCCTCCTCGACCCGCCTCTTCCCCGCCGCGGCCCACAGCCACCTTCGACCCGCTTCTCCTTCTTCGACTCGCTCATTCCCTTGCGCGGCCCACATTCCAGGAGCGTCGCGGACGATGTCGGTCGGAGAAGCATTTGCGCGTCGCCAGAATCCCGGGAACCAGCTCGGCGGGAGACGGTGCCACTGCATGGGGGGATGCAGCGGCACCTTCTTCCGCCGAGCTGGCAAGAGGAAAGCTCAGGCGCAATAGATCTTCTTGTTTCCCGTGCCGATCTCCAGGCCCACCTTCACATACGCGGTGGCCTGGGCACCGCCTGCGAATGCGGCCACAATCCTGACCGTCGCCGGGGTGGTGGTGACCTGGGTGAAAATCGTGGAGTCTCCGAAGAGCGATACGCTCCCGGAAGTACCGAACGGGCCGGCCAGGTCCGAACTTGCCCCGTAGACCCCGTTGGTTCCGGCTGCCGAGAAGGTGAGCTTCGTTGGAGGCTCGGAGAAACCCGAGTATGCCAGGGATACGTACTTGTTCGCGTTGTCTACGTTGCTGCACACGGGGGTGTTGAACACAGGTTGGGACCAGGTTCCGGATGCGGTGGCGGTCATGGTCGCGGTCGCGCTTTGCTGCCAGAGTGCGGACGCCGCGGCGGCGCCGGCACCGAGCAGCACCGTAAGTACGAAGGCCCCGACGGCGAGCGCCGCGCCTGGAAGGGTCCGGAACCGTGCCATCTACGCAGCCTCGGCAGCCGGCTCATCGCCCTTGCGGGTCTTGCGGAGGGACGTGTACACCGTGATGGCTCCATAGCCGATCAGCGCCACCGCTGCGATCACCGTCCATGTGCCACGGTCTGAGTTCCCCAGGAAGTTCGCCACGAAACCCACGTACGGGACGGCGTAGAACAGCTTGCCCTTGACCTGGATGGCGCGGACCGGTTCTGGATCGTTGGCTCCGTTGTTGTCGCCCTTGGTGATCAGGGTCTTTTCGCCCTGCTGGGTGGAACCGAAGCCGACAATCCGGTGCGTTTCCACGTCCGGCCGGCCGGAATAGAGCTGGAAGGTGACGACGTCGCCGTACTTGAGTTCGTCAAACGGCGCGGGCTTCATCACCATGAACGTTCCCGGCGGGTACTTCTGGACCATGGACTTGGTGAGGATTGTGTAGGACTGTGAACCCGTCGCCACCGGCACCACAATCAGTACCAGGGCGGCGAACAGTGCCACCAGCATGGCGGCCATGCTCAGGAAGCGTCCGACGGCGGTCCAGGCGGCTTTGCGCCCGCGTGCCGGCTTTGGCGCGGCTGCCGGAGATTCGGGTTCGGTGTCTCCGCCGAGAAGGCGTTCGGTCAAGTCAGCAGCCACTGGGCACCCCGCAGAGTTGACGTGCGGTGAGTGGAAGGGAGATCGTCACTGCTTGTCCTTTCACTGTTGACGGGGTGCCGGAGGCGAGGCTGACCTGGAAGCAGAAGATGGTGGACGCGCCTTTGCCCACCGTGGGCGAGACGAGGCCGCTGGTGCCGATCTGCGCGTAGCCGGTGCTGGAGCTGCATTCCGTCGAGGAAACGGCGGTCTTCGCGCTCACGATGATGTAGGTGGCAAGGACTCCGCCGTTGAGGTTCGCCAGGCTCGGCGCCCCTACGGTGATGGCGGTGTTGAACTGGCCGCCGGCGTTGGTGTTGTTGGTGACCACCACGCCGCCGTAGACCGAGGTTCCCGGCCCTAAGGTCCCTGCCGGAGACAAGGTCAGGGTCGCCGAGGTCTTCCCGTCCGCGAGCGTCATGTTGGTCGTCGTGCCGGTGTTGACCGCCTGCAGCGTCGTATCGAATGACGCCGACGTGATGGTGCCCGGAGTTGCCGATGCCACGGCATTCCAGAGTGCGTAGGTTCCCTGCACGGTGAACAGGCCCAGGACCACTGCGAAGGCGACCAAAGCTGCCGTCTGCAGCCTGCGCTTCGTGCGCATGGTCCCCTCCTGGTGTTGGTGCGTCTCCTGCTGTTTCTGGCCGGGCGCTTGAACCGCCCGGCCAGATCGAAATTAGGAAGCGGGCTTCGCAACCTGCTGCAGGGTATATGTCACTTTGCCTAGGTTGTACGCCGCGTTAACGTCTTCAAGATTGGGGGTAGTGCTCAAGAACTGGAAGGTGGTTGCTGCGTTCACCGTCTGCGTGTCACTTCCACTCACCGGATAAAGCACAGTGGTTGGAAGGACATCGCCCGCTGAATTCGTGAGTTTCAGGGGATCAATTTTCACGTTCTTGTCCGTGAAGTTACTGACGACAGACTTATCCAGGCCAATGGTGGCAGCCATATTGTTACCAACCAGCTTTACAGAGAGAGTCTGGGTATAGACCAGCGTGTCACCCGGCACTACATGGAAAGTACCGGCATTGATCTGGGAAGTGACATCGGTGGTACCTGCCATCCACTTGCCGGCCGGGGCTTTGACGTTCATGTCTCCGGCCACGATGGTTCCGGGGTTAGCGGTATCGGCCGTGTTCCAGTTGGCCAGGGTACCCCCGCCGCCCAGCAGCAATGCAGCGCCGACGGCGATAGCGGCAGTTCCCTTAACCAGAGTGCTGTTCTTCATGATGTCCCCTCAGACTTTGTCGTGTTCGTTCCTTTTGTCTAACTGGGGACCACTTTGCACGCCCAACCTCAGGAAGCGAGGGGGTAAAGAGTCAACAAATCCTCAAGGTATTTGAAAGTTCAACCGAGGCCTGACCTGCGCTTCTACCTCAAATGCCGCCCTTGGCGCCTCGCCTGCCGGGGCACCGCGGCAGCTACTGTTGCCGGCTCATTTCGGCGCCAAGAATGTCCAGTGCGTTGGCACGCATGGCACTGAACGCCTGGTCCGGCCGCAGACCTGCCACATCCCGCAGCCAGACGTAAGGTTCAATCCCGGCAACAGCCCTAAGCCGCACGGCCAGGGCGGCGGTGTCGATTCCGGATCCGTTGGATTCCAGCGGCGCCAGGGCGTCGCGGTACCAGCCCACGGCGCGGCCGCCGCGCAGGGCGGGCCGGGCAGCGCCGGGAGTCAGGGACAGCCGCAAGGACGCCCGCAGCTGCGGTTCCCAGGCGCGGATGAACTCGAAGTGCGCCTCCAGGGTGCGTTCCAGGCGGGCACGGATGTCCGACGGCGGATCCTCACCAAGCAGCGACCCCAGCCCGGTTTCGGGGAGGGCCGCGTGCAGGAGGGCCTCCTTGTCCGGGAAGTAGCGGTAGGCAGTGGTCCGGGATATACCGGCAATGGCGGCGACTTCCGCAACCGACGGATCCTGCCCGTCCTTCAGCAGGTCCCGGAGCGAAGACACCAGCTCTTCACGGGTGCGCGACTTCTGCCGGGTCCTTCCGGTCTCCAGATATTTTTCATTGTGGCGTACGGACACAAGACTTATGATACAGACGTACCGTTATGGTACGGATGTCCCATAAAAGACTCATCGAGGGGTTTCCCGTGGCCGATCCCATTGCAGTGAATCCGCAGCACTACCGGCTCGTCTTCGAAAACGACCGGGTCCGCGTCCTCGAGTACAGCGACGGCCCCGGAGACACCACCGGCACCCATTCCCACCCTGACAGCGTGATGGTGACGCTCAGTTCCTTCACCCGCCGCCTCCGTTCAGGAGACCGGGAAGCGGATGTGGACCTGCGGGCAGGGCAGGCCCGCTGGCTCGACGCGCAGGAACATTCCGGGACGAATACCGGCTCCACGCCTACACACTGCCTTTTTATCGAGCTGAAGGAGCCACGTCTGGAGAGCCCCGGCCGTGATAAGCCGGCCACCCAGGCCGCCCCCCTTGGCCCCGCCGATTCCTAGCTGCCGGACAGCCCCCGGGCCGGCCCCCTGCCAGCAGCAGCAGTCGGCACCACGCATCGGCCAGCCATTCGGCGAACTGCCCGGGCGCCCACCCGCGCTGGCCCACCAGCAGCACCCAGTACTCGGGACCGTTCATACTCCAGACAACATCGGCAAGTTCAGCGGCCGGGCGGTCCGTCCGCAGCTCGCCGGTGGCGGCAAGGTCCTCCACGAACTTAAGCATGTTGGCGGCCCGCCGTTCGGAGATCTCGGTCCAGAGCGCTGCGCAGTCCGGGTCATTGCCCGCGGCATCGCGAAGGGCCAGATAAACCGGCGCCAGGCGGGGCTGGATGCCGGCCAGCGCGTGCGCATAGATCGAAATTTTCCGGGCCGCCCCGCTCGCCTCCCGCAGGCGGATCACATAGTCCCGTTGTTCAGCGGGCACGGCCTGGCCGGTGCCCGAGATGGCCGTTTCCACCACTTCACGCATGAGGTCCGGCTTCCGCCCGATGGTGGCATAGATGGTGTCGACGGCCACTCCGGCCCGCCGCGCAATGCCCGCCACGGTGGTGGCCCGGTACCCCTCCCCCACAAAGAGTTCGCGGGCGGCAACCAGCACGGCCTCGCGGGTGGCGGCCGCCTGCTCCTTCCGCCGGGGCGAGTGGTAGCGGCGGGCGGGGACATTGACTTCACTCATCGCCGGGCCTAGCCTTATTTCATCCGAATACTATTCGGATGAATTGTAGCAGGAAGCCCCGGACCGCTGCGCAGGGCACTGACACAGCGCACCGCGTCAACGCAACGGAACAGGGACGGAAGGGCAGGGCAGCATGTCAGAGCACTTCGACACCGTGGTGATAGGCGGCGGCCAGGCAGGCCTGGCCATGGGCTACCACTTGTCCCGCGCCAGGCGTTCGTTCGTGATCCTCGATGAGAACCCACGGACCGGAGACAGCTGGCGCACCCGCTGGGACTCCCTCAGACTCTTCACCCCTGCCCGGTACGACGCCCTTCCCGGCAGCCGCTATCCCGCCGCGCCCTGGTCCTACCCGTCGCGTGAAGAATTCGCCGACTACCTCAGCAGCTATGCGCAGACGTTCCACCTGCCCGTCAGGAACAATCGCAGGGTCACCCGCCTCAGCCACAACGGAAACAGTTTCACCATCGAAACTGACGGCCAAAACCTGGCGGCAGACAACGTGGTGGTCGCCCCCGGCTGGGACCGCAAGCCAAAGGTGCCGGCCTTCGCTGACCAGCTCAGCCCGGATATCAGGCAGCTCACGGCGGGCACCTATAAGGGCCCAAGGGACCTGGCAGCAGGCCCCGTCCTGGTGGTCGGGGCAGGCAACTCCGGAGCCGACGTCGCGCTTGAACTCGCGTCCACCCACAAGGTTTATCTTTCGGGCCGGCACCCGGGCCAGATCCCCTGGCCGATCGACGCCGTGGCGGCCCGCCCGCTCACCCTCGCCGTCTTCTTCGCCTTCTCACACATCGTGAACCTCAACACGCCCGCCGGACGGAAAGCCCGGCCGCACATCCTCGCCCACAGCGGGCCGTTGGTCCGGGTGAAGGACCGTGATCTGGTGCGTGCCGGCGTCGAACGTGTCCCCAGGACGGAAGGCGCCATAGACGGCCGCCCACAGCTCGCGGACGGCAGAACGCTTGATATCACCAACGTCATTTGGTGCACAGGTTTCCGGCCGGACCTGGCGTGGATTGACCTGCCGGTGACCGGCCCGGACGGGGAGCCGGAGCAGGTCCGCGGCGTAGCCAAAACGCAGGGGCTGTATTTCCTGGGGGCCACCTTCCAGCAGTCGCTGGCGTCCTCGATGGTGAACGGCGTGGGCAGGGATGCGGCCTTCATCGCCCGGCACATCGCCGCAAGAGCGCCGCGGCCAGCAAATGCACTGGGCAACGCGGCCGGCACAGTCAGGCCGGAAGGTTCAGCTGCTCCACAATGATGCGGGCGGTGGCGGGGTCGCCAAGGATACGGAAATGCCCCGCCACCGGCAGCTCAATGTTGGTGGCCCCGGGCAGGACGCTCCCCTCCGGAATGTGTGGATCGAACGGCCCGTACAGGGAAGTGATGCGGCTGTTGACGGTCTGCTCGCGCGCCATCTGGAGGGTCAGGGCGTTCCGCGGCGAGAAGATCCGCAGGCTGGGAAGCAGCATGTAACGGGCGTAGCGCGAGCCGGAAAACGGCGAGCACACAGCGATCATCCGGTCGATCCGGTGTTCGGGATCCAGGGACAGCATGGTGTACTTGCCGATCAGGCCGCCCTTGCTGTGCGCCACCAGGATGGCATCGCGCAACCCCGCCTCCTCAAGGTGCTGCGCCACCAGCTTGGCGCCGTCCGGCACCTTCAGTTTGTTGCGCTGGAGCACCGTGACCACATGCACCGGGTGCCCGGCGTCGTGGATGGCCTGGATAAGCGGCATCATGAACTGCCAGTTTTCGTACACGCCGGGAATGATCACCACGGGTGCGCGGGTCCCGTTGCGGAAGGACGCCGGCTGCACGCGCGAGAAAAATCCGCGGACCTGCCAGACCGCGGCGTACACGTAGTCCTGCGCCCACCACACAGCCTTCTGCAGCGGACTGATGCGGGCAGCGGCGCCGGGATCACTCATGAGTCGAGAATAGCCGCGCCGCGCGCCCTACCCACCAACAGGCCGCGCCAACACGCCCTGTTGCCCTATCAGGTATAGCCGCCAAAGCCCCGGTTTAGGGACCATATCTGATGGAGCAACTAGTAGTTGCGGCGGTGCTTCAGGCGGGGAATCACGAGGGCGAACACGGCCGCCGCCGCGAACCCCAGGACACCCGTGGCGGCGATGCCCGGGCCCAGGGAGGCAAGCGCGGTCACCCCGGAGAGGAGGACCGGCCCCCCGGTGGACCCGGCGTCGGCCATGAACCGCCAGAGGCCCAGGAACTGCCCGCGGCCGCGGTCCGGCGAGAAATCGGCACCGAGGGTCATTACCAGCCCGGAGCTGATGCCGTTGCCAAACCCGATCAGCAGCGCGGCCAGCAGCAACCCCACGAAGGACCCTGTCAGCGGGATCAGGAGCAGGGCGGTCCCCATAAGCAGCGTGGAGGGTACGGCCACCCACTGCCGGCCTTTGCGGTCCATGAGCTTTCCGGCCGGGTAGAACACCAGCATGTCGATAGCGCCGGACAGCCCGTAGATCAGGGAGGCGGAGGTGGCGTCCATGCCCAGATGGTCGGACCAGAGTGGGATTACCACCTGCCGGGAGGACCGCAGCGCGCTGAGCAGCAGGATGCCCACCCCCAGCGAAAGGAACACGCCCGCATGGGACACCGCAACGCTGCGGAGCGTGGGCTGGGGCCCGGCGTCCGCACCCGTGCGTACCTCCGGCGTCGTTAGGTCCGGGATGGTGAGGGACAGCAGGGCGGCGGCCGCCATGGCCACCACGCCCACCCAGTAGGCGCCGGCGATGCCGAAGAACTGCATCACCGCCGCCCCCGCAAACGGGCCGATGAACACCCCGATCCGGTTCACGCCGCCCAGCGTGGACAGCGCGCGGGCACGGAACGCCACGGGTACCGCCTCGGTGAGGTATTTTTGCCGCGCCAGGCCAAACACTGCTCCGGACATCCCGACGACGGTCATCGCCACGGCGAGCAGCCACAGCCCGTTCGGTGCCAGTGAGGACGTGGCGGCGGCCGCCAGGGCCAGGCCGGCGGCGACGGCGGCCCCCACGATGGACCAGCGTTCACCGAATCGCAGGGTCACCAGGGACGCGGGCAGGTTGAAGAACCAGGACCCCAGCCCGATCAATGTGACGATCAGCGCTGCCACCGCCACCGAGGCACCAAGGTCGCGGGCGGACAACGCCACCACCGGCAGGATGGCACCTTGCCCGATTCCGAAAAGCAAGGTGGGGCCGAAGGCGGCCACTGCAATGCTGCGCAGGTTGAAGGGCTCGGGGTCGTCCGGGGAAGTCATTAGATTTATCCTATGGCCGCCCGATCCGGACCTCCCGCATTGGCAGGGGTGCCAGGAGTTTCCGGGGCCGCCCTGATGGTCCTGCGGTTCGGCCGGCCCTCAGCGTGCCCGCGGCTCCAGCCCGGCAAGGGCGCGGAACAGGTTCCCCAGTTCCACGACGGCACCGATGATCGAGCCCACGATTCCGAGGACCAGGAAGACACGCACCAGGATGGGCCAGCCGGACCAGGCAGTGCCGAAGTCGAAAGGGAAGACTTCCCAGAGACGCAGCATGGCGGCCACCCCGATGCCTATGACCACAAGGTTTCCCAGTGCCAGCAGCGCCCTGGAGCGGATCAGCACGCACACGAGGTTCACTACGATGCCGGCGATCAACGAGGCATTGATCAGGCCCAGGGCCCTTGCCATGTCCGCCGTCAGGAACGGCAGCACCTGCCACCCGGGCCAGATGTTGATCCCGTACAGCAGCAGGGCGTTGATGATCGCGGAGCCTATGTTGCCGCTGCGGCCAGCACTGGTCCTGTTTGCCATCGCCACCCTCCTCACCGGTTGCCTGGCCCCCCCGCCGCAGCGCCCCTAATCCGGCATCGGTTGCTTCGTACCGGTCGTTTTTACAGCGCTCAAAACGGCAGATACCCAGCAATCGATGCAGGGAGGGGGCTGCTGGGCGCCAGCGGACGTGCAACCAGAGTCGCGCAGGGCGTGCGACGGCGGGAAGTGCCGAAGGTCCCACGGGCGCCGGCGGGAGCCGGGCCGGGAGAATGCTGCCGGGGAATCAGTAGCCCGCCAGCAGTTCATCGGCCTTGCCGTCCGCCGCGGCGTTCACCAGTTCTTCTGCAACAAAACGCAGCTTGGTGTTGGTGTGCTGGCTCCTGGTGGCCAGGACCTGGAACGCCGCCGGCCCGTCCACACCCCGCAGCGCCATGACAACGCCCTTGGCCTGCTCGATCAGGGCCTTGTGTCCGTAGGCCCCCCCAATGGCCTCCTCTGCCGCATGCTGGGACTCGATCCGCAGGCTCTGGGTCACGTCCACCATGAACCCGCGGACGTACCCGACGTGGCCCGAAGGATCGGCAATGGCCTGGACTGCGGAAAAAACGCGCCGCTCCTTGCCGCGCACGTCAATGACCCGTTGGAGGAGCGCGCCTTGGCCGCCGCCGTCCAGCAACTTTTCCCAGAGGGCGCGGACAGGCTCCCGGTCCAGCGGATGCTTGTGGGCCATGAAGAGTTCCAGGGTGGGCACCACCTCTCCTGGCTTGAGGCCGTGGATGCCGAACACCGGCTTTTGGCGCGGCAGGCCCCGTAAAACTGCGGGGGTCACAAGTTGCCCGCGAAGGAGTAGCGTTCGCCTTATGGGGCGCCGATGATCTGCGCCCACAGCCAAGGGGAGGTCATTTCATGGGTGAAGTGTGGATCCGCACGCTGGGCAACGGGTTGGTCCGGGCAGACCGGGTCACGGAAATTTCATCCACCCGGGGGTCCCTTCACGAGGACAGCGGGTATTCATTGAAAGTCATCGTGGACGGCAAGGGCCACGTGCTGATCGACGACGGCGGTCTGGAGGGTTCGCTGCCCGAGCGGCTGGAATACGCCAGGCACATGGAAGACGCCCTGCTGCTGGCCATCGACGAGGCGCGCGAGAGCGACCCGTCCATGGTGATCTCATACGAGCCGGAACGCGAGCGCTGGTCCTCAGCACCGGTTTCGGTCTTAACGGGAAGGCTCCCCGAAGTCGTCTGACCTGGGGAGCCATCGCGCTGCACAGCATTAAGTCGCGCTGCACAGCCTCTAGTTGTGTGTCGGCTCCTCCACCAGGGCTGTGGCGATGCTGGCGGCGTCCTCCAGAGCGGCCAGGAAGCGCTCGGCGTCAAGGGCCGCCGCGCAGCCGGTGCCTGCTGCGGTGATGGCCTGCCGGTAGCGGTGGTCCACGGCATCGCCGCAGGCGAAGACGCCGGGCAGGTTGGTGCACGTAGTGGGCGCGTCCACCTTGATGTAGCCTTCGTCGTCCAGGTCCACCTGGCCGGCCACCAGGTCGGTGCGGGGCAGGTGGCCGATGGCCACGAAGATGCCGGTGGCGTCCTGGTGCCGGGTTTCGCCGGTACGGGTGTCCGTCAGGGTCACGCCGCTGACCTTGCCGTCGCCGTGGATGGCCGTCACGGCGGAGTTCCAGGCGAAGCGGATCTTGGGATTGTCCTTGGCTCGCTGGGCCATGATCCGGGAGGCGCGGAGCTCGCCCTTGCGGACCACGACGGTGACAGACTTTCCGAAGCGGGTCAGGAAGGTTGCTTCCTCCATGGCGGAGTCGCCGCCGCCCACCACGATGATGTCCTGCTCGCGGAAGAAGAACCCGTCGCAGGTGGCGCACCAGGAGACGCCGTGGCCGCTGAACTTTTTCTCCTCAGGCAGGCCGAGTTCCTTGTAGGCGGAGCCGGTGGCCAGGATGACGGCCTGGGCCTCGTACGTCTCCCCCGCTCCGGTGACCACGCGCTTGACCGGACCTTTCAGGTCGACGGACGTGGCGTCGTCGTACTCTATGCGCGCGCCGAACTTTTCCGCCTGCTGCTGCAGCCCGTCCATCAGCTCCGGGCCCTGGACGCCGCCGGGGAAGCCCGGGAAGTTTTCCACCTCGGTGGTGTTCATCAGGGCGCCGCCGGCGGTCACGGATCCTGCCAGCACCAGGGGGTTCAATCCGGCGCGGGCGGCGTAGATGGCGGCGGTGTAGCCGGAGGGGCCTGAGCCGATAATGATCAGCTGTTCTTTGCTCATTGCGTGTCCTTCGGGGGCGGTGCGGAAGAGGCGTGCCTTGATCTCATCACGGAATGGCACGGCAGGGCCAACGCCGGCGTCGATGTAACAAACGTCACTGTGTTGCGCACATCACATTGGTTGCCTAATCTGGTTGAGGCTTAAGCAAATAGGTCATGCAAGAAGCTGCAGCGTCGCAGCCAATGCCGGGGAAGGCTTTACATCTTGAACTCTAAGCTGAACATCGTGGTCCGGGTCGATCTGGACCACAGCAAGGCCCAGGTGATTGCAAAGGGGCATATCACCATCCACAGCGTCAACGCCCTCTATGTAGTTGCAAAACGTGCCAACTCCCTAAGGGGAGGCCTGGACCTGGAGCTTGATATCTCTGGCGCCTGGGTGGATGCGGAGGCGCTGGAAATGCTCCACGCCTCGTCCGAAACGAGGCAGCTGCCCGCGAGGATCGATCCCGACCAGGCACCCTGCACCATCAGCGTGCTCGCTGGCCGCCGGCATCCGCGCACCGCGCCGGTGCGGCTGGCTGCCTAAAACTCCCGGCCGCTCGCCGCGCCCACAATTCGGGCCAGAGCAGGCCGCCACCGCTTTTCTTCCGCTTCCAACAGCCCGAAGTGCAGCTGCATCTGAACATACGGATGGCTGCACTTCGGTCTGTCAGGAGCTTTCCGGACTTTGCCCGGGACTTACAGCAACCCAGTGCCGCCGGCGAGGACGTCCTGGAGTTCCGCCGCGCTCAGGCCGGCGGCCCTGCCCAGGGCTTCCCCTTCGGCACCTCGCTTCGAAGCGCTCCTGACGGCGTTCTCGAACTGTTCTTGGGCCGTGTCAAGTTCCCACTGAAGGCTCTCCACCCTGGCCGATGCCAGCCGGACGGATTCCAGCGGGTCACCGGCTGGCGCACTGTCCATGGTGTAGCCGCAGGTGCAGGACCATTCGGATGAGGCGAGCTCGAGGGGCGCCCATCCCAGGGATGCGATGGGGACGGGTCCGGCGGTCATGGCCACGCCGCAGTGGAAAGGCGCGGCCGGCTCATCAAGGTCCACAGGCCCGCCAGGCTCGTCCGGCAGCGCGGGGGCTGCGGGCTCCCCCGGCTCCATCAGTGCCAGCTGGAGCTGGAAGTCGTCGTGGGCCTGGACAGGGATCGGTTGTTCCGCTGCCTGAGGTTCAAGTACTGCAGTCATGCGATCCCGCCATCCGATAGTTATCAAACAATGTAGCTAGTCTAACTAGGATTACCGTCTTGTCTACCGGAGTCCGGCAATCGGGCTCGATTCCACGGCATCCACCGCTTCACGGATGCGCAGCAGGAAGTTCATGACGGCAGTGATTTCCTCCGGCGTGAGCGACTCGGCGGCCTCCAGCATGCGCTTGTGCAGCTGGTTGAGGTTGTGCCGCACCTCATCGTCGGCTCCCGGGGTGGGCCGAAGGATGACGGCACGCCGGTCGGAGGGGTGGGGTTCGCGGATCACGTGGCCGGCAGCGACCAGGCGGTCCACGAGGCCGGTCATCGACGCGGAGGTAATACCCAGGCGGGCAGCGAGCTGCGAGGGCCGAATGCCAACACCCGCCGCTTCCGCATCGATCAGGTACCGAAGTGCCAGGAGGTCGGTCTCCCCCATCGCGGCCGAGGAGCGGGTGCGCCGTCTCATGGCGCTCTCCGACGTCCGGAACTCCCGCAAAGCATTGATCACGTCGACGGCTCCGGGCCGGTCACCCCCGGCAGGTGGGTACCAGTAGCTTTCGCCTGCACCATGCGGGTTCATGCGAATTCCTTCGATATCCTACTTGCTTGGCCGTCTAACAAACCCATGGTAGCCCACTTGCCGCCCGCCCACCTCCCCGCAAAAGAAACGAACAGGTATCTCCGAGGGCTCCGGGGGAAAAGTAGAGTACCGGCTACTCGTGCCGCGCCCCGGCCCGGACCAATAGGTTTTTGTGCAATCCCCGGCAGCAAGGCCTTGGGGTAATGGCAGATGGGGGTGCGGGGTGGCTGATGGCCCGGCGAACAATGAGGGGCCCGATCGGCAGGGGTTCCTGCTGGACCTGATGACCGGGGCTGACGACGAGGCGGCATCCCTGCAAAAGCTTGCGTACGCCTCCGCCCGCTGGCTCAGCAGCACGGCAGGAACCGGGGTTGAGTGTGCTGCGGTGCTGTACCGGCAGCGGGGCAGCACCGCCACAGCGGGAAGCACCACGGAGGCGGCAGCCGTTGCAGCCTCCGAAGACGAGTACTCGGACGGCCCGGCCGCGCTGGGCTCCACCCTGGCCGCGCCCACGGTGGTCAGCCAGGCAGGCTCACGCTGGCAGGCCTACCGGAGGCGCTTGCTGGAGCAGGGCTTTGGCGCAGCACTGGTCCTGCCCCTGGAGCTGCATCCGGGGGTCTCGGCCGCCTTGGTGTTCCTGGGCCCGCCCAATCACGCATTCACCCCCAGGGTTACCAGTGAGGCGGCGTGGTTCGGCGAGGTGGCATCGCGCAGCCTGAAACTGGCCCTGGACGTCCACGGCGTGATCCGCGCCGGCGACAACCTGAAGCAGGTCCTGGAGAGCCGCACCAGCATCGACGTTGCCTGCGGCGTGCTCATGGCGCAGAACCGGTGCTCCTACGCGGAGGCGTTCAGCAGGCTGGCGGGAACGTCGAGGAACCGCAACCTCAAAGTACGCAGCGTGGCGGACAGCATCCTGAAGGCCATGCCCAGCGGCGCACCCCGAACGCGCTTCGAACCCCCGGCGATCGCGTAGCCGGCCGGCCGGGCTACGCCTGGTGCCGCGCCCCTGCCTTGATGAAGCCGGCGGCTACGAGTCCTGCACATCCGAGTGAAGCCAGCATGCCGCCGAGAGCCACGATGTAATCGGTGATGGTCATTGTCCTGCGCTCCTTCCGTACTGCGTGATGGGGCCAAGCTACGCGGCGAAACTCAGTGTTCCCTGAAGAATCGCCAGCAGGTTTGGTCAAGATCCGGTCACGGGGAATGCGGGGATCCACATACTTTTGGTCCTTGATCTTTCGTTTGCGGCGGCTTTCCGTATTATTCATGCATGTGGACTAAACAAAGCCAGAGCTTCTGCCCCACCTGCGGCAGGACCACCAATCACGTCACCCACTTCCAAAAGGACGACGCCGGTTCCCTGGTTGCGGACGTCCGCTGCATTGAGTGCCCGGAGGTCGCCGGAGCGGTTGCCTAGGAGGATTCGGTTCCCGGAGACTGCGGTCCAGGGCGTCCGGCATGGGGACGGACGACGACGAAGATCACCATGGCGGCAGCCTGCACAGCCGTGACGGTAACGGCGAGGGCAAGAGTTGAGTACTCGTAAAGCCACCCGATGAGGATACTTCCCGCCAGCCACGCGAGGCCGTAGCACGCGGTGAACATCCCGTAGGCGCTCCCCCGGCGGGCAACCGGAGCCAGCCCGGCGACGCCGGCCCGCATGGTGCTTTCCTGGACGCCCATGGCCGCTCCCCACACCAGTACGCCGGCCACGGCCAGCGCCGTGTTGTTGCTGAAACCCAGCCACGGCACCGCAGCCGCCAGGACGGGAAGGACCAGGAGGACTTTCAACCCCACCCGGTCGAAGAGCCAGCCGGAAACCAGTGCGGCGACGGCGTCCACTCCCATGGCTGCCGCATAGAGGACAGGCACCATGGCGGGCGGCAGGAGCCCGGCGGCCACCAGATGGAATGAGAGCAGCCCGAACGTGGCGTAGCCGAACATGGTCAGGCTGCTGAATGCGGCATAGAGCCAGTACTGCCGGGGCATGGCGGCGGCTTTGCCGGACACGGCGCCGGCATCGCCGTGGACAGGGCCGCTTTCGCCGGGAACAGGACCGACGGCCCGGGCGTCGGCCGGCTCGAAGAGGCCAGGGTCAGGGACCCTCCGCCGCAGCCAGAAGAGGATCATCATGGCCACCAGTCCGGGGACAGCCAGCAACAGGAACCCCGGACCGTAGCTGCCCGAAAGGGCCAGTGCCGCCCCCACCAGCAGCGGCCCCAGCAATGCCCCCACCTGGTCCAGGGCCTCATGCAGCGCGAACGCCTTCCCCTGGCCCATCGCGGATCCTGCCTCTGCCAGCATGGTGTCCTTGGCGGGGCTCCGAACCGCCTTGCCCAGCCGCTCCGCCAGGACCAGGAGGCAGGCGATCCACAGCGCGTCCGTGAGTCCAAGCAGCGGAACGGAAACGGCCGTCAGGGCGTATCCGCCGATCGCCAGCGCCCACCGCAGCCCGGGATTGTCCGCAAGCCGGCCGAACACCAGGCGGAGAACCAGGGCGACTGCCTCGCCGGCGCCGGTGACAACGCTGACCAGGAGCGCTGACGCGCCCAGCGCGCCCAGGTACGGACCGGTGACACTGCGGGCGCCCTCGTACACCATGTCCATCAGTGCGCTGATGATCCCGAAGGCCAGGATGAAGCGGATGGCGGTCATGGGCGCCGCGGGACCCCTCCCGGCGGCGCTAGCGCTGATGGGCATGCTCCCGGACCTGATTCGCGGTACGGCCGGCCAACGCACCACTTGGCGTGGCCTCCTTCGGCCCGGCACTGCGGAAGCCGCGGCCCCGGCGGCTTGCGACGCGGCCAGGGGGAACAGTTCCTTCGGGGCGCGTCACGGCCAGGATCACCCCGATTCCGGCGAGGGAGGAGACCATGGCCGAGCCGCCGTAGGAGATGAACGGCAACGGCACGCCAATCACCGGCAGCAGCCCGCTGACCATGGCGATGTTGATGACCGCCTGGCCCAGGATCCAGGTGATGATGCTGCACGCGACGGTCCTGGAGAACGTGTCCGTGGTGCGGGCGATGGTCTTGAACACGGCAATGGCCAGGATGGCGAACAGGCCCAGCACCAGGAGCGACCCGGCAAAGCCGAGTTCCTCGCCCAGGATGGAGAAGATGAAGTCGTTGTGGGCTTCCGGGATCCAGTTCCATTTCTGCCGGCTCTGGCCCAGCCCCACGCCGAACCAGCTGCCGGAGGCCAGCGCGTAGGCCCCGTGCTGCGCCTGGTAACCCATGCCCTGGGCGTCCTCGTCGGAGCCCATACCCAGCCAGGAGGAGATCCGCCCCATCCTGTTGCCGCTGGTGGCCGCAAGTATCAGGGCCGCCGCCACACAGATGAGCCCGGCCACGGAAAACACCTTCATCCGCACGCCGCCATAGAACATGGTGGCGGCGAGGATCAGCATGATGATCATGGTGGTCCCCAGGTCATGCCCCAGCGCCACGACGCCCATGATCAGCGCTCCGGCCGGCGCCAGCGGGATGACCGCGTGTTTCCACTGCCCCAGCAGGGCCTGCTTCCGGTCCAGGATGCAGGCGCCCCACACAATCAGCGACAGTTTGGCGAACTCCGAGGGCTGGGCGGTGAAGCCGCCCACGCTCAGCCAGTTCCGGTTGCCGTTCACGGACATGCCCAGCGGCGTGAACACCAGCACCAGGGCGAACAGGGAACCGATCAGCAGCGGCCAGCCCAGCCACCGGATCCGCCGCACGGATGTGCGGGCCAGCGCCAGCATGATCACCACGCCGGCCACGGTCCACATGGCCTGCTTGAGCGGAAGGTCATACGGGTTGTTTCCTGCGGCCACGGATTCCACCGACGACGCCGATGCCACCTCCACGAGTCCGATCGCCGAGAGCGTGAGGACCACCGCCAGGATCAGCGGGCGGAGGCGTCCCGGGGAGTCGTCCTCCAGCCACACCGCCAGTTTGCCCAGCCCGCGGCGGCCAGGCCGGCCCGTTCCGCCCTGTTTTTGTCCTGTATCCATTTGTCCGTTCCTCAGCCTGCACACCCGGGCTTTCCCACGGCCGGGCCCATCTCCGGGGGCGGGTCCCGCCGAGAAGAAAGAGTACGCCCCCGCGCCCCGGCCGGGGCGCCGGGACACCCGTCACCGCCACGGTTCTGGGCGAATTGCCAGCTTCGGCGTGTACCGTAGCGGAAACCTGTCCCCTCCCGAAGGTCATTTTTTCGTGTTCGGTTCCAAAAAATCCCGCGGCCCGGAACAGGACGCCGCCAACTCCCCCGCCTACCCCGGCCAGGGTGAGCTGTACGCCGCCAGTTCGCGCCGCCGTCGGCCTTTCCGCCGCGCTCCCCGCTGGGTCAAAGCCGTCACCGCCGTGGTGTCGGTGCTGCTCCTGGGCGTCCTGGCGTTCGGCGGCTACTGGGCCTGGCGCCTGCAGTCCAATATCAGCACCTCCGAGCTGACCGCCGGCGGCCAGCGGACCGAAGGTGCCGTCAATGACAGCACGGACCGGCTGCAGATCCTGGTTTTGGGCTCGGACACCCGGAGCGGAAACAACAGCCAGTACGGCACCGCGGACCAGTCCTCCGGCTACGGCCAGTCTGATGTGATGATGCTGCTGGACATCTCGGCGGACAACAAGCACGTCAACGTGGTCAGCTTCCCGCGCGACCTGATGGTGGACGTTCCGGCGTGCACGGATTCCAAGACCAACCAGGCATATCCCGAGCAGAAGAGCGCGATGATCAACAGCGCCATGGCCCAGGCCGGCATCGGCTGCGCGGTGGATACGGTGAACAAGCTCACGGGCCTGGAAGTGGACCACTTCATGATGGCGGACTTCAACGCGGTCAAGGAGCTCTCCAACGCTGTCGGCGGCGTGGAGGTCTGCGTCACCGCTGCCGTCAACGATCCCGATTCGCATCTGGACCTGCCGGCCGGCAAGTCGCAGGTGCAGGGCGACCAGGCGCTGGCGTTCCTGCGCACTCGGCACGCCTTCGCCAATGGTGGGGACCTGGGCCGCATCCAGGCACAGCAGGCCTTCCTGGCCTCGCTGAGCCGCAAGCTCAAGTCCGAAGGAACCCTGGGCAACCCCCAGAAGACGCTGACCATCGCCGACACGATCACCAAGAACCTCACGGTGGATTCGGGTTTGTCCTCCATCCCGTCGCTGCTCACCATCGCCAACCGGCTGAAGAACATCGATCCCGCCAACATCAACTTCATCACCACCCCCACGGTGCCGTCCCCGCAGGACCCCAACCGGCTGACCCTCGATGAACCGGCGGCGTCCAACTTCTTCGCTGCCCTCCGCAACAGCCCGGACCTGAGCCAGCCCGCCCCCGCGGCGCCCACGGAGGCGCCCGCAACCCCCGCGGCACCGGCCTACGACAAGTCGCTGCAGCCGATCTCCATCGCCAACGGCACCGGGGTGGCTGGCCGGAGCACCGCGATTGCCGGACTGCTCTCCGACGCCGGCTTCACCAAGGTGACCAAGCTGCAGGCCCAGGCGCAAAGCCAGACCATGGTGTACTACTCCGCCGGGTTCGAGGACGTGGCAGCCGATGTCGCGGCACTGTTCGGCCTGCCGGCCACGAGCGTCCAGCAGGTGGCGAACATCCAGGGCGTGCAACTGTACGCAGGCACGGACTTTGCCACCGGCACCAAGCCCGCCGCACCGCCGTCCGCAGACTCCACCGGCAGCGTGGTGGCACAGACCGGCAGCGACCAGACCTGCCAGTCGGCCAACCCGGTCGGCTACTAGCCCCACGCCCCTCGCGGGATGGCAGTTGACGGCAATCGCGGCTGCCGCCGGGACTGCCACTAAGTGCCATCTCGCGGGCACAATCCAGCTTTGCCTGAATACAGGCACCGCTGTACTTTTGGGAGCATGGAGACTCTGACTCACGCTCCCGTGCTGGCCCGCTTCGGTTATGCCGTTTCGGACCCCACCCGTGCGCGGGTGCTGCTGGCCCTTGCGGAAGCCCCGTCCTACCCGTCCGACCTGGCGGACAGCCTGGCCGTGTCCCGCCAAAGCATGTCCAACCACCTGACCTGCCTGCGCGGCTGTGGCCTGGTGGTTGCCGTGCCGGACGGGCGGCGGAGCCGGTACGAACTGGCGGACGCGCGGATCGGGCATGGCATCAAGGACCTGCTGAACGTTGTCCTGGCCGTTGACCCTGCGTGCTGCGCGCCTGACGGGGAGTGCCTGGCGTGACCGGGGCACTTACTGAACCCGGCACTGACCGCCGGCGCATGCTAAGCCGGCGGATCAGGCTCTTCGCAGCAGCCACCATCACCTACAACGTGCTCGAGGCCATCGTGGCGCTCTGGGCCGGCGGCGCTGCGGATTCATCCGCGCTGATCGGCTTTGGCTTGGACTCGGTAATCGAGGTGGCCTCAGCGCTGGCGCTCTCGTGGCAGTTCTCCGCCAAGGATCCCGAACGCCGCGAACACCTGACCCTGCGGATCATCGCCATATCGTTTTTCGCACTGGCAGCGTTCGTCGCCGCGGACTCCCTCCGGTCCCTGGCCGGGGGCGGCGAAGCGCAGCATTCCCTGCCGGGCATCATTATCGCGGCGCTGAGCCTGGCCATCATGCCCGTGCTCTCCTGGGCACAGCGCCGCGCCGGGCGGGAGCTCGGGTCCAGGACGGCCGTCGCTGACTCCAAGCAGACGCTCCTGTGCACGTACCTCTCCGCGGTGCTGTTGGTCGGGCTCGTCCTGAACAGCACCCTGGGCTGGTGGTGGGCAGACGCCGGAGCAGCGCTTGTCATCGCCGCCATCGCCGTCCGCGAGGGCATCAACGCCTGGCGCGGGGACGCCTGCTGCGCTGTGCCGCAGCAGGCGGATGCCGCTGGTGACCGGCAGGAGGCTTGTTGCACGGACTGTTCGGCCTCCAGCCCGGAGCATGGATCAGAGGGCAGGCCGCAGCTGGGACTGCCGCCCATCAGGAAGAGCTGAACTGCGGACCGGTGGACGGAGGGGGCGTGGGCCTAGCCGGCTGAGGCCGTCACGGGTTCCTTGGCTGGTTCCCGGGTGGAACGGACGACGACGGGTTCCAGCTTTTGGTTCGCCCAGAGCCGGAGCGGCCGTTCCACCCTGCGGAACGATCCGTACGCCAGCAGCACCGTCAGCACCGCCGTCAGCGCGATGCGGAGGGGCAGCGCCGGGACCAGCGGCATCAGCAACAGGTAGACCGGCAGGTGCCAAAGGTACATGGCGTAGGACAGGTCGCGGCCCGGACGTGCCAGCCACGGATGGCTGAAGATGCGGGACAAGAACCCGGCCGGCTGGAGGACAAGCGAGCCGATGAGTACGGCCGAAACCAGGGCGAGCGCCGTGGGTCCCACGGTCCAGAAGGTGTTGAACCAGGCTCCGGGGGCATCGGGTTCCTTCAGCAGGAACAGGGCCGCCACCAAGGTGGCTCCGGCCAGCGGAGCGCCCCAGCGGGCAGCCGATGCCAAGGCGCGGTGCAACCTGGAGCCCTCTCGGACCGCGGTGAACAGCAGGGCAAGGGCGCAGCCGATCAGCAGTTCGTCGGCCCGGGTGTCCGGTCCGTTGTAGATTCGGTCCAGAGGCTGGCCGGCATTGACCAGCAGGAAGCGGTTCAGCACGAAAGCGGCAGCCATGCCCATGGTGGCGAAGGCTGCTGTGCGGACTTTCCAAAACCGGAGCATCCCCAGCAGGAGCAGCGGCCACACCAGGTAGAACTGTTCCTCGACGGCGAGGGTCCAGGTGGGACCCAGGGTTTCGCCGGCAATGGAGTCGCCGAACACGCCGAAGTGGGCCAGGTTCATCACATAGGCGGCGGCGGGAAGGACGAATCCCGCCTGGCCGCCCCAGCCGGAGGCGGGGAACAGAAGGCCCGCGGTGACAATCACTGCGCAGAGCGCCAGGAGCGCGGGCCAAAGCCGCGCCAGGCGCTTGGCGTAGAAGATGCCAAGGTGCAGCCGTCCGGTGGCGATCCACTCCTTCATGATCAGGAGTGTGATCACAAAGCCGCTGAGGGTGAAGAACACGTCCACGCCGATGGATCCGCCCGGCATTGAGTCGGTGGCCGTGTGGAAGAAGAAGACACCGGCCACGGCGATGATCCGGAGCCCATCCAGGGCATGCTTGCGCCCGGCCAGGAGCCCCGCGGGGGGTGCTGCCGGTCCGGCTGATACTGACAGATTTACGCTGCTTGACCTCAAAACCACTAAGCAAGCATATATAACGTTTCCATAACTGCGCTGACCCGCGGCTGGGCGGAAGCTGGGAGCGGGGCCCTTGTGGGGGCTGGCCGCCCCTCCTACATTGAAGACATGGTGGAACAGGACAAGGCAGAAGACCTGGAAGAGCTCGTGGACCTCATCGCCGGCATGGAGGACATCAAATCCGTGCTCGACGATCTCACCGGGTTTGCGGCAGCCACCATGACCAAAAGCACGGGACAGCCCATCGAGTGCGCGGTAACGCTCCACCGCCGCAAGCGCACGGTCACCATCGGCGGCAGCAGCGGCCGGGCGGTTGTGCTGGACCGGATTGAACAATCACTGGGAGACGGGCCTTGCATCGAGGCCCTGGACACCGGCGTTCCGGTCCTGCTGGGAGACGTACCGGTGGACCAGCGGTGGCCCGAATACGGCAAGGCCCTTTCAGCCGCGGGCGTCGCCAGTTCCCTGGGTATCCCGATGAAGCTGGAGGACGACGGCGGCGCGGTCCTGGACTTCTTCGCTCCCGTCAGCGGGCTCTTCGATGAGCCGGCCGTGGCCGACGCCATGAGGTTCGGCGAGATGGCGGGCAAGGCGCTGCGGCTCGCGGTGCGGATTGCCTCGGCAGACCAGCGCGCAGAAAATTTGAAGGCGGCGATGGATACGAGGACGGTCATAGACGTTGCCTGCGGAATCATCATGGCCCAAAACAATTGCAGAAAAGACCAGGCTTTTGAGCTTCTCCGCAGCGCGTCAAGCACCCGGAATCGGAAGCTCAACGAGATTGCAGAAGCACTGGTCAGCGGCTTTTCCGGCCCAGTGTCCGTCAAGGCGCACTTCGACGACTGAAGGTTGCGGGATGCCCGGGAGCCAGCCACGCTGCTGGCCCCCGGAACGAACGACGGGATGTGGCCCACCCCCGAAAAATGGATACCCTGGGCCACATCCGCGTCAGCTTTGCGGACGGTTGCTTGCCCAAGAATAGTTTCTCGATCCCGCACCGAATGGCGGGCGGCGGTAGAAAGGGTTTCCCTAGGCGGCAACAGTGAGGCCACCTGCCTGACCCGGACCTCAGCCTAACAAACCGTGACTGCCGGCAATAGAGGGTGCTCCCGCAGATTTTGCTCAATTTCCCCCAATTAATGCATCCGTGGCGCGGGACGGACTTTGGGCCCTCACGGGCCTGCCGGGCCGAACCACTTGGGCAGGGCCTCGGTGAGCCCGTCCGCTGAGCCCTGCCCCACCCACGCGACGTAGCCGTCGGGCCGGACCAGGACTGCCGTGGGCGCAGCAACGGCCCCCAGGACGGGAAGCTGCCACGCGGCGTCGTACGTTGCGCGGGTGTGCACCACACGCCCGGCCCAGGAGCCGGGCTCCAGCGCCGGGCCGCCGACTTCCAGCAGCAGGGGCCGGGCACTGTGCAGCAGCGAATACACGGTGGCGGGCCCGGCCGCGGTGGCCAGGTCCAGGTCCGGCATCCGGCGGCCCAGGAGCGGGTGGCCCGGGCCAGGGTGGTAGGCGACGTCGAGTCCGGTGATAAGCGCCGCGATGGGCGTGCCGGCGCCATCGACGCTGAGCACCTCGCCGAGCAGGTCCCGGAGGGCTTCCTGCCGGGGATCGGCCTTCTGGAAGAGGGACTGCGCCATGGTGTACTTAAGGGCCCGCTCCCCCGCCGGGTGCCGCTCAGCGTGGTACGTGTCCAGCAGATCCTCGCTGGAGACGCCGCGCACCACGTGCCCCAGTTTCCAGCCGAGGTTTACCGCGTCCTGCAGCCCCAGGCCGATGCCGAGCCCGCCCGTCGGTGAGTGGACATGGGCGGCATCCCCGGCCAGCAGCACCCTGCCCTTCCGGTACGCCCCCGCCTGCCGGGTGGCGTCCGTGAAGCGTGAGAGCCAGGTGGGGCTGTGCACGCCGAAATCGGTGCCGAAGACCTCTGTCAGGGCCTCCCGCAGGTCTGCCAAGGTGGGCTCGGTGGCCGGCCCCAGGGAGGCTTCGGTGACCACCACCCGGACCATTCCGCCGCCCATCGGGTACAGCCCGTGGATGCCGCGCGCATCCACCTTCCCCTGCTGGCCCGGTTCCCCGGCCACCTTCACCTCGGCGATCAGGCTGCTCCGGGTAGCGTCCGGGCCCACCATGGGAATGCCGGCGGACCGCCGCACCACGCTGCGCCCGCCGTCGGTGCCCACAACGTAGCGGCCCCGCACGGGCCCACTACCGGCCAGCTGGACCTCTGCGCCGTCGTCGTCCGGCGATACTCCGGTGACCTCAACGCCGCGCCGGATCTCCACGCCCAGACCCTGCACCCACTCGAGCAGCAGCTGCTCAATGTGGTTCTGGAACAGCGCCAGCGTGTACGGGTGGCGGGTGGGCAGGCCGCCCAAATCCAGCTGGGTATTGCCGAAGGATGCAGTCTGGACCGTCTTGCCCGCGGCGAGGAACCGGTCCGCAATGCCGCGCTGGTCCAGCAGTTCGATGGTGCGCGAATGGATTCCCCCGCCGCGGGAACCGGCCAGTTCCTGGGACGCGCGCCGCTCCAGCACCACTGCGTCCACCCCCGCCAGCCGCAGTTCCCCCGCCAGCATCAGCCCCGTGGGCCCGCACCCCACAATCACTACGTCGTGCATGTTGCCCCCTGTCCACGTTTCCGACCGCCAGTATGCGGCACCCCCGGGGCCTTGCGGCAAGGCCCCCATAACGGGGTACTTTGGAAATGGAAAGAGTTATGGCGCTGGGTCCGCCGGTGCGTGTCAGCCCGGCAGGAAGTACCCGGCCAAGTCGGCGGTCAGCACCGGGACCCACGCAGGGCTGCAGTGCCAAATCCTTGGCAGAATCTATGCTGCTACTGGATCAGGTAATGGCTGTCGTCGACGTCGCCCGCAGCCCTGGGAAGCACTGTGCTGGACAATGCCTTGACTCCAATTGCCGGGAGCAATAGCGCAGCGGCGGCGATGGACAGGGCTGTCCAGCCCAGGTTCTCGAACGGACCAAGCTTGGGTGCCTGAGAGACTGTGGTTGTCAATTTTCTGACCCTTTATGAGACCGAGGGAGGCACGTTCCTGGCAGGCCGCCGGGCAGGGCCTCCCAGGTGTCCGCCCGAACAACAGGATTATCCCCATAAGGGTACGGCATTGGCGTCATTGCCCGAGCACTGGCCCTGACGCCGCAAAGTCCCCCCTAATTTGCCGGGCATCCGCATCTTCAGGGGCCGCCGCTGTGGCGGCATGCCGGTTCAAGGGGCAATATCGACAGTGTCGGAACTTACAGTACTGGGACTGATACGTACGGCAATGTTTGTTGTCATCGCATGACCCTTGAGCGGCGCCAGGGGTCTGCAGCCCGGGCATTCGATCCATAGTCTCCTGCCCGGGTCCCAGGAGGATGGATCATCATGGACCATATACGGCGCTGGAGATATCTCCCCCACGATCCATCCCACGGTGGACCGCGCGTTGAGTCAATCGCACTGTCCTGGCGTTTGCTCACGGTGCTAGTTGCCGCAGGCCTCTTCCTTTCAGGGTGCATTCCGTCGCCACCGGCGCCCAGTCCCTCCAAGACCCCTGCGTCCCCCGGCAATCAGTCAAAGCACGTTCATGGCGGTTTTCTTTTTGGTGTGGGTTCGCAGGCCTATGGCGCCCTCGACAAGCCGATCGTCCGGGAAGTGCCTGTCAACATGATTACCAGTTGGTACAACTACCGCACGGACATGGCGTTCTTCGATAAATTCCGCACGGCCGTGACCCCACAGATCTATGCCGCCGGGAAGGCAATGCACCTGGTTATCTGGGACGGCTACACAACTGATACCTGGGGTCCGAAGGGATGGCCCGACTCGGGAATGGTGCAGACAAAGTACGGAGCGGTCTGCGGAGCCAGTTATCCTCTCTCCAACGAGTTCCAGGCCGACATGGTGCGGCTGGCGAAGAATACGGGCGGCGCGGCAGACGGCCCTCCCTTGTATGTCTCCATGTTCACCGAATTTCAGACCTACCCCTGCCGGGAGGACGGTAACTACTGGGACACCGGCCAGGACTATTACAAGGCCCTGAAGGATGCCTACCGCGAGGCCAAAGCCAGTTTCCATAAGTACGCCCCGAATTCAAAGGTCGCGCTATCTTGGGGAGGGTGGGCCGCAACCTTTGATGACCCTTCCCGTGGGGGCGGAAGGTCAATGCTTCCCTACTTTAAGGACGTCATGGACGAATCCGACTTCCAGTCGTTCCAAGCCATGGGGAACACCGGGAACGTTGAGCAGTCCACTTGGATGGTGAAGGCCTTGCATGGTTACGGGAACGGCTTTTCTCTCTTGGCGCACTACAAGCCCGACAACAATTCCCTGGCCGTTTATGATGCCGACATGGCAGGGTTCTTCAATGACGCCAAGATGGCGGAACTCAAGGTTAATGGACTGTTTGGATTCAGCTTCATGGAGCAGGACATGCTCATGTCCAGCGACTCCCGGCACGAGCAGGCCAAAGCCGCCATCACCAAGTATGCGGAGCCCGCACCGCCCTGGCCCCTGACGTAACCACAGTCCTCAGTGACACGGGCTCGGCACGGCGGTTCCTCCGTCTCTGGCTGATGGAACTGGTCCGGTAAGCTCCATGCCGCCGCCGGCAAAGGGAAGGCCCCTCCTAGGAGGGGCCTTGAACGTAGTGGTCACTTGTCTTCTGGTATCGGTCAGCGGTGATGCGCAATCCCCCTTCCCGGACGCCCAAGCGCCCATCCGGACTATGACCCGTCCCACTTTAATAACGTGTGGCCAGGGCGTAAAGACCCCGCGTTGACTCATTGAAAACCTCCGCGTTGCCGGATTCGTTGCCTCATTTGAAACCTCCGTTTAGCGGCGTGGTGAAGGGTGATGGCAGCGGGTGCAGGTTATGCCCGTTTTCATGGAGCTAACGATGGCCCAGCGGCAAGCTGTGACGAAG